>DATKNT010000144.1:0-8796 GCA_035541175.1 Gaiellaceae bacterium
CGCGCGCTCGTCGAGGAGCAGGTCGCGGGCGAGGTCGCGGAGATCGGTGCGGAACCAGCGCGCGAGCGGCACGCCGAACCCGCTCTTGCCGCGGGCGGCCACCTGCGGCGGCAGCTCTTCGGCGAACGCGCGGCGGAACGCCACCTTCCCCTCGCGGCCCTGGAACTTCAGCGTCTCGGGCAGCGCGAGGCCCAGCTCGACGACGCGGTGGTCGAGGAGCGGCGAGCGCAGCTCGAGCGAGTGCGCCATCGACGCGATGTCCGACTTCGGCAGCAGGTCGCCGGGGAGGTACGTCTCGAGATCGAGCCGCTGGAGCCCGGCGATCCCCGGCTGCGGCGGCGGGCCGAGCAGGAAACCGGCGGAGGTGAGCGGGCCGATCTCCGCCTTCGCCTCGTCGCTCCAGAGGTCGGCCCGCGTCGCGAGCGGCAGCACCTGCATCAGCCGTCCGTAGCGCTCGGAGCGCGGCGTCGCGGCCGCCTCGAGGAAGCGCGCCGCGCGGAACACCGGCGAGCGGCGCTCGCGCCGTCCCGACGGGAGCGCGCGCAGCATGCGTGCGCCCGCGGACGCCGCCGGCGCCGGCACGCGCTCCGCGAGCCCGACCGCGGCGTAGCGCTCGTAGCCGGCGAACGACTCGTCGCCTCCGTCGCCGACGAGCGCGACCGTCACCTCGCGCCGCGCCGCCTCGCAGATGAGATAGAGCGGCAGCGCCGCCTCGTCGCCGAGCGGCTCGTCGAACGCCTCCGCGAGCCGCGGCAGCGTCGACGCCGCGTCCGGCTCGAGCACGATCTCCTCATGCCGCGTCGAGTACCGCTCCGCGACCGCGCGGGCGAACTCCCGCTCGTCGTAGCGCTCGTCCGCGAAGCCGACCGTGAACGTGCGCACCGGCTCCGGTGACGCCGCCGCCATCAGCGCGACGACGACGGCGGAGTCGATCCCGCCGGAGAGGAGCGCGCCGAGCGGGACGTCGGCGACGAGCCGCCGGCGCACCGCCTCGCCGACCGTCTCGCGCACCCGCTCGAGCCAGGCCTCGTCGGCGAGCGCCTCGTCGCCGGCGCTCGGCTCCCAGTAGCGCTCGATCCGCTCGCTCCCGCCCTCGGCGACGAGGAGCGACGCGGGCGGCAGCCGGCGGACGCCGCGGAGGCCGGTGCGGTCGCCGGGGACGTACTGGAGCGCGAGGTACGCGTCGAGCGCGGGGAGATCGGGCTCCCGCCGCAGCCCCGGCAGCTCGAGCAGCGCCTTCAGCTCGGAGGCGAACGCGAGCGTCCCGTCGTCGAGCCGCGTCCAGACGAGCGGCTTCTTGCCGAGCCGGTCGCGCGCGAGCACGAGGCGGCCGCGCGGCGCGTCCCAGAGCGCGAGCGCGAACATCCCCTCGAGCCGCTCGACGAAGCGCGGCCCGTGCTCCTCGTACAGATGCGGGATCACCGGCGTGTCGCCGTGCCCGCGCACCTCGTGGCCCTTCGCCGCGAGCTCCTCGCGCAGCTCCGGGAAGTTGTAGAGCTCGCCGTTGAAGACCGCGACGACGTCGCCGCGCTCGTTCGCCACCGGCTGGTATCCGAGCTCGAGGTCGATCACCCGGAGCCGCTGGTGGCCGAGGACGCACGGGCCGAAGGCGTCGGTCGAACCCTGGTCGGGGCCGCGGTGGCGGATCCGCGCGCGCATCGCGTCGACGAGCGCCGCCGAGGGCTGCCCGGACGCCGCATAGAGTCCGCAGATCCCGCACATGCGTGACAGTGTGCCTTCCGTGTCCGTCGAGCCCGCAGCCGTGGTGTCGTGCCATCTGGAGCAGCCGCTCGACGACGCCTCGTGGGCGCGCTTCGACGCGCTCCAGCGGCGGCGCCCCGGCGGCTTCGACGTGATCGCGCTCATCCGCCCGCCCGACCCGGCCCACGGCGAGGCCGAGGAGCCGTGGCTCGAGCGGGCGCGGGCCGCCGCGGCGCGCGCGCCGCTCGGGCTGCACACGCACTGGACGAGCCCGACGCACGCACGTCCCACCGGCGGCGACCCGGCGGAGCGGGTCCGGCAGGAGACGGCGTGGATGCGGGAGCGCGGGCTCGACCCGGCCTTCTTCTGCGGCGGCGGCTGGTACACGGACGACGCCGTGCGCGCGGCGGTGCGGGAGCTCGGGCTCGTCGACTGCACCCCCCGCGGCGGCTCGCCCTCGCCGGGAGTCCTCCCGACGACGCACTCGCTCGGACAGCTCGCGCGCGGGGTGCTCGGGCCGCTGCCGCCCTACGTCCACGCGTACTTCCACGACTACGACCTGCTCGACGCGACGCGGCGAACGGCGCTCGTCGCGTCGCTCGCGGTGCTGGGGCGGCGGCGTCCGCCCGCGCGCTGATCACAGGACGCAAACAGGGCCGGAGTAGAATTCGCGGTCTCGTGGCGACCAAGCCTGTTGTCGGCGGAGGCACGGACGTGGACGGCGGCGGCGACGGCGTCCCGCCTGCTCGACCCGAGTACCCCGGCGACATCCGGTCGGTCCGGATCGTCCCGGCCGGCGTCCAGCTGCGGGCCGGCCTGCGCCGCGCGGTCAGCATCGTCGCGCTCGTCGTCATCGACCTGAGCGGGCTCGCGGGCTCGATCTACCTCGCGCTCGTGCTGCGCGAGCTCTACTACGGCGAGCGGCCGATCCTCTGGGGGCTGCCCTGGAACGCGGAGAGGAACTGGCTCCCGTTCCTCGCGCTCGTCACCGTGCTCGTCTTCTGGCGCGCCGGGCTGTACGCGCCGCGCGAGCAGCGTGCGGGCGTCGGGCGGATCGTCTCGTCGCTGATGCTCGTCACGGTCATCACGCTCGCGTTCGCCGTCGGGACCGGGTACCAGCACACGACGTTCGGGCTGTACCTCACCGCGTTCGTGATCAGCGCGATCGTCATCTCGCTGCTCCGCTCGAGCTACGAGCTCGTCACCGCGGAGATGTGGCGCGTCGCAGGAGCGCGCCGGCGCGCCGTGCTCGTCGGCGAGGGCGACCGGCTCGTCGCGCTGCGGCGCGCGCTCGGCCGGGCCCGCAGCGGGATCGACTACGAGTTCGTCGGCGTCCTCTCGTCGGACGGCGGCGCGGCGGGGCTGCCCGTGCTCGGCCAGGTCGGCGACCTGCCGCGCGTGCTCGACGAGCAGCCGGTCGACGAGCTGATCGTCAGCGGCGTCGACCTCGAGGAAGGGCAGCTGCTCGACCTCGTCCAGGAGGCGCACCGCGCCGGCGTGAAGGTGCGCGTCGCGCCGACGACGGCCGAGCTGCTGCGCCAGCGCGTCGAGTACGTCGCCGGACAGGGCGTGCCGCTGTTCGAGCTGCGCCCGCCGGTCTTCGCCGGGCTCGACTGGGCGGTGAAGCGCGCGTTCGACGTCGTCGTCAGCGGCCTGCTGATCCTGATCGCCGCGCCGCTGTGGGCGGTGATCGCCCTGTCGGTGAAGCTCGACTCGCCCGGTCCGGTGTTCTACCGCGACCGGCGCATCGGTCTCGGCGAGCGGGAGTTCGGCATGTTCAAGTTCCGCTCGATGTACGTCGACGCCGCCGACCGGCAGGCGGGGCTCGAGACGGCGAACGAGGCGTCGGGGCCGCTGTTCAAGATCAAGGACGACCCGCGCGTGACGGGGATCGGCAGGATCCTCCGCCGCTACTCGATCGACGAGATGCCGCAGGTGCTCAACGTCCTCCTCGGCGAGATGTCGCTCGTCGGCCCGCGCCCGCTCCCGCTGCGCGACTACGTCCAGCTCGAGGACTGGCATCGCAAGCGCTACCTCGTGCTGCCGGGGATGACGGGGCTGTGGCAGGTCTCGGGCCGGATCGACCTCAGCTTCGACGACCTCGTGCGGCTCGACTTCTACTACCTCGAGAACTGGTCGATCTGGCTCGACATCACGATCCTCGCGAAGACGCTCCCCGCGGTGCTGGCGCGGCGCGGCGCCTACTGACTCGGACCTAACGGTTCCTTCAGATCCGATCGTCACAATGGCGGCGATGCGTGCTCCGAAGATCCTCGCCGTCGCGTCGGCTGCCGATCTCGACTTCCGCTACGGCTGCACGCCCGCGTGGTGGCAGCTCTGGAAGGGGATGGCCGAGTCGGGGATCGACCTGATCGTGACGACGTACCGCGGCCGCGCGATCGAGTCGCCGTGGTGGCGGACCGCGCCGAACCCGCTCTACCGCGAGGCCGAGGCGTTCGCGGCGGCGCGCACGGCCGCGGCGCGGCTGAAGGGCGACCGGTTCCTGCGCCGCGCGGAGGCCGACCCGGAAGACGGTCGCGCCGACAGGCTCCTGCGCGACGTCATCTGGCGGACGGTGACGCCGCGCTGGCGCCGGCATCTCGAGCGGATCCTCGAGCGCGAGCGCGACGTCGACGCCGTCGTCGTCTTCACCGTGCCGATGAGCCACTTCCGCGGCATCCCGACCGCGCTGCGCGACCGGTTCGGCGTCCCCGTCGTCTACTACGACGGCGACGTGCCGATGAGCCTGCCCGAGTTCGGCGGCATGGACACGGGCTTCAACTACTACCACGGCGCCGACCCGTCGGAGTACGACCTCGTCCTCTCGAACTCCGAGGGAGGGATCCCGCGGCTGCTCGAGCTCGGCGCCCGCCGCGCGGAGCCGCTCTACTGGGCGATCGACCCGGAGCTGTTCGCGCCGCAGCAGGTCGAGAAGGAGGTCGACGTCTTCTTCTACGGGCACAGCGACAAGTTCCGGCGGGAGTGGACGCGCGAGCTCGTCGGCGAGCCGAGCCGGCGGCTTCCCGATGCGGACTTCGCGCTCGCGGGGTACGACTTCCGCGGCGACGTCGGGAACGCACGGCTGCTCGGCGACGTGCCGTACAACGTCTTCCCGCGCGCGATCTCCTCGGCGCGCGTCAACCTCAACATCACGCGGCGCTCGCACGCGACGGTGCCGGCGTCGTCCACGGTCCGTCCGTTCGAGCTCGCGGCGTGCGCCGCCGCGATCGTCTCGAACCCGGTCGAGGGAATCGACCGCTGGTTCGAGCCGGGCCGCGAGCTGCTCGTCGTCGCCGACGCGGACGAGGCGACGCAGGCGTACCACGACCTGCTCGGCGACCCGGCGCAGGCGGAGGAGCTCGGCCGCCGCGCGCGCGAGCGCGTGCTCGACGAGCACACGTACGCGCACCGCGCGCGCCGGCTGCTCGAGCTGCTCGACCTCGGCGTCCCGGCGGCGGCGCGTGCCTGACACCGCCGAGCTCGCCGCCGGCGCGCCCGCGCCCGCCGCGCTCGCGGAGCTGCGGCGCGTCGCGATCGTCCCCGCGCTGAACGAGGAGCACACCGTCCCGCGCGTGATCGACGAGCTGCGCGCGTTCGACCCCGGGCTGGACGTCGTCGTGGTCGACGACGGCTCGAGCGACCGTACCGCCGAGGTCGCCGCCGCGAAGGACGCGATCGTCCTGCGTCTCCCGTACAACCTCGGCATCGGCGGCTCGGTGCAGACCGGCTTCCGCTTCGCCTACGAGCACGGCTACGACCTCGCCGTCCGCGTCGACGGCGACGGCCAGCACGATCCGTCGCAGCTCGGCCTGATCCTCGCGCCGGTGCTCGCCGGCGACGCCGACATCGCCGTCGGCTCGCGCTTCGCCGCGGAGGGCGGCGACGGCTACCGCTCGTCCCGTTCCCGCCGCATCGGCATCCGCATCCTCGCCTCGGTCGTGTCCGGCATCGTCGGCCAGCGCGTCACCGACCCGACCTCCGGGTTCCAGGCGCTCAACCGCCGCGGGATCGCCCTGTTCGCGCGCGACTACCCGCACGACTATCCGGAGGTCGAGGCGACGGTGATGGTGTTCCGCCACCGCCTGCGGATGGAGGAGGTGCCGGTGGCGATGCGCGAGCGCGGCGGCGGCCGCTCGTCGATCACCGCCCTCCGCTCCATCTACTACATGATCAAGGTGCTGCTCGCGATCTTCGTCGGGCTGTTCCGCCGCAACGTCGTCCCGCAGGAGGAACTGCAGTGACTCCCCTCGCCGTCTCCATCGCCGGCGCGATCGCGTCGATCGCGCTCGTCCTCGTCGTGCTCGAGCTGATCCGCAGCCGGCGCCTGCGCGAGCGCTACGCGCTGCTCTGGCTGCTCACCGGCCTCGTGCTCACCGCCCTGTCGCTCTGGCGCGGCGGGCTGAACACGATGGCCCGCTGGGTCGGCGTGCAGACGTATCCACCCGCCGTGCTGTTCGCGGTCGGGATCCTGTTCGTCATCGCCGTGCTGCTCCACTACTCGACGGTGATCTCGCGGCTCTCGGACCAGAACGTGATGCTGGCGCAGCGCCTGGCGCTGCTCGAGTCGGAGCTCAGGGAAGCGGAGCCGCGGTCGTCGTAGGAGGCGCGACGACGTCGGGCGCGACGCCGCCGTCGACCGACTCCTCGACGATGTAGAGGGGCCGCTGCTTCGCCTCCTCGAAGATCCGCGCGACGTACTGCCCGATCACGCCGAGCCCGACGAGCTGCATCCCGCCGAGAAGCAGCACGACGATCAGCACCGAGGTCCAGCCGGCGACCGCCGTGTCGGTGAAGAACTTCACGTAGATAGCCCACGCCAGCACGCCGACGCAGAACGCGACGACGACGAGCCCGATGCCGGTGACGATGCGGATCGGCGTCGTCGAGAACGACGTGATCGCGTCGACGGCGAAGCGGACCATCCGCCGGGTCGGGTACTTCGTCTCGCCCGCGTAGCGTGCGTCGCGCCGGTACGGGACGCCCGCCTGGCGGAAGCCGACCCAGCTCGTCATCCCGCGCAGGAAGCGCGCCCGCTCCGGCATGCGCGCCAGTGCGTCGACCGCGCGCCGCGAGAGCAGGCGGAAGTCGCCGGCGTCGGCGGGGATGTCGACGCGCGTCATCCCGCGCAGCAGCCGGTAGAACGCCGCCGCGGTCCAGCGCTTGTACCGCGTCTCTCCCTCGCGCTCCGTCCGGAGGCCGTAGACGACGTCGTAGCCCTCGCGCCACTTGGCGACGAGCGCCGGGATCACCTCGGGAGGATCCTGAAGGTCGGCGTCCATCAGCACCACGGCGTCGCCGCGGGCGGCATCGAGCCCCGCCGTCAGCGCCGCCTGGTGGCCGAAGTTGCGCGAGAGCCGGAGCAGGCGGACGTGGGGATCCGCCGCCGCGAGTGCGAGCATCGTCGGCCACGAGCCGTCCGTCGAGCCGTCGTCGACGAGGA
The DNA here is from genome assembly GCA_035541175.1 of Gaiellaceae bacterium. Lineage (GTDB taxonomy): Bacteria > Actinomycetota > Thermoleophilia > Gaiellales > Gaiellaceae > Palsa-739. Next base: position 7,142 of record DATKNT010000144.1, read on the forward strand.
CGATCTCGCACGTATCGAGCTCCGCCGCGGCCGCCCGGATCCGCCGGTGCAGCTCGGCGAGGTTCTCCGCTTCGTTGTGGACGGGGGCGACGACCGAGATCACGGCGCCGAAAGGGTAGACCGCCGGTGGAGGTAGAGCACGATGTCGGGCCGGACGAGCCGCCGGCGGAAGCGGACGTCGAAGCCGTGCCTGATCCGCGGATCCGCGTAGAAGGAGCGGCCGATCGCCGCGACCTCGACGTGGTAGCGGGCGAGCTCGGCGAAGATCCTCGCCGGCGGCAACTCGCCGACGTCCACGCGCGTGAAGGAGGTGTCCACGAGGTCGGGGACGAGCAACCGGTGCGCGCGGTACGCGATGATCGGGATGTCGGTGGCGACGATGTCGGTCGGCGCGGTGGCGACCCGGACCGCGGCGGCGGCGCGGAGCATCCATTCGGGCTCGGTCGTTCGCGATGCGCGGAGGTGATGACCCTGCTGGGCGACGCCCACCGCGACGAGCGCCGCGGCGAGGAGCGCGACGCCGAGCCGGAGCTCACGCCGTCCCGATTCCGCCGCGAGCCCGAGCGACGCGCCCGCCGGGAGCGCGAGCGCGACCGAGACGATCACGAGGTGGTGGTCGAGCAGCGGCTTCATCGCGACCACGAACACCCCGGCCGCTGGCAGGAACAGCCACAGTGCGGCGAGGTAGCTTCGTTTCGGGTGTCGCGCGAGCAAGACCAGGGCGAGGACGGCGGCGATCAGCAGATACGTCGCCGGCGTGTGCCAGTTGAAGTAGTGCCGAACGAGACGGAGGTTGTCGACCCGGCTCCAGTGCGCGTTTCCGAGCGCGGAGGTGTGCTGCCCGACGGCTCCGTGCGCGATCGGCCCCAGCTCGTTCCGGAACGCGAGCAGCTCGGCGAGCAGGACGGCCGCCGCGCCGGCGAGCGGCCACGCTCTGCCGCGCCTGCCGAGGAGCACGATCGCCGCGAACGGCACGACGGCCGTCAGGGCCGACAGCTTCACCGAGGCCGCACCCGCGAGCGCGGCTCCGGAGAGCACGGCGAGCGCGGTCGACGTCCGCTCCCGGTACGCCCAGGCGGCGAGCGCGAGTGCGACGAGGGCGAGCACCACCGCGGGCGTGTCCGCCTCGATCTGTGTCGCCTGTGCGGCGTACGGCGGCGTCACCGTGAGCACCGCCGCCGCCCCGAGCGCGGCGACCGGCCCGAGCCGGCGCGCCGCCGCCCAGGCGCCGACCACGCCGAGCAGCGCGATCACGAGCATGCCGGCGCGGATCGCGGTCACCGAGTTGCCGAGCACGCGGGCAAGGAGGCCGAGCAGGATGTACCACCCCGGCGGCTGGTCGGGATAGACGTCCTTTCCGAGGACGAACCCGTGCCGCAGGTCCGTGATCGCGGCGAGGTAGTTCCCCTCGTCGTAGTTCGTCGCGTTGTGCAGCGGGATGGAGAAGATCCAGCCGGCGACGGCGAGCACGACGCCCAGCGCCGCGGCCTCGGCGAGCGCCTGCCGATGCCCGACGAGAGCGAACGGGCGGCGGGACGGCTCGACGACCGGGGAGACGGGGGACGTGCTCACGTCATCGGACGCTGGCGCGCACGGGCGGCCCGACGGAGTAGACGTCGCCGTAGGCGGGGTCGTTCAGCCAGTTCGCCGCGAGC
>DATKNT010000145.1:0-13994 GCA_035541175.1 Gaiellaceae bacterium
GATCGCGGAGGCGGGCTATCCCGGGCAGCCGTCGCATCCGATCTGCCACGGCGTCGGCGCGCGCGCGCACGAGCCGCCGTATCCGCACCAGGCCGGCGGCGGCGTGTTCGAGGAGGGGATGGTGCTCGCCGTCGAGCCCGGGATCTACTGGGACGGCGGCGGCGGGCTCCGCGTCGAGGACAACTTCCTCGTCACGGCATCCGGCGTGGAGAAGCTCTCGCCGTTCCCCGACGGGGTCGTGCGCTGCGGATGAGCGAGATCTGGACCGGGACGCTGAACGACGCCTACCGCATCGGCGGCAGCGTCGGGCTCTACGACACGACGCTGCGCGACGGCGAGCAGACGGTCGGCGTGGTGCTGGACGCGGAGCAGAAGCTCGAGATCGCGCGGCTGCTCGACGGGCTCGGGATCGACCGGATCGAGGCGGGGTTCCCGCGCGTCTCGCAGGACGACTGGCGCGCCGTCGAGCTGATCGCCGCCGCGGGGCTGCGCGCCGAGGTCTGGGGCTTCTCGCGCGCGGTGCCGGCCGACCTCGAGGCGCTCGTCGAGCTCGGCGTGCGGGCGTCGGTGATCGAGTCGCCGATCTCCGACCTGAAGCTGAACGCGATCGGCGTCGACCGCGAGACGATGCTCGGGCGGATCACCGGCGCGATGCGCTTCGCCGCGGAGCACGGGATCCACGCCGCCTTCTTCGGCGTCGACTCGACCCGCGCCGGGCCGGACTTCTACGAGCGCGTGTACGTCTCGGCGGTCGAGGCGGGCGCGCGCGAGGTCGTCGTCGTCGACACGCTCGGGATCGCGTCGCCGGAGGCGGTGGCGGAGCTCGTCGGGAGGACCGTCGAGTGGGTCGGGCCCGGTGTGCCGGTGCACTTCCACGGGCACAACGACTTCGGTCTCGCCACGGCGTCGGCCGTCGCCGCCGTGCGCGCGGGCGCGAGCTGGGTGCAGGGGACGATCAACGGCATGGGCGAGCGCGCCGGCAACGCGAACCTCGGCGAGGTCGCGCTGACGCTGCGCGCGCTGTACGGCGTCGAGTCGAGCCTGCGGCTCGACCGCGTGCGGGAGGTCTCGGCGCGCGTCCAGGGACTGTCCGGCTACGCGCTCGAGCCGTGGAAGCCGGTCACTGGCGAGACGCTGTTCCGCCGCGAGTCGGGCGCCGTCGCGTCGCAGTTCCACGACCCGCCGTCGATCGAGCCGTACTCGTCGGCGCTCGTCGCCGCCGAGCGCGGGATCGTGCTCGGGAAGAAGAGCGGGCTCGACTCGATCCGGATCAAGGCGGCGGAGCTCGGGCTCGAGGTGCCGGAGGAGCGGCGCGCGGAGCTGCTCGCGCAGGTCAAGGAGCTCGGCGCGCGGAAGCGCGGCCTCGTCAGCGACGACGAGTTCCGGGAGCTGGTCGCACATGGCTGACTACGACGCGGTGCTCGTCGGCAGCGGCGTCAACGCGCTCGCGTGCGGGGCGCTGCTGGCGCGCGAGGGCTGGCGGGTTTGCGTGCTGGAGCGCAACGACTGGCTCGGCGGCGCGATCCGCACGGCGGAGATCACCGAGCCGGGGTTCCACCACGACGTCTTCAGCGCCTGGCATCCGCTCTGGGTCGGCGGTGCCGCGCACGCGCAGCTCGGCGACGAGCTCGCGGTGCGCGGGCTCGAGTACCTCAACACGGAGCTCCCGACCGCGACGGCGTTTCCCGACGGCGGCGCCGCGTTCCTCCTGCGCAATGCCGAGGGGAACGCGGCCGAGCTCGGGCCGGAGTGGCCCGGCGTGCTCGAGCGGTTCTTTCCCAACGCCGACCTCGCGTTCGGCCTCCTCGCCACCGAGCTGTGGTCGACGGCCGGGCTCGGCCTCGCGACGAAGGCGCTGCGGCGGCTCGGTCGCGGCGGATCGGCGGAGTTCGCGGGCGAGCTGCTGCAGTCGAGCCGCGACTGGTTGGAGACGACGTTCGCGTCGGAGCGGGCGCACGGGGTGCTCGCGCCGTGGGTGCTGCACACGGGGCTCGGTCCGGACGCGGCGGCGTCCGGATTCATGACGCAGGTGATCGCCGTCGCGGTGCAGGAGGGCGGGATGCCGATCCCGCGCGGCGGCGGCGCGAGGCTCGCGGACGCGCTCGTCCGGCTGATCCGCGACAACGGCGGCGACTGCGAGACCGGCGTCGACGTCGAGCGGGTCGTCGTCCGCTCCGGCCGGGCCGTCGGCGTGCGGACGACCGAGGGGGACGAGATCGCCGCCGGGCGGGCCGTGGTCGCCTCCGTGACGCCGACGCAGCTCTACCAGCGCCTGCTCGCCGACGCGGAGGTGCCCGAGCCGGTGCGCGCGGGCGCGCGGCGCTTCCGCTACGGCCGCTCGGAGATGCAGATCCACTTCGCGCTGTCCGAGCCTGCGCGCTGGGACGGCGACGAGCGCCTGAACCGAACCGCGATCGTCCACGTCACCCCGGGGCTCGACGGCGTCTCGCGCGCGGTGAACGAGGCGGACCGCGGGCTGCTGCCGGCCGAGGCGACCGTCGTCGTCGGCCAGCCGCTGACGATGGACCAAAGCCGCGCACCCGCGGGCAAGGGGCTGCTGTGGATCCAGCTGCAGGAGCTGCCGTGGCGGATCAAGGGCGACGCCGCGGGCGAGCTCGACATCGGCGACGGGTGGTGGACCGACGAGCTGCGCGAGCGCTACGCCGACCGGGTCCAGGCGCGGCTCGCGCGGCACGTCCCGAACCTCGAGTCGTCGATCGTGAAGCGGGTCTCGCTCGGTCCGCACGACCTCGAGCGCGCGAACGTCAACCTGCGCCACGGCGACCCGTACGGCGGCTCGCTCGCCCTCGACCAGAACTTTCTCTGGCGACCGTTCCCGCGCAGCCCCGGGCACGCGACGCCGGTCGAGCGGCTCTTCCACATCGGCGCGAGCACGTGGCCCGGGCCCGGTCTCGGCGCCGGCTCGGGCACGCTCGTCGCGACGGAGCTGCTCAAGCCGCCCGTCTCGCAGCGCGCGCTGGCCAGGGCGCGCGAGCTTGTCGCCAGACGGAAGGAGGAATAGCGTTCCCAGCGTGGATCTGCGCGCGTTCTTCCGTCGGCTCCGCAGGAAGGAGCATGAGCGCCTCGTCCATGAGGGTCTGAACGAGCACCTGACCGACAGCCAGGACGTCTTCCTGACGCCGGGCCTCGACCGCACGATCCGCGATCAGGCCGAGCGCCTGGACTACGCCGACGAGCACGAGACGCACGTCGAGTAGCGCGGCCGCCGGTCCGGCAGCCCGAGCCGGTTGACCGTCGAGCCGCGCAGCGGCCGCGCTCTTCACCGTCGGCTGCTAGAAGGCGAAGATCGAGCGGCCTTTGAGCTCGACGCGATAGATGTCCGTTGCGAGCTCGAGGTGGGCATGGAACGCCGCCGCGGCGCGGACGGGATCGTGCGCGGCGCAGGCGGCGAGCAGCTCGCCGTCGAGCTCCTCGTGCCGGTCCTGCAGCTCGCCCTCGGCCGCGAGCAGCACCGGCCGGTAGCGCTCGCAACTGTCCCACGTCGGCCGGATCAGCCGCACCAACCATGCCGATCGCGCGGCGTCGTACAGCGTGAAGTGGAACGCCGCGTGCTCGCGAACGGCCGCCCGGACGTCGCCCGCCCGGCGGGCGTCGCGCTCCGCGTCCAGATGCGCCTGCGCCGTCGCCTCGTCTGCGGCCTCGAACAGCTCGGCCGCCCGCCGCACGGCCATCGTCTCGAGCGCCAGCCGGATCGAGAACAGCTCCCGCAGCTCCTCGACGTCGAGCCCCATCACCTTCGCCCCGTGATGCGGAACGTGCTCCGCGAGCCCGAGCGCCTCCAGCTGGCGCACCGCCTCGCGGATCGGGGAGATGCTCATCCCCAGCGACCGGGCCAGATCCTCGAGCCGGAGCGGCGTCCCGGGCGTCAGCTCGCCGAGGATGATCGCCTCGCGCAGCCGCTCCAGCGCCGCCTCCGCCATCGTCCGGTGCCGGACGGCGGCGCCCCGGGTTTCCCTCGTCGACATCTCCACCGACGTGGAGCGTGAATGACACTTGATCACATGTCAAACCCATGACACCATTCCGCCGATCGTGGTGAGCGCCGGTTCCTCCCAGCCCCCGTTCTCGATCTCGCAGGTGAGCACGCTCACCGCGAGCTTCGCCGAGGACGTCCGCCTCTACTCCGCCGGCGGCCTCGACGGCATCGGGATCTGGGAGCTGAAGCTCGGGCCGGGACCCGACGACGACGCGCTGGAGCAGCTCGCGGCGAGCGGTCTCGGCGCCGCCTCCGCCGTGCCGGAGATCCCCTCGATCCTCCCGCTCCCGCACCTCCCCGGGCCCGACGACCCGGGCGAGCGCGTCGACGCGATCTGCGCCTCGGTCCACCGGCTCGCCGCCTTCCGGCCGACCGCGATCGTTTGCCTCACCGGCCCGGCCGGCGACCGCGACCCGGACGAGGCGCACGCCGTCGTCGTCGACGGCCTGCGGACGATCGGCGCCGAAGCCGAGCGCGCCGGCGTGCGCATGGCGCTCGAGCCCTTCCAGCGGGAGGGGATCGAGGAGTGGTCGCTCCCGAACACCATCACCGACGCGGTCGAGCTGATCGACGAGGTCGGCAGCCCCGCGTTCGGCATCCAGTTCGACGTCTGGCATCTCTGGAACACCCCGAACCTGCTCGAGGAGATCGAGCAGCACATCCACCGCTTCGCCGCCGTTCACGTGAACGACTGGCGCGAGCCGACGCGCGGCTGGGCCGACCGCGCGCTCCCGGGCGACGGCGTCGCAGACGTCGCCGCCATCCTCGGCGCCCTCGATGCCGCCGGGTGGGGCGGCTACTACGACCTGGAGATCTTCTCGGACAACGGCGCCTTCGGCACGGCGTACCCGGACTCGCTCTGGGACCTCGATCCGGCCGAGCTCGTGCGTCGAGGCAGGCAGAGCTTCGTTCGGTGCTGGCAGGAACGGAGGGTTGCGGCATGAGCCGGGCCCGGAGAGGAGACGGAATGAAGGGATTCACGCGGGCGCGCATCGCGCTCGTTCTCGCGGTCGTCGCGGCGATGGGCCTCGCGGCGGCCGCGGCGGCACGCACGCACGCCGGCGCCGCCGGCACGCCGATCACGATCGGCTGGGCGTACGACGCGAAGGGCGCGATGGCGCCGTTCGACGGCCCGGCGCTCGCGGCGGCGGAGATCCGCGTCAAGCAGGTCAACGCGAAGGGCGGCGTGCTCGGCCATCCGCTCGTGATCCAGACGTGCGACACGCAGAACAACAAGCCGGCGATCGCGAAGGCCTGCGCCGACAAGCTGCTCGGCGCCGGTGCGAACGTCATCTTCACGACGTGCGACGTCGACTACGCGGCCCCGGTCGTCCAGGAGGCGATCAACCGCGGCGTCCTCGCCGTCGCGCCGTGCATCGGCACCGACCAGATGGGCCCGAAGCGGTTCGGCCCGAAGGGGCGGCTCGCGTTCAGCTTCGGCAACGTCGCGCAGGACGAAGGCTCCGCCATGGCCCAGTACGCGTGGGGCCGCGGCTGGAAGACGGCGGCGCTCGCGACGGACACCGTCATCGTCTACTTCAAGGACGTCGTCGCAGCGTTCAAGGCCCGCTTCCAGCAGCTCGGCGGCAAGGTCGTCGACCAGGAGACCTACCAGTCGCTCGGCGGCAGCAACATCAACAACGTCGTCAGCAAGTGGACCGGCGTCAAGGCCGACGTGTTCGTCACCTCGACCGCGGGTGCGTTCGGCGCGCTGTCGACGCTCGTCTCAGGGCTCCGCTCGGCCGGCGTCGACACTCCGATCCTCAACTCGTGGGCGGGCGACGGCGTCTACTGGCTGCCGAAGAGCCCGCAGGTGACGAACTACTACTTCGTCACCTTCGCGAACGCGTTCGGCCAGGATCCGAACCCGGCCGTCAACACGCTCGCGAAGCAGGTGCACGCGGCGACGGGCGGCTTCGTCACCGGCTCCGCGGCGATCGACGGCCTCAAGACGGCGATCATCCAGACGCACGGCTCGACGAACGGAACGCTGCTCGCGAACGCGATGGAGAAGTTCCACAAGGTGCCGACGCTGTCGGGCCTCGTGAGCTTCTCGCCGCAGCTGCACACGGTCTACGGTCGCGCGTACCGCGTGATCGAGATCAACAACAACACGCCGCGGGAGGTCACCATGATCACCGCGAAGGTCGTCCCGAAGATCAACGGTTGACGGAACCGAACGACCACGCGCAGGAGAGGAGGCCCGGGAGCACGCTCCGGGCCTCCTCCGTGTCCCGAGCGTTCGAGGGAGTGCAGGCGCTCCGTGACGTCACGCTCGAGCTGCGCCGGGGCGAGGTGCTCGGTCTGATCGGCCCGAACGGGGCCGGCAAGTCGACCCTGGTGAACGTGCTCAGCGGCTTCGACCGGCCCACGGAGGGCACCGTCGAGCTCGAGGGTCGGGACGTCACGCGCTGGCCGGCGCACAGGCGCGGCCGCCACGGGCTCGCGCGCACGTTCCAGCACACGCACGCGTTCCGCGCGCTCTCGGTGCGCGAGAACGTCGAGGTTGCGGCGCTCGGCGTCGGCGCCGGGGCGCGTCGGGCGGCGCAGCGGACGGACGAGCTGCTGTCCGTCCTCGGTCTCGCCTCCTACGCGGACGCGCCGGCGGCGGCGCTCGCGCACGGCGACGAGCGGCGGCTCGGCGTCGCCCGGGCGCTCGCGGGCGAGCCGCGGTTCGTGCTCTTGGACGAGCCGGCGGCCGGGCTGCCGGAGGCCGAGGTGCCGGCGTTCGCCGAGCTCGTCCGCTCGGTGCGGGACGACCACGGCGCCGGCGTGCTGCTCATCGACCACAACATGGCGCTGATCATGGACGTCTGCGACCGCATCCACGTGCTCGACCAGGGCGCGACGCTCGCGGAGGGCGCGCCCGCGGAGATCCGGTCGAACCTCGACGTCGCCGCCGCCTACCTCGGCGAGAGCGCCGTCCACGAGGCGGGCGAGTGAGCGCGCTCGTCGTCGACAGGCTCGACGTCCGCTACGGGCCGGTGCACGCGGTGCGGGGCCTCTCGCTCGAGGTGAAGCCCGGCGAGATCGTCGGGCTGATCGGGCCGAACGGCGCGGGGAAGTCGTCGACGCTGCACGCGATCATGGGCGCCGCGCCCGTCGCGGGCGGCTCCGTGCGGCTGGGCGACACGCAGCTCGTCGGCCGCCGCTCGGAGGACGTCGCACGCAGCGGCGTCGCACTCGTCCCCGAGGGCCGCCGCATCTTCGCGGAGCTGACGGTGGAGGAGAACCTTCGCCTCGGGCTCGCCGGCAGGCGCGCGAACGGCGACGCGTCCGCCGCGATCGAGGAGGTGACGAAGCTCTTCCCGGTCGTGCAGGAATTCCGGCGCCGCTCGGCCGGAGCGCTGTCGGGAGGCCAGCAGCAGCAGCTCGCGATCGCGCGCGCGCTCGTGGCCGAGCCCGACGTCCTCCTGCTCGACGAGCCGTCGCTCGGGCTCGCTCCCCGCGTCGTCGACGTCGTCTTCGACGCGCTCCAGGCGATCCGCGACCGCGGGCTCGCCGTCCTCCTCGTCGAGCAGCGCGCGCAGCGCACGGTCGCGCTCGCCGACCGTACGCACGTCATCTCGAACGGCGAGCTCCGCGTCACGCTCGGGCCGCGCGACGCCGCCGACACCGACGCCCTCGTCGCCGCCTACTTCTCGTGATCGTCGCGATCCTGAACATCGACTGGCAGACGCTCGCGGACGCGCTCGCGCTCGGCGGCATCTACGCGCTGATGGCGGTCGGGATCGGCCTCGTCTTCGGCGTGCTCCGCCTCGTCAACTTCGCCTACGGGCAGCTGGTGATGGCCGGCGCCTACGCGCTCGCGTTCGGGTCGGAGTGGAACCTGCCGGTCTGGGTCTCGATCCTCTTCTGCTTCGCGGTCGTGCTCGCCCTGTCGGTGGCGATGGACCGGCTCGTCTTCCGGCCGCTGCGCGGGCACGCACCCGCGGTGATGCTCGTCGCGACGTTCGCCGTCGCGTACCTGATGCAGTCGGTCGCGCTGCTCTGGTTCGGCTCGCTCGGGACGATCGCCACGTCGCTCGCGCCGCTGAACCGACCGTGGGACATCGGCGGCGTCGAGATCCGCAAGATCGCGATCGTCACCGTGCTCGTCGCGGCCGCGTGCCTCGTCCTGCTGCGACTGCTGCTCGACCGCACCTCGGTCGGGCTGCACATGCGAGCCGCCTCGATGGACTTCCTCACCGCGCGGATGCTCGGGGTGCGGGCGAATCGCGTGATCGGCGGCGCGGTGCTGATCTCGGGCGCGCTCGCCGCCGTCGTCGCGGTGATGATGACCGTGCAGACGCCGCTCGTGACGCCGGACTTCGCGTTGCGCGACACGATCGTCGTGCTCGCCGGCGTCGTCCTCGGCGGGATGAACCGGCCGGTGTCGGCGACGCTCGGCGGGTTCACGATCGGGTTCGCGAGCGGCCTGCTCGGCGGCGCGCTGCCGACCGGCCAGAGCCAGTACCTCGACTCGTTCCTCTTCGTCGCCGTCATCCTCGTCCTGCTCGTGCGGCCGGACGGGATCTTCACCCGCTCGCGCGGGGGGATCGAGCGCGTATGAGGCGGCTCTCGACCTGGCTCGAGCTGGCCGCGCCGGCGACGCTCGTCGTGCTCGCCGCGCTGCTGGGAACGAGCGCGTCGCAGTCGAACCAGACGTACTTCATCGACACGCTCGTGAAGGTGGCGATCGTCGTCGCGCTCTACGTCTTCATCGGCAACTCGGGCGTTCTCTCCTTCGGCCACGTCAGCTTCGTGGCGCTCGGCGCGTGGACGGCCGGCGTGCTCTCCGTGCCCGTCGCCGAGAAGGCCGCGATCATGCCGAACCTCGCGCACTTCCTCCACGTCACCACCGTCGGCAACGTCGCGTCGCTCGCACTCGCCGCCGCCGCCGGCGCGGCGTGCGCGCTCCTCTTCGGGCTGCCGCTGATGCGGCTGTCCGGCCTCGCGGCGGGCATCGCGACGTTCGCGATGCTCGAGATCGTCCACAACGTGCTCCGCTACTACGAGAAGATCGGTCCCGGGCTGAACACGTTCTCGTCGGTACCGCAGACGACGGGGATCCGGCAGGCGACGATCGGCGCGCTGATCGCGGTCGTCGTCGCATTCGCGTACCAGCACAGCCGCTACGGCCGCACGCTGCGCGCGACCCGCGAGGACCCGGCGGCGGCAGCGGCGACCGGGATCTCGATCTACGTGCAGCGGCTGATCGCCTTCGTCCTCTCCGGCGCGCTCGCCGGGCTCGCGGGCGGGCTCTACGTCCACTTCCTCCCGCTCAACACCGAGGTCGTGTATCTCGACCTGACCTTCATCACGCTGGCGATGCTCGTCGTCGGCGGCGCGACGAGCCTCTGGGGCGCGGTGGTCGGCGCGCTCTCCGTCAGCGCGCTCGACTCGTTTCTCGCGGCGGCGGAGAACGGCGTGACGATCGTCGGGCACACGCTGAATCTCCCTGCCGGCACGCGGCTCGTCGTCGTCGGCGTGCTGATGGCGGTCGTGCTGATCGTCCGCCCCACCGGCATCACCGGCGGGCGCGAGTTCCGGCTCCCACGGAGGCGCCGGTGAAGCGCGTCTGCATCGCGGGTGCCGGCGTGATCGGCAGCCTCCTCGCCGGCCACCTCGCGCGCGTCGCCGACGTCTCCGTGCTCGCGCGGCGCGACGAGCACGCGCGGGCGCTCAACGAGCACGGCCTGCGGGTCTCCGGCCGCTCCGACTTCACCGCGACGCTGACGGCCTCGACCGACCCCGACGCCCTCGCGGAGCCGGACCTCGTCGTCGTCGCGTGCAAGGGCACCGACCTCGAGCAGGTCGCCTCGCGGCTCGAGGGCCGCTTCCCCGGTGCGACGGTGATGACCGTGCAGAACGGGCTCGGCGCCGAGGAGATCGTCGGCGCGCACGGCGACTGGCCGCTCCTCTCCTCGGTGACGTTCATGAGCGGGACGCGGCACGCGGACACGCACGTCGAGTACATCCTCGACACCGCGACGTGGATCGGCCCGTACCGGGGGACGACCCCGGCCGTCGCGCACGAGGTCGCCGACCTGATCGTCTCCTCCGGCCTGAAGGCCGAGGCGTTCGACGACCTGCGACCGGCGCAGTGGTCGAAGCTCATCTTCAACGCGACGGTGAACGCCGTCGCCGCGCTCACCGAGCTCCCGCACGACTTCCACTTCGCGCAGACGGAACAGCTCGGCGACCTCGGCCTCCTCGTCCGCGACCTCGTCGACGAGGGCAAGGCGGCGGCGGCCGGCGCCGGGATCGAGCTGTGGGAGGACCCGTGGGAGATGAACGTCCTCGCGACGCAGCGCGGCCACTGGCACTACCCGTCGATGCTCGAGGACGTCACGGCGCACCGGCCGACGGAGATCGAGACGATCACCGGCTCGCTCGTGCGCGAGGCGCAGCGGCTCGGCGTCCCCGTGCCGCTGCACACCGCCCTCTACCGGCTCGTCAAGGCGAAGGAGGCAAGCTACTCGTGAAGGTATGCATCGTTGGATGCGGGGCCGTCGGCTCGCTGTTCGCGGCGGGTCTCGCCGGGCTCGACGACGTCGAGGTCTGGGCGTTCGACGCGTCGCAGTCGCACGTCGACGCGATCAACGCAAACGGACTGCGGCTCACCGGCGCCGGCGAGGTGCACGCGCACCTGCGAGCGACGACGGACCCGCAGGAGTTGCCGGCGTGCGACTTCGGCATCGTCGCGACGAAGGCGATGCACACGGACGCGGCGATTCGCGCGACGGCGCACGCGTTCGCCGGCGGCTGCGTCGCGACGGTGCAGAACGGGATCGGGAACGAGGAGGTGATCGCCGAGCACGTCGAGCGCGTCATCCGCGGCACGACGTTCCCGGCGGGCAAGATCCTCGAGCCCGGGCACGTGCAGTGGGACGTGAAGGGCGACACGACGCTCGGGCCGTTCGAGCCGCAGCCGGCGCCGTTCGCCGAGGTGGAGCGGCTCGCCGAGGCGTGCACGCGCGGCGGCATGCCGACGCACGCGGTGCACGACGCGCGCGGCCCGCAATGGCGCAAGGTCATCTTCAATGCCGCCACGAATCCGGTCGGGGCGCTCACCGGGCTGACGCACGGCCGCGTCTGCGAGCGTCCCGACCTGCGCCGGCTCGTCAGCGGGCTCGTCGACGAGGGCAAGGCGGTCGCGGCGGTGCAGGGGATCGTGCTCGACTCCGATCCCGAGGAGCTGATCGACTACTCGGCGCAGAAGGGCGTCGCGTACGAGCACAAGGCGTCGATGCTCCAGGACGTCGAGGCGCGGCGGCAGACGGAGATCGACTATCTCAACGGCGGTATCGTCCGCTTCGGGCGGGAGCACGGCGTGCCGACGCCGCTAAACGAAGCGATCTGGGCGCTCGTGAAAGGGGTGGAGCAGTCGTGGCAGTCGTAGGGCAGCCGACGTACACGGGTCTTCCGCTGGAGGAGATCGAGCGCCGCTACCGCCTCGTCCGCGAGGCGGCCGCGCGCGACGGGCTCGACGCGGTGGTCGTCTGCGGCAACGAGTACACGGGGTTCGAGGGCGCGGTGACGTACCTCTCGGGGTTCGTGATCGTCCACCGGTACGCGTACGTGCTGCTGCCCGTCGACGGCGACCCGGCGATCGTCTTTCCGAGCGAGGCGCGGTACGTCGGCGAGCACGGGACGACGTGGATCGACGAGCAGGTCTTCGTCGACCGGCCCGGCGACTGGCTCGCCGACCGGTTGCGCGGCAAGCGCGTCGGCGTGTACGGGCTGGACTACGTGATGACGGTGCGCGACTACGCCGCGCTCTCCGGCGCGTGCATGCTCGTCGGCTGGGACGTCGCGTTCGACGTCGCGCGCATGGTCAAGAGCGAGCTCGAGCTCGAGTCGGTTCGCGAGAGCGTCCGCATCAACACGGAGGGCTTCTGGGTCTTCCTGGAGGCGTTCGCGCCGGGCAGGTCGGAGCGGGAGATCCTCGCGCCGTGCGAGGAGTACTTCGTCTCGCAGGGCTGCGGGCGCTGGACGATGGACATGGTGCTCGACGGTCCGAACGGCTCGGCGCTGCCGGAGTTCAAGATCGCCGGGACCCGGCCGATCGCGGCGACCGACTGCGTCCTCCCATCGCTCGAAGTCGCAGGGCCGGGCGGCCACTGGGTCGAGGTGTCGCGCGCGATCTGCCCGGACCGGCCGAGCGACGACACGCTGCGCATGCTCGACGCGTACCAGGAGTACCACGCCGCGGCGGTCCGGGCGCTCCGCGCCGGCGAGACCTGCCGCGACGCCCACCGCGCCGTCTCGGCCGGGTTCGTCGACCGCGGCTACCACCTCGGCCACGTCACCGGCCACTCGATCGGGATGACGATGATCGAGTTCCCGAAGATCGGCGAGGCGGACGAGACCGTCCTGCAGGCGGGCATGGTGCTGTCGATGCACCCGCACGCGATCTCGGCGGACGGCAAGGCGTGCCTCTACATGCAGGACACGTGGCTCGTCACCGAGGACGGCGGCGTGCCGCTCGCCGAGCTGCCGATGAGGATCTTCGACGGCACCGAGAAACGGCCGGCGAGCTAGGGTGGAGCCGTGACGGCGGCGGACGAGTACGCACCGATCCTGCCCGGCGCGGGCGCCAGCGACTACGAGCGGTACCTGCGCACGGACGAGCTGCTCGGACTCCAGAAGACGCCGGACGAGTGGGTGCACCGCGACGAGCTGCTCTTCCAGACGGTGCACCAGTCGTCCGAGCTCTGGCTGAAGCACGCGTGGATCGAGGTGGAGGAGGCGACACGGCTGATCGGGGCGGGCGATCTGGCAGCCGCTGCGCGGCTGCTGAGGAGAGCATGCGCGTGCATCGCCTATGTCGAGGAGTTCCTCGAGCACCTCGAGCTGATGTCGCCGTGGGAGTACCAGGAGGTGCGGAGGGTGCTCGGGCACGGCTCGGGCTTCGACTCGCCGGGGTTCCGCGAGATCCGGCGGGTGTCGCCTGCGCTCTACGCCGCGTTCGACGCCGTCCGCCGCGAGCGGGGGCTGTCGCTGCTCGAGGTGTACACGCAGGGCCGCGAGCACGAGGATCTGTACCAGCTCGCCGAGCTGCTGACGGAGTGGGACGAGCGGATCGGCGTCTGGCGGTTCCGCCACTTCAAGGTCGTCGCGCGGATCATCGGCGAGGACGTCGTCGGCACGCAGGGCACGCCGGTCGAGCTGCTCGCCGGGCTGATCAAGAACACGATGTTCCCCGAGCTCTGGCGCGTGCGGACCGAGCTGACCGAGCTGGCCAAACAGAGCGATTGACGAGCGGTTGAACCCGATCCCGCTCGAGGAGATCCGCCGCGCGCGCGAGCGGATCGCGGACGCGGTCGCGCGCACGCCGCTCGTGCGCGTCGACGTCGACGCGCCGTGCGAGGTCTGGCTGAAGCTCGAGTGCCTGCAGCCGATCGGATCGTTCAAGCTGCGCGGCGCGCTCAGCGCGGTGCGGGCCGCGTCGCGCGCGGAGCTCGCGGGCGGCGTCGTCACGGCGAGCGCCGGGAACATGGCGCAGGGCGTCGCGTGGGCGGCGCGCGAGGCGGGCGTGCGCGCGCGGATCGTCGCGCCGGAGACGGCGCCGCGCGCGAAGGTCGAAGCGGTCGAGCGGCTCGGCGGCGAGGTGCTGCTCGTCCCGCACGAGGTCTGGTGGCAGACGATGGTCGACCGCGGCCACCCGGACGTCGAGGGGCTGTTCGTCCATCCGGTGGAGGACGACGCCGTCATGGCCGGGAACGGGACGATCGGGCTCGAGCTCGTCGAGGACCTCGCCACGTTCGACGCGGTCGTCGTGCCGTGGGGGGGCGGCGGGCTGACGACGGGGATCGCGAGCGCGCTGAAGGCGCTCCGTCCCGGCGTGCGCGTGGTGACGGCGGAGCCGGAGACGGCGGCGCCGATGGCCGCGTCGTTCGCCGCGGGGGCGCCGACCGAGATCGACTACACCGTCTCGTTCGTCGACGGCGCCGGCGGCCGCTCGCTCCTGCCGACGATGTGGGAGCGCACGCACGCGCTCGTCGACGCCGCG
>DATKNT010000146.1:0-7718 GCA_035541175.1 Gaiellaceae bacterium
GACGGCGAGCTGATGATCGTCGCCGGGAACGACAAGCTGTTCCGCGCGCTCTGCCGCGTGCTCGGCGTCCTGGAGCTCGCCGAGGACGAGCGGTTCCTGACGAACCCGGGCCGCGTCCGGCACCGGGCGGAGCTGATCCCGCCGCTCGAGGCGGCGACGCGGGAGCGGACGACGGACGAGCTGCTCGCGGTGCTGATCGACGCCGGGATCCCCGCGTCGCCCGTGCGGAACGTCGGCGAGGCGGCCGAGCACGAGCAGACGCAGGCGCTCGGGATGCTGCAGGCGCTCGACGGGCTGACGACGGTGGCGCAGCCGCTGTCGGTGGACGGCGAGCGGGTCGTGCACCGGTCGCGGCCGCCGTCGATCGGCGCGGACTCGGCGGGGATCCTCCGCGAGCTCGGCTACACGGACACCGAGGTCGCCGAGCTCGCCGCCGGCGGCGTCGTCCGGATCGGCTGAAGCAGCGCCGTCCCGGGGTCAGACCCTTGGACCGGTCCGGGGAGGCCACGGGCCGGCACGGTAGAGGTACCCCTCGAGCCGGCGCCCGAGCACGCCTTCCAGCCACTCCGAGACGCCGGCGAGGGCGTCGAGGTCGACGCCCGTCTCCACGCCTTCGCCCTCGAGCAGGTACGCGAGATCCTCCGTCGCGACGTTGCCGGTCGCCCGCGGCGCGTACGGGCAGCCGCCGAGGCCGCCGACGGACGCGTCGAGCACCGTCGCGCCCGCTTCGACCGCGGCGAGCGCGTTCGCGTAGCCGGTGTTCCGCGTGTTGTGGCCGTGGAACCCGTCCGCGCCCGTGCGCTCGACGAGCGCGCGCACGCGCGACGGCGTCGCCACGCCGATCGTGTCGGCCAGCACGACCTCCGCCCGGCCGTCGAACCGCGCCGCGAGCTCGGCGACGACGCCCGCGTCCACCGGCCCCTCGAACGGGCAGCCGAAGCAGACGGAGATCGTCACCGTCGCCGGCACGTCCGCCGTCGCGACGATCGTCTCGGTGCCCGCGACCGCCTCCTCGAGCGAGGCGTTCGCGTTCGCCCGGTTGAAGCTCTCGGTCGCCGCGAAGCCGACGTTGAGCCGGTCGAGCCCGCAGGCGCGGAACCGCTCCCAGCCGCGCTCGTTGAGCACGAGGCCGGACAGTTCGACGCCGTCGCGCCGCTCGATCGCGGCGACCACCTGCTCCGCCCCGGCCATCTGCGGCACGCGGTCGCCGCGGACGAAGCTGACCGCCTCGATCCGCGGCAGCCCGGCCGCCGCAAGCCGGTCGACGAGCTGGGCGCGAACCGCCGCCGGCAGCGTCTCCGGCTCGTTCTGGAGGCCGTCCCGCGGCCCGACGTCACACAGGGTTATCCGCACGGGCAGAGCGTAGTTGCACCGGATGCGACCGGGCGCGCGCGTCCCTACGGTGAACCCCGGTGCATCCGTCAGCGTCCTTCAGCGCCGCGATCCGCGTGCGCATCGACGACCGGCCCGGCTCCTTCGCACGGCTCGCCTCGGCGATCGGCGAGGCCGGCGGCTCGCTCGGCGCGATCGACCTCGTCCGCGTCGAGAAGGCGACGAAGGTCCGCGACGTCACGGTCCTCGCCGACGACGAGCAGCATCTGCACCGGATCGTCGACGCGGTCCGCGACGTCGAGGGCGTCGAGGTCGTGAACGTCTCCGACCGCACCTTCCTCCTCCACCTCGGGGGGAAGATCGAGACGCAGCCGCGGGTGCCGGTGAAGACGCGCGACGACCTGTCGATGGCGTACACGCCGGGCGTGGCACGCGTCTCGCGGGCGATCGCCGACGACCCGGAGAAGATCTGGAACCTGACGATCAAGCGGAACACCGTCGCCGTCGTCAGCGACGGCACCGCAGTGCTCGGCCTCGGCGACATCGGCCCCGGCGGGGCGATGCCGGTGATGGAGGGCAAGGCCGTCCTCTTCAAGGAGTTCGGCGGCGTCGACGCGTTCCCGATCTGCCTCGACACGAAGGACCCCGACGAGATCGTGCGCACGGTGCAGGTGATCGCGCCGGCGTTCGGCGGGATCAACCTCGAGGACATCTCCGCGCCGCGCTGCTTCGAGATCGAGCGGCGGCTGCGCGAGAGCCTCGACATCCCCGTCTTCCACGACGACCAGCACGGCACCGCGATCGTCGTGCTCGCGTCGCTCATCAACGCCCTGCGGGTGGTCGGCAAGCGGATCGAGGACGTCCGCATCGTCACGACCGGCTGCGGCGCGGCCGGGATGGCGGTGACGCGGACGCTGCAGAGCGCCGGCGCCACGTGGATCGTCGGCTGTGACGAGGGCGGCGCGCTCTACCGCGGCCGGCCCGGCCTCGGCGACGCGAAGCGCGAGTACGCGGAGACGACGAATCCCGAGAACCTCCAGGGGACCGCCGACGAGCTGCTCGCAGGCGCCGACGTCTTCATCGGTCTGTCGGTGCCCGGGGCGATCACCGTCGAGGGCGTGCGGCGGATGGCCGACCGCGCGATCGTCTTCGCGATGGCGAACCCGAACCCGGAGGTCGATCCGGAGGCGATCGAGGGGCTCGCCGAGGTGATCGCCACCGGCCGCTCCGACTACCCGAACCAGATCAACAACGTGCTCGCGTTCCCCGGCGTCTTCCGCGGCGCGCTCGACGTACGGGCGCGGACGATCGACGCCGAGATGGAGCTCGCGGCTGCGCGCGCGATCGCGGCGACGATCGCCGACGACGAGCTCGCCGCGGACTACATCGTGCCGAGCGTCTTCAACCGTGCGGTCGCGCCGGCGGTCGCCGCAGCAGTCGCCGAGGCTGCCGAGCGAACCGGCGCAGCGCGGCGCTCGCGCAGCGCGCCGACCGCCCTCGCCGGGCTTCCGTAGTTGTCCGCAGGGCCGTTCAGCGGCTCGGCCGATGCTGCCGCGCCGGAAGGCCGCGACCATGCGCGCATGACCGACGTCTCCCATCACGAGCAGACCCTTCCGGTTCCGTTCGAGGTCGCGACCGTGGCCGACGCGATGAGCCCGGGCGTGATCAGCTGCCCGCCCGAGACGCCGCTGCGCGTCGTCGCCAGGATGATGTCGACGTTCTCCGTCCACTCGGTGTTCGTCTTCGAGCACCAGGACGAGGACGACGAGGACATGCAGCTCTGGGGCGTCGTCTCGGATCTCGACCTCGTCGCAGCGGGGCGGCTCGACGTCGACACGCGGACGGCCGGCGGCAGCGCCGTGACGCCGCTCGTTACCGTCTGCTCGACCGAGCCGCTCTCGGTCGCCGCGCAGCTGATGGCCGAGAACGGCATCGCGCACCTCGCGGTCACCGACCCGACCTCGAAGCGTCCGGTCGGCGTCATCTCGACGCTCGACATCGCCCGCTCGATCGCCGCCGGCACCGGGCCGCGCGAGACGCAGGCCTCCGCCTGACGGAGTCCCGAACGGCCACGTCCGGGTGCCAGGCACCGGGACGTGTCCCGAGCGGAGCGGTCCGTAGCGGGAACCGCATGGCGACCGCGAATTCGTGGCTCGTCCACGCGAGACAGCGTCTCCTGCGGTCACGTCTCGGTGCCAGGCACCGGGACGTGGCTGGAGGCGACACGTCCTCGGGCTAGCGCGTGCCGAGCTCCGTGCCGAGCAGGCGCGGGAGCGCGGCGCCTGCGCGCGCGGCGAGCGGCGGGCGCCGCTCCTGCTCCTCCGCCGACTCGCAGGCCATGATCGCGGCGCGCACGAGCCCGCCGCCCAGGCGGCGGAACGGCTCGGGCGGCAGCCGCGGCACGTGCCGCGTGACGAGCGGCAGCCGCGTCCACTCGTCGTCGGCGCCGAGGGCGAGCGAGGCGAGGATCCGGCCGCCGAGCCAGCTCGGCCCGACGCCGTGTCCGGAGTAGCCGGCGCCGTAGTGGATGCGCGTCCCCGGCTTCGTCGCGAAGAACGGCAGGTGGTCGGCCGAGACGTCGATCGGCCCGCCCCACGCGCGCTCGACCCGCGCGCCGGCGAGCCCCGGCAGCAGCCGGCGCAGCCCGGCCTCGGCGCGCTCCGCGGTCGGGCGGTCGCGGCTGAAGCGCTCGTCGACGCGGCCGCCGAACCCGATCGGCCCGGAGCCGCTGCCCATCAGCACGCGCCCCTCGCTCGTCGTGCGGAAGTAGTGGAGGAACATGCGGCTGTCGACGATCGCCTCGCCCCCGGTCCAGCCGATCTCCTCGAGCAGCTCCGGCGCGGGCTCCGTCAGCACGACGTAGGAGCCGAAGTTCGTGAGCTGCCGCGACGCCGGCGGCCAACCGGTGAGCGCCGCGTTCAGCGCGAGCACGATCTCCGGCGCCCGCACGACCGCTCCCGTCGCCGTCTCGACGACGCCGTCGCGCACGCGCCGCACCGGCGTCGCCTCGTACAGCTCGACGCCCGCGTCGAGCGCCGCGCGGCGCAGCGCACGCGCGAGCAGCCCCGGATGGACGGTGGCGCCGTCCGGGAAGAAGACGCCCTCGCGGAAGGCCGGCGAGGAGACGCGCCGCGCCACCCCGTCGCGCGAGAGCGGCACCGCCTGGTCCGGCCGCTCCACCGCGGCCGCCGCCTCCACCGCGCGCGCGAGCGCCGCGTCCTGGGCGGGCGCCGCCGACACCATCAGCATCCCGCCCTCGCGCAGCCAGACGTCCTCGCCCCGCGACTCGGCGAACGTGCGGACGCCCGGGACGATCGCCTCCGCCGCCTCGCAGAGCCGCACCGCCTCAGCGTCGCCGAGCGACGACAGCAGCGACGCGAGCGAGGCCCAGTAGCCGTGGACGAAGCCGCCGTTGCGGCCGCTCGGCCCGGCGCCGCAGATCTCCGCCTCGAGCAGGGCGACGCGACGCTCGGGCGCGCGCTCCCGCAGCGCGAGCGCCGTCCAGAGGCCCGTGTAGCCGCCGCCGACGATCGCGGCGTCGACGTCGAGGTCGCACCCGAGCGGCGGCGCCTCGCGCGGCTCCTCCGCCGCGAGCGCGTCCTCCAGCCACCAGGCGGGCAGCCGCGGCTCGACCGTCACCGCGTCACAGGCGCGTGGCCGCGTGCTCGACGGGGGCGTCGAGCAGCCCCGGCGGCGCGACCTCGGTCCTCCGGCGGAAGAAGGCGCGGAACTCGACGGCGCAGATCACGAGCAGCGGGACGCCGAGCAGCAGCGTGCCGATGCCGATCACGATCGGGATCTGGATCCCCCAGAGCGGCTTCGAGTAGCCGGCGCCGGTCTTGCTGTAGTCGTGGAACGCCTTCGCGAAGACGGCGAACATGAGCGCGGCCCCGAGGAGCGGCAGCAGGCAGACGAGGAAGAAGTGGCGCGCGCTCGTGAACAGATCGCGCCGGTAGTACCAGACGCACGCGAGCCCGGTGAAGCCGTAGTAGAAGCAGATCGAGAAGCCGAGCGCGGTGATCGAGTCGCCGAGCACGTCCTGCGCGGGGTTCAGCGACACGAGCAGCGCCGTCCACACGATCGAGAGCGCGCCCATCCCGAGCGTCGACACCGTCGGCGTGAGATAGCGCGGGTGGATCTCCCCGAACACCTTCGGGATCGCGCCCCAGCGTGCCATCGACAGCGTCGTCCGCGCGGTCGGCAGGATCGTCGTCTGCGTCGACGCCGCCGCCGACGTCAGCACGGCGACGATCAGCAGCTTGTCCCACGGCGAGCCGAACACGTGCGCTCCGAGCACGCTGAGCACGTCGTTCGAGTTGTTCTCGAGGAATCTCGTGCCGCCGTACGCCTGCGCCGCCGTCGAGACGACGACGTAGGTGACGACGAGCAGCAGCGTCGAGACGACGGCGGCGCGGCCCGGGCCCTCCGCGGACGCCTCGGACTCCTCGTTGACGGAGACGCCGGAGTCCCAGCCCCAGTAGATGAAGATCCCGAGCAGGACGCCGTCCGCGAGCGCGCTGAACGAGATCGCGAACGGATTGAACCACGAGGCGCTCACGTGCAGCGAGCTCGCGAGCGCGCTGCCGTCGTACACCTTGACGAGCGCGAAGATCGAGAACGCGAAGAGGATGAGGAGCTCGGCGCCGAGCAGGACCTGCTGCGTCCGCGCCGACAGCTCGATGCCGCGGAAGCAGATCCACGTCATCAGCACGATCCAGACGACCGCGCCGATGACGATCGCCGGTGTCGAGCTCGCCCCCGAGTTCCAGCCGACGAGCAGGTACGTGTACTGGGCGGCGATGACCGAGAGCGACGCCATCACGATCACGTCGGCGACGAAGATCGCCCAGCCGTTGATCCAGCCGGCGTACGGCCCGAACGCGCGCGTCGTCCACGCGAACGTCGTCCCGCAGTCCGGATCCGCCTTGTTGAGGTAGCGGTAGCCGAACGCCACGAACAGCATCGGCACGAACGAGGCGATGAGGACGCCGGGCGCGTGTACGCCGACGCCGCCGACCGCGACGATGAACCCGAGCGTCGCGGCGAGCGAGTACGCCGGCGCCGTCGAGGCGACGCCGATGACGATGTTCGACAGGTAGCCGAGGGCGCCGGCCTTCAGCCCCTTGTCGCCGACCGGGATGTGCCCGTCGACGAGCCCGGGAGCGGATGCCTCGCTTGCCATCGCGGGCCCGGGCTAGCCCGCGGGCTGGGTCGCGACCGCCTCCTCGATCGCGACCGTCGCCGTCTGGCGCCGCACGCCGGCGCCGAACCAGTAACCGATGACCCCGATCCCGACGATCACGAGCAGCGTGCCGAGCGTGAGGTACTCGAAGGTGAGGCGGTCGACTCCCCAGGCGCCCTTGAAGCCGTACCCGACGCCGAACAGCCGCTCGAGCGAGTCGGGGAACACGGCGACCCACGAGCCGAGCGCGATCCACCCGGTGACGAGGATCGTCGAGACCCAGAGCCCGGTCATCCCGAACGGATGCACGTACGGCCGGTGGACGTGGCCGTGCGAGTAGCGGAGCTTCAGCGCCGCCGGGAAGATCCAGAGGTACGACAGCAGCGTCGTCGAGATGGCGATGTCGAGCACGACGACGAATTTCGCGTTGTCGCCGCCGTTGAACGCGGCGAGTGCGGTGACCATGAACGCCGTTGCCACGATCCCGGAGAGGACGTTGACGCGGACCGGCGTCCCGAGCTTCCGGTTGAAGACGCCGAAGAACGGGATGAAGGCGCCGTCGTACGACGCCACCGCCTGAATCCGGTCCGATCCGATCATCCAGACCGAGCCCGAGGTGACCAGCGCGCCGACGAACGACAGCGTCATCAGGATCAGCAGCGGGTGCGCGGCGCCGCCGTAGACGCCGTGGAACACGAGCGTGACGGCGTCGATGAAGCCGCCGATCCCGGTCACCGCCTTGGACGGGAGCACGAGGATGATGCAGAGCACCGGGATCACGTACATGGCGACGCCTGCGATCCCGCTGCGCAGGACGGAGAGCGGCACGTCCTTCTGCGGGTTCTCCATCTCCTCTGCAGCGCCGTTCTGGAGCTCGAAGCCGACGTAGTTGAAGAGCAGCAGCGGCACGAGTCCGAAGAAGACGGCCCGCGTCGGGCTCAGGTCGGACGCCGCGAAGCCGGCGACGCCGTGCTTGATCCCGTAGATGATCACCGTCAGCGAGAAGAAGCCGAGCACGACCCCGCGCAGGATCGCGCCGGCGTTCGGGATCCATTTGCCGTAGCGGAGCGAGGCGATCGCGACGCCGATCGAGATCCAGATGAAGATCAGCTTGAACGCGTAGTCGCCGACGGAGCCGCTGCCGATCGCGAACACGTTCTTGCTCCACGCGCTCGTCGCGATGAAGGCGAGCGAGCCGCCGACC
>DATKNT010000147.1:0-7503 GCA_035541175.1 Gaiellaceae bacterium
GAGCCTGCAGTGCGGGAAGTACAAGGCGGAGCCGGCCGCCTGCAACGACCAGACGCAGTTCTTCCAGTACCAGGGGAAGGGCGTCTTCAAGCGCCTGACCGGCTGGCTCCGGCCGCCGGCGGGGTTCAACCCCGGAGGCTAGGGTCGCATTTGCAGGAGGGACGGGGCCGTGAGCGCGGCCCCGTCCCTCTCGTCCCGGCATGGTCGCGCAGCAAGTCTTCCTCTTTGCCCTCCTGGGCCTGGGTGCCGGGTCGCTGATCGCCGGGATCGCGCTCGGGATCGTCCTCCAGTACCGCGGCTCGGGAATCATCAACATCGCGACCGGCGCGATCGCGATGGTCGGCGGCTACGCCTTCTGGTCGCTGAAGACGGGGATCTACTTCGGCTGGGACGCGCCGACGTGGGCAGCGCTCGTGATCACGCTGCTCGTGCTCCTGCTGCTCGGCGTCGTCATCGAGTTCCTCGCGTTCAGGCCGCTCCGGAGAGGCTCGGCGCTCGCGAAGCTCGCGGCGTCGCTCGGCGTGCTGCTCGTCGCGCAGGCGTCCGTCGCGCTCGCGTTCGGGATCGGTTCGAAGCCGCAGCCGCCGGTGCTCCCGCGCGGCCTCGTCACGATCTTCGGGACGTCGGTCCCGGTCGACCGCCTGATCCTGCCGGCGATCGTCCTCTTCGCGACCCTCGTCCTCTGGCTGCTCTACAAGCTCACGCGCTTCGGGCTCGCGACGCGCGCCGCGTCGGAGAACGAGGTCGGCGCGATGCTGCTCGGGCTCTCGCCGAACTCGCTCGCGCTCGCGAACACGCTGCTCGCGACCGTCGTCGTCGGCGGCCTCGGCATCCTCGCCGCCTCGATCGTGCAGCTCGACTCGACCTCCCTCCCGCTCCAGGTCGTGCCGGCCCTCACCGCCGCGCTCTTCGCGAGCTTCACGTCGTTCTGGATCGCCGCCCTCGTCGGCCTCGGGATCGGGATGCTCGAGAACGTCCTCTACTACCTCCAGACGTTCAGCTGGTTCCCCACCGACCACGGCGTGGCGATGCCTGGCATCCAGCCGCTGTTCGTCTTCGTCCTGATGGTCGTCGCGCTGTTCGTCCGCGGCACGAGCCTGCCGACGCGCGGCGAGCTCGTCGAGAAACGGCTCCCGCTCGCTCCGCGGGCGGAGCGGCTCTGGCGGACCGCGGCGATCTTCGGGACGATCGTCGTCGTCGCGCTGATCGTCCTCCCCTACGACTTCCGGCAGGCGCTGATCACGTCGATGCTCGCGACGATCATGTGCCTGTCGCTCGTGGTGATCACGGGCTTCGTCGGCCAGATCTCGATCGTCCAGCTCGCGCTCGCCGGCGTCTCCGGCTTCATCGTCTCCCACCTCGCCGTCGACCACGGGGTCGGCTTCCCGTGGGCGATGATCATCGGCGCGATCGGGGCGACCGCGATGGGGCTGCTCATCGCCGTCTCGGCGCTGCGCGTGCGCGGCGTCAGCCTCGCCGTCGTCACGCTCGCCGGCGCGGTGGCGATCGAGCAGTTCGTCTTCCTCAGCACGACCTGGGGCGGCGGCAGCTCGAGCTCGCCGGTCCCGGAGCCGAAGCTCGGGATCGACCTCGGGCCGTACGGACCGTTCCGCGGCCTCGACGGGAAGGTACCGAGCCCCGTCTTCGGCTTCTTCGTGCTCGCCGTCACGATCGGGCTCGGCGTGCTCGTCGCGAGCCTGCGCCGCTCGAGCCTCGGGCGCCGCATGCTGGCGATCCGCTCGAACGAGCGGGCGGCGGCGGCGGCCGGGGTCAACGTGAGGAACGTCAAGCTCGCCGCGTTCGGGATCAGCTCGTTCATCGCCGGCATCGGCGGGGCGCTCTACGGCTACAACTTCAGCTCGGTCACGGTCGACCGCTTCTCGGCGCTGACCGCCCTCAGCCTCATCGCCTTCGCGTACGTCGGCGGGATCACGATGGTCTCCGGCGCGATCCTCGCCGGGCTCATCTCGGTCGAAGCGCTCCTGCCGTACGCGCTGGAGAAGTGGTTCGGGATCGCGGGCAACTGGGCGCTCCTGTTCGGCGGCCTGGCGCTGATCGTGACGCTGTTCCAGAACCCTGAGGGCGTCGCCGGCGCGACCTGGCGCAAGCAGCAGCTGCGCAAGCGGAAACGGCAGGCGGCGGTCGCCGCGGCAGAGGAGCAGGTGGCCTGAGCGATGCCCGCTCCGCGTCTTGACACCGTCCGGTCGACCATCGTATGGTTTGCAACTCTTAATGACGCTGCTCATCGACACGGCCGCGGTTCCGGCGCGAGAGCGGCTGGACTTCTGGTCGGAGTCGTCGTTCGACTCGTATCTTCCGGTCCAGGTTCGGACCGCGGTCCGGGAGCAGTTCGAGGCGCGGATGTGGGGCTACGAGCTCGGCCCGCTGAGCTTCTTCCGCATCGCCGCGGCGGCGAACACGATGGTGCGCACCTCGCAGGCGATCGCGGCCTGCGATCCGGAGTGCCTGCACCTGTCGGTCGTCCTGCGCGGGCAGATCAACGCCGCGCAGGAAGGACGCACCGGCCTGGCGAGGGTCGGCGACCTGATCAGCTACGAGACCTCGCACCCGGTGATCTTCCGGGCGGACCAGCCGTTCGAGTCGCTCGTCGTGCGCGTGCCGTGGCGGCTGCTCGGGGCGCAGGCCGGGCGGATCGGCAACCTCACGGCCGTCGGGATCTCCGGGAGCGAAGGGCTGCCGCGGGCTGCCGCGGCGTTCCTCCGCGCGGTCGGCGAGGCGCTGGAGCTGGGGACGATCACCGCCGATGACGCGCCGAACACCGTCGAGTGCGTCCTCGACCTCGTCCGCGGCGTCTACGCCGGAGCGGTCGACTCGGAGCGAACGACTCGCCTGCGGACGCGCGCGGAGATCCTGCTCAACGTCCAGTCCTTCATCGAGGCGCACCTCGGCGACCCGGATCTCGATCCCGACGACATCGCCCGGGCGAGCTTCATCTCGACCCGCTACCTGCACAAGCTGTTCGAGGCCGAGGGCACGAGCGTGTGCCAGTGGATCCGTTCCGCCCGGCTCGAGCGCTGCCGCCGCGACCTCCTCGATCCCGCGCTCGCCCACCAGACGATCCTCGCAATCGCCACTCGCTGGGGGCTGCCGGGCCCGCAGCACTTCAGCCGTCTCTTCCGGGCCGCGTACGGATGCTCGCCGCGCGAGCTGCGCCGGGCGGCGGCGCTGCAGCGCTGACGCCGGCCCGGCCGGGAGGCGGCCGTGACCCCGGTCCTGCGGACGGCGGGCGTCTCCGTCAGCTTCGGAGGCGTCCGGGCGGTCGTCGGCGTCGACCTCGAGGTCGGTCCGGGCCGGCTCGTCGGGCTGATCGGCCCGAACGGCGCCGGCAAGACGACCTTCATCGACGCGGTCACGGGCTTCGTCCGCTCGACCGGCCGCGTCGAGCTCGACGGGCGCGACCTCACCGGCCTCGCCCCGCACGAGCGCGCGCGGCTCGGGCTCGCGCGCACGTGGCAGTCGATCGACCTGTTCGACGACCTCACCGTCGGCGAGAACCTGCTCGTCGCGTCGCACCATCCCTCGCTCTGGGGCATGGTCAAGGACACGCTCGGCGGCTCGCGCGAGCGCGCGGGCGAGCACGACCCGCTCGTCGAGCTGCTCGGGATCGACGGGTTCGCGGACGCGCTGCCCAGCGAGCTGCCGCAGGGGCAGCGCAAGCTCGTCGGGATCGCGCGCGCGCTCGTCGCGCGGCCGCGGCTCGTCTGCCTCGACGAGCCGGCCGCGGGGCTCGACACGAGCGAGAGCGAGGAGCTCGGCCGGCAGCTGCGCCGGCTCGCCGACGGTGGCCAGGCGATGCTGCTCGTCGACCACGACATGGGCCTCGTGCTGGGGATCTGCGACGAGGTCGTCGTCCTCGAGTTCGGCGAGGTGATCGCCGCGGGAGCGCCCGACGTCGTCCGGCGCGACCAGCGCGTGATCGCCGCGTACCTTGGCAGCGCAGCCGGGATGCTGGCAGCGGAGGGTGACAGTGCCTGACCCGGTCCTCACGATCGAAGGGCTGACCGCCGGCTACGACGGCGCCGCGGTGATCCGCGATCTCGAGCTCGGCGTCGACGCCGGCGAGGTCGTCGCGCTGCTCGGGCCGAACGGTGCGGGCAAGACGACGACGCTGCGCACGATCTCGGGCCTCGTCAAGCCGCTGGCCGGCCGCATCCTCGTCGAGGGCCGCGACCTCGCGCGCACCTCGCCGAGCGCCCGCGCACGCCTCGGGATCGCGCACGTGCCCGAGGGACGCGGCCTCTTCTTCGGGCTGACCGTCGCCGAGCACTTCCGCCTGGCCTCCCGCGGCGAGCGCGTGGACGCGGCCCTCGCGTACGAGTACTTCCCGAAGCTCGAGGAGCTCCAGGGACGGCGCGTCGGGCTGCTGTCGGGCGGGGAGCAGCAGATGCTCGCGGTCGGACGGGCGCTCGCGCGGGCGCCGATGCTCCTGCTCCTCGACGAGCTCAGCCTCGGCCTCGCGCCGGTGATCGTCGAGTGGCTGCTCCCCGTCGTGCGGCAGTTCGCGCAGGAGCGCGACTGCGCCGTGCTCCTCGTCGAGCAGCACGTGCACCTGGCGCTCGAGGTCGCCGACCGGGGCTACGTCCTCTCGCACGGCGAGATCGTGCTCCGGGCCGGCGCCGAGCGGCTGCGCGCCGACCGCCAGTTGCTGATCGCGAGCTATCTCGGCGAACACGTTCAGGCAGCAGTCGACCAAGGAGGAGAGACGTGAGCCACCGAAGCCTCGAGGACCTGCTCGAAAGCGCCGGCGACCGGGTCGCGCTGCTGCGCAACCAGCAGACGGGCCCGAACGTCTACCCGGGAGTTCCGTCCGAGTTCACGAACTGGCGCGACGAGCAGCAGGCGTGGCAGCGCACCTGCGTGCTCTTCAATCAGTCGTACCACATGGCCGACCTCGCGGTGGAGGGCCCGGACGCGCTGCGGCTGCTCACCGACCTCGGCGTCAACAGCTTCGACGGCTTCGTCGTCGACCGCGCGAAGCACTTCGTGCCGTGCTCACCCGACGGGTACGTGATCGGCGACGTGATCCTGTTCGCTCTCGCACAGGGCTCGTACAACCTCGTCGGCCGCGCGCCCGCGCTCAACTGGATCACGTATCACGCGGAGACCGGCCCGTACGACGTCACGGTCGAGCTCGACCAGCGCAGCGCGCTGCGCACCGACGGAAAGCGGAAGTCGTACCGCTTCCAGGTGCAGGGCCCGAACGCGATGGCCGTGATCGAGAAGCTGCTCGGCGGGCCGCCGCCCGAGCTGAAGTTCTTCCACATGATGACGGTGACGATCGCCGGCAGGACCGCGCGCGCCCTCCGTCACGGCATGGCGGGCCAGCCGGGCTGGGAGCTCTTCGGGCCGTGGGAGGACGAGCAGGCGGTCCGCGAGGCGATCGTGACGGCCGGCGAGGAGTTCGGGCTCCGGCAGGTCGGCGGGCGCGCGTACTCGTCGAACACGCTCGAGTCGGGCTGGATTCCCTCGCCGCTCCCCGCCGTCTACTCGGGCAAGAGCCTGAAGGCGTACCGCGAATGGCTGCCCGCCGACGGCTACGAGGGCCGCGCCTCGATCGGCGGCAGCTTCGTCGGCGGCACGCTCGAGGACTACTACTTCACGCCGTGGGATCTCGGCTACGGGGGCTACGTCAAGTTCGACCACGACTTCATCGGCCGCGAAGCGCTCCAGGCGATGGCGGACGGCGAGCATCGCAAGAAGGTGACGCTCGCGCTCGACGACGACGACGTCACGCGGACGATCTCGACGATGTTCCAGAAGGAGGACCGGGCGAAGTTCGTCGACTGGCCCTCGGCGGTGTACTCGATGCACCCGTACGACGCCGTCACCGTCGACGGCGAGACCGTCGGCGTCTCGACCTGGATCGGGTACAGCGCGAGCGAGGGCCGGATGCTGACGCTCGCGGTGCTCGATCCGGAGCACGCGGAGCCCGGGACGGAGGTCACCCTCGTCTGGGGCGAAGAGAACGGCGGCACGTCGAAGCCGACGGTCGAGCGCCACGTCCAGACCGAGATCCGCGCGACCGTCAGCCCAGTCCCCTACGTCGAGACGGTGCGGAGGTCGTACGCCCCCGGCGGCTGGCGCGCTGCTTCGTAGCGCGCGCGAAGACCCCTGAAGCCGGCCGCGTTCGCGGCCGGGGCTCGACCCCGTGGACCTACGCGGACGCGACCGTGGTCGCGGGCGCGAGCGGCGCCTTGCCGAGGATCAGGTCCGACGCCTTCTCGGCGATCATCATCGTCGGCGCGTGCGTGTTCGAGCGCGTGATCGTCGGCATCACCGACGCGTCGACGACGCGCAGGCCCTCGATCCCGTAGACGCGCAGCTCCGGGTCGACCACCTCGCCGATCGCGCAGGTCGAGGTCGGGTGGTAGACGGGCTGGCAGTTCTTGCGGCCCCAGGCGAGGATGTCCTCCTCGGAGTCGGAGGCGGGGACGCTGAACGGCTTCTTCATCACCTGCTGGAGCACCGACTGGGCGGCGACCTCGAGCGCGACGCGCGTACCCTGGACGAACGCCGCCCGGTCCTCCTCGGTCGTGAGGAAGTTGGACAGCACGCGCGGCTTCGAGTCGGCCATCGGCGTGCGCAGCATCACCTTGCCGCGCGCGGCCGGCTTGACGAGCACCGGCCCGAACACGTAGCCGTTGTCGTGCGGCGCCGTCAGCCCCTCGTCGTAGAAGAGCGACGGCGAGAAGTGGAACTCGACGTCCGGCGCGGGCAGGTCGGGGCGCGAGCGGAAGAACGCGCCGGCCTCGGGCAGGTTCGAGGTGAGCGGGCCGCGGCCCTCCCGGTGCAGCAGCTCGAAGTTCTCCGGCGTGAAGATCCCGTAGAGCGACGGCACCTTGCTGATGTAGTTGAGGTTCGCCATCGCGTGGTCCTGGAGGTTGCGGCCGACCGGCAGCTCCTCGCGCACCTCGATCCCGAACGGCTCCAGCTCCTCGCGCAACCCGATCCCCGAGAGCATGAGGATCACCGGCGACTGGTACGCGCCCGCGGAGAGGATCACCTCACGCTCGGCGCGGACGGTCTCGCGCTGCCCCCGGTAGACGAGCTCGACGCCGACCGCGCGCTTCCCCTCGAAGACGATCCGCTCGACGTAGACGCTGTCCCGGACAGCGAGGTTCGGCCGGTCCCTGACCGGGTGGAGGTAGGCGTCCGCGGTGCTGTGGCGGAGGCCGCCCTTCTGCGTCACCTGGAAGCGGCCGACCCCCTCCTGGCTCGCGCCGGTCAGGTCGTCGTTCGCGGGGATGCCGGCCGCGACCGCGGCCTCGATCATCAGATCGACGAGCGGATGCATCGAGCGGCTGTCGGAGACGGCCTGGGGGCCGCCGACGCCGTGGTACTCGCTCGCGCCGCGCTCGTTGTCCTCGCCCCGCTTGTAGTAGGGGAGCACCTCGGCGTAGCTCCACCCCGTCGCGCCGTTCGCCGCCCACTCGTCGTAGTCGGCGCGGTTGCCGCGGAGGTAGATCATCGCGTTGATCGAGC
>DATKNT010000148.1:0-7221 GCA_035541175.1 Gaiellaceae bacterium
GTTCGGGGCGCAGGGCATCGGGCTCTGCCGCACCGAGCACATGTTCTTCGGCGAGGAGCGGCTGCCGGTGATGCAGGAGATGATCCTCGCCTCCGACGAGGCCGGCCGCCGTGACGCGCTCGACCGGCTCCTGCCCTTCCAGCAGTCCGACTTCGAGGCGATCCTCGAGGCGATGGCCGGGCTGCCGGTCGTGATCCGGCTGCTCGACCCGCCGCTGCACGAGTTCCTCCCGCCGCTCGAGGAGGCGACGGACGAGCGGATGCGGCAGCGGATCAAGGTCCTCCACGAGGCGAACCCGATGCTCGGCACCCGCGGCTGCCGCCTCGGCATCCAGTGGCCGGAGATCTACGAGATGCAGGTGCGCGCGATCGCGCGTGCGGCACGAGCCGTCGAGGGGCGGAGCGGCGAGTCGCCGCATCTCGAGATCATGCACCCGCTCGTCGGCTTCCGCGAGGAGCTGCGCCGGCTCCGCGAGCTGACGGAGCGGGTGATGGAGGAGGAGGCTCCGGAGGTCGAGTACCTCTGCGGCACGATGATCGAGCTGCCGCGGGCGGCGCTGCGTGCCGACGAGATCGCCGAGGTCGCCGACTTCTTCTCGTTCGGCACGAACGATCTCACGCAGACGACGCTCGGGATGTCGCGCGACGACGCCGAGGGGAAATTCCTCACCTTCTACCTCGAGGACGGCGTGCTCGAGCGGAACCCGTTCGAGACGCTCGACCAGCAGGGCGTCGGCGACCTGATGCGGATCGCGGTCGAGCGGGGCCGCTCGACGAAGCCGGAGATCACGCTCGGCATCTGCGGCGAGCACGGCGGCGACCCGGCCTCGGTCGAGTTCTGCCACCGGATCGGCCTCGACTACGTCAGCTGCTCGCCCTACCGGGTGCCGCTCGCGCGGCTCGCCGCAGCGCAGGCGGTGTTGAAGGAAGCCCATCGCGCGGAGTACGTCGCGGCAGGGGGCTAGTGGCGAAGAAGAAGTACGACCTCCTCGTCGACGGCCGCCGGCGCGCGAAGGCGGCCGACGACGAGGAGGTGCGGGCCTGGATCGAGCGGTACCGGGCCGAGCACGAGGAGGACGACCCGGACGCGACGCACGTCCAGGTGCTGCGGAACGCGCCGGGCTTCTTCGGCTCCGCCGAGCTCGTCCCGCGCGAGGGGTTCTTCCGCTAGGCCATTCCGCGCACGCGCCAGTACGCGGCGACGACGCTCAGCACGCCGACGAGCACGGGTATCGAGAGGGTCGCGACGCCGAGCGGCGAGTAGGCGGGGTGGCCGCGGCCGAAGCGCGCGAACCCGAGCGTGCAGAGGATCCCGGCGATCAGGCCGCCGACGTGGCCGCCCCACGAGATGCCCGGGACGGCGAAGCTGATCGCGAGGTTGAGGACGATCCACGTCATCGCGGTCCCCATCAGCCGCCCGGTCACCTGGTACTCGATCACGAGCAGGGCGCCGAGGATCCCGAAGATCGCGCCGGAGGCGCCGACGGTCGGGACGTGCGGGCTCTGGAACAGGGCGCCCGCCGAGCCGGCGAGGCCGGAGACGAGGTACACCAGGAGGTAGCGGACCCGGCCGAGGTACTCCTCGACGGGCGCGCCGACGAACCACAGCGCGAGCATGTTGAAGCCGATGTGGAGGATGCCCTCGTGCAGGAACGCGGCGGTGATCAGCCGCCACCAGTCGCCGCGCGCCACGTAGGGCCCGTAGAGGAGCCACTTGTCGAACAGGCTCCCGCCCGGACTGTTGATCCCGCCGCCCTGGACGACCGTGACGAGATAGACCGCGACGTTGAGACCGATGAGGATCCTCGTGACGAGCGCCGTCGTCCGCCGCATCGGCAGCGCCGGCGCGCGAAGCGACGGCCTCGCGGCGACGCCGCCGCGACTCGCGCGCACGCTCGTGCGGCGCGACGCGCCCGCGTGCTCGGGACAGCGGAGCCCGACCGGCGCGACGGTCATGCAGTCCTCGCAGATCGGCCGGCCGCACTCGGAGCAGGACAGGCCGGTCTCGCGGTCCGGGTGCCGGTAGCAGTACCTCGTCTCGACGGTGGACATCCCGGCTAGCGTAGCCGCGTGCGCATCCACGTCGCGTTCACTCCCGGAGAGGCGGCGCCCGCGCCGACGGGGATCGTCGTCGACGTCCTCCGCGCGACGTCGACGATGACGCAGGCGCTCGCCGCCGGGTACGAGCGCGTGCTCTGCTGCGCCGAGATCGAGGAGGCGCGCGCGCTGGCCGCCGATCACCGCCCGGCGAAGCTCGCGGGCGAGCGGCGGCTCGAGCACATTCCCGGCTTCGACTTCGGCAACTCGCCCGAGGAGCTCGCAGGCGAGCCCGCCGCCGGGACGCTCGTGCTGACGACGACGAACGGGACGCGGCTGCTCGTCGCGGCGGCGGAGCGCTTCGAGCAGGTCTACGTCGGCTCGCTGCTGAACCTCGACGCGGTCGCGCGCGCGGCGGCCGAGAGCGGGGAGGACGTGGCCGTCCTCTGCGCCGGCGTCCTCGGCGAGCTCGCGCTCGACGACGCGTACTGCGCCGGCCGGATCGCCGGTGCGCTCGGCGGGGAGCCGGAGGACTCCGCGACCGCGGCGATCCGCCTCGCCCGCAGCTACCCGAGCGCGCTCGACGGGCTCGGGGCGAGCCGCAGCGCCGCCAACCTCCGCCGCCAGGGCCTCGAGTCGGACATCGCCTGGTGCGCGCGCGAGAGCGTTCTCGACGTCGTCCCGCGCGTCGTGCGCACGGTCGGCACCGCGGTCGAGGTCAGGCTGTAGGAGCCTGTCTGGACGGGGCGGGCGATCCCCTGCGGCGAGGATCGCCCTACCCCTAGCTCTCGAGCTTCGCGGCTTGGCGAGCTACCGGAACGCTCCGCGTGCGACGGCGAGGAGATCCGGTTCGAGGCCCGAGGACACGGATACTAGTCGACAGATGGCAACGAAGGCAACCCCCGACGGGGGGAGTTGCCCGGGTTAGGTCGGCGTCGCCTCGACGAGGACGATCTGGTCGTAGCGGACGTAGCGGATGTCCGAGGCGCCGCCTCGGATCGGCACCCACTCCCCCTCGAACCGGCCGGTGCGGTGGAGGAAGTCGTCGAGCAGCTGGTCGAGCGACTCGTCCGCGCCCAGGTCGATGAACTCCGTCTTCCTGTCCGGGAGCACCATCACACGGAGATGCGCGGTCACGGGTCGTAGTGTTTCACGTCCCGTGCGGACCGGCTCCGTCCGGTTGACAGGAGAACATGTGTTCGTGTAGAACACGTGTTCCCATGATCGCCTGTCTCTCCATCCCCGGGTTCGAGCTGAAGGCGGCGCTCCGGCGCTCGCCCGCGCTCGCGCTGCAGCCGGCGGCGCTCGCGCCGGAGCCGGGGGTCGAGCCGCTCGTCGGGCCCGTGACGGCCGCGGCGGAGGCGGCGGGCGTCCGGCCGGGCATGCGTCTCGGCGAGGCGCTCGCAACCTGCCCGCGGCTCGTCCTCGTCGACCCGGACCCGGCGGCGGCCGAGCGGGCCTGGGAGGAGATCGTCCGCTCGCTCGAGGACGCGGGTTTCGCGGTCGAGCCGGCGGCGGTCGGGATCGCGTACTTCGAGACGCGCGGGGTGGAGCGCCTCTACGGCGGGCTCGAGCCGGCCCTGCGCCGCGCGCTCGCCGCGGCCGGGGGCGCCTGGGACGCGCGGATCGGCGCGGCGGGGCGGCGGTTCGCCGCGCTCGCGGCCGCGTCGGTCGCGAAGCCGGGGCAGGCGCTCGTCGTCCGCGACGAGGAGATCGGGCGCTTCCTCGCGCCGCTGCCGCTGTCGCTGCTGCCGCTCGAACGGCAGCGATACGAGGAGCTGGAGGCGCTCGGCATTCGGAAGCTGGGACAGCTTGCCGGGCTCCCGGGCGGCGCCGTGGCCGAACGATTGGGGCCGGACGGCCGGCGCGCCTGGAGCCTGGCGAGAGGCGGGGCGGCCGCGCGCGTGCGCGGTCGCCGGCCGCCGGCCGAGGTGGCGGAGTCGCTCGAGCTGCCGGAGGCGGTCGGGAACGAGCTGACGCTGCGGCGGGCGCTCGGCGCGCTCGTCGAGACGGTGCTCGTCCGGCCGGAGCGGCGCGACCGCTTCGTCCGCAAGGTCGCGCTCGCCGCGCGCCTCGTCGGCGGCGGCTCGTGGCGACGCTCGCTGACGCTGCGGGAGCCGAGCGCCGACCCCGACCGGATCCGCATCGCGCTCGCGCCGAAGCTCGCCGAGCTGCCGGAGCCGGTGCTCGAGCTTCGCGTCGAGCTCGTCGAGCTCACCGAGCCGGCCGGCCGCCAGCTCGAGCTGCTCGCCGCCGGCGCCGAGGACCGCAGCCGCCTGCGCGAGGGCCTGCGCCAGGTGCGCGCGAGCACCGGCTCCGGATCGGTCTGCACCGTCGTGGAGGTCGCGCCGTGGTCGCGCATTCCCGAGACGCGCGCGCTGTTCGTTCCGCGGGACGACTGAACGAGCCGCGCCCGGCGCGCGTCGAGGCGAACTTCGACGGCACGCCGTGGCAGGTGAACCACCAGCCGGTCGCCGTCCTCCGCGAGGAATGGCGCGTGCTCGACCGCTGGTGGACGGAGCAGCCGGTCGTCCGGCGCTACTTCGAGGTCGTGCTCGAGAGCGGCGAGAACACCGTCGTCTTCCACGACGGGGCGGGAGGGGGCTGGTTCACCCAGCGTGGCGCGTGATCGCCGCGCGCAGGTCGCGCGCCGCCCGCTCCGGATCGGCCGCGTCGCGGATCGCCCGGACGACCGCAACGCCGCGCGCGCCCGCCGCGGCGACGAGCCCGACCGTGTCGAGGTCGATGCCGCCGATCGCGAACCACGGAAGCCGCGCCGTCTCGGCCGCGATCCGCACGAGCTCGAGGCCGACGGCCTCCTCCGCCTTCGTCGGCGTCGTGAAGATCGTGCCGACGCCGAGGTAGTCCGCACCCGCCGCCGGCGCCGCCTCGATCTCCTCCCGCGAGTGCGCCGACACGCCGACGAGCCGCTCTGTCCCGACGAGGGCTCGCGCCTCGGCCGGCGTCGCGTCCTCGAGCCCGACGTGGACGCCGTCCGCGCCGCACGCCTCCACGAGGTCCGGGCGGTCGTTGAGGACGAAGAGCGCGCCGTGCGCATCGCACGCACGCCGGAACCGAACGGCGGCGGCGACGAGCTCCGCGTCCGACAGCTCCTTGTCGCGCAGCTGGACGACGTCCACGCCGCCGCGGAGCGCTGCATCGAGCAGCGCGTCCGGCTCGCGGCCGTGCGGTCGCCCCTCGAGGACGAGGTAGAGCCGCGCCCCGGCGAGACGCTCTCGGCGCGCGTGGCCGTCCACGCGCCGGAGCGTAGCGCCGGCATGATAAATTAACGTTCACGTAAGAAAGCGATTCAGCCGCCGTGAGCAGCCGTCCCGACACCGAGCCCGCCGTCCTCGTCGACGACCTCGTCGTCCGCTTCGGCGACGTGACCGCAGTCGCCGGCGTGTCGTTCTCCGTCGAGAACGGCGAGGTGTTCGGCCTGCTCGGCCCGAACGGCGCCGGCAAGACGACGACGCTGCGCGTGCTGACGACCGTGCTCCGTCCGACGGCCGGGCGCGCCCGCGTCGCCGGACACGACGCGCTCGCCGAAGGGCTGCACGTGCGCGCGTCGATCGGCTACATCCCGCAGGCGATCTCCGTCGACGCGGCGCTGACCGGACGCGAGAGCCTCGAGTTCTACGCGCGCGTCAACGGCGTTCCGCGGCGCGAGCGCAAGGCCCGCATCGCGGACGCGATCGAGACGATGGGGCTCGAGTCGATCGTCGACCGGCTCGCGCGGACGTACTCCGGCGGCATGCTGCGCCGGCTCGAGGTGGCGACGGCGCTGCTGACGCGGCCGCGCGTCCTCTTCCTCGACGAGCCGACGGTCGGGCTCGACCCGACCGCGCGCCGTCTCGTCTGGGAGCACCTCGAGATGCTTCGCGACGAGGAGGGGACGGCGCTGCTCGTGACGACGCACATCATGGAAGAGGCCGAGCGGCACTGCGAGCGGATCGCGATCATGGATCTCGGCCGCCTCGCCGCGCAGGGGAGCCCGCAGGAGCTGAAGGACGAGTTCGGCGCGGCTTCCCTCGACGACGTCTTCGCCGCCGCGACCGGCCACGAGATCGTGGAGGGAGGGTCGTTCCGGGATGTCCGCCGCCAGCGCAGGATCGCCCGCCGCCTCGGCTGAGCTGCGGCTCGACCCGCTCGCGCGGCTCGGCCGGCTCGTCTCCGGCACCGGCGCGATCGCGCGCGTCGAGGTGCAGAAGCTCCGCCACGACAACCTCGACATCTTCACGCGCTCGGTGCAGCCGCTCCTGTGGCTGTTCGTCTTCGGGACGGCACTCCAGCACGCGCGGTCGCTCAACGGCGGCACCGGCGACTACCGCGCGTACATCGCGCCCGGCGTGATGGCGCAGGCGGCGCTGTTCGTCGCGATCTTCTACGGGCTCGCGGTCATCTGGGAGCGCGACCTCGGCCAGCTGCAGCGGCTGCTCGCGACGCCGCTGCCGCGGCTCGGGATCGTCCTCGGCAAGGCGAGCGGCGCGTCCGTGCGCGCGATCGTCCAGGCGATCGTCCTGTTCGCGGTGCTCGCGATCGCGCGGATCGAGATCCACTGGAGCGTGTTCGGCGTGCTCGGCTCGCTCGTCCTGCTCGCGATCGGGACCGCGGCGTTCGCGTGCCTGTCGATGGTGCTCGCCGCCGTCGTCAAGACCCGCGAGCGGTTCATGGGCATCGGCCAGCTCGTCGCGATGCCGCTCTTCTTCGCGTCGAGCGCGCTCTATCCGCTCGCGCTGCTCCCCGTCTGGCTCCGCGCGATCGCACGGGTGAACCCGCTGACGTACGAGGTGGAGGGGATGCGGCGGATGCTGCTCGCGCTCCCGGTCGGCGACGCGGTCTGGATCGACTTCGCCGTGTCGATCGCCTTCCTCGCCGTGTTCGCCGGCCTAGCCGCCCGGCTCTATCCGCGCGCGATCCTCTGAGTCGACCTCGAGCGCGACGACGCGACCGCCGCCGCGCTCGGCCGAGCGGATCGCCTTCGCTGCGGCCGACGCGAGATCGCCGCCCTCGATCGTCACGATGACGGGCTCTTCGCCGGCCACGACGACGCGGAACCGGTGCACTGTTGCGGGCGGCCGTGCGCGGGCGAGGATCGGCTGCAGCGCGACGAGCAGCAGGTCGAGGACGACGAGCGATCCGAAGAGCCGTGGGAAGAGGCTGCCGTTCGGCTGGATCCAGATGA
>DATKNT010000149.1:0-48564 GCA_035541175.1 Gaiellaceae bacterium
CGACGAGGACGGTGACGATCTGCTGCGCGAGGCGGACGACGCGCTCTACTACGCCAAGCGGTCAGGACGTGACCGGGTCGCATCTGCGGGCCGGCAGCCGGGGTAAAGGGCGCAATCACTGCAACGGGGGACGTCCCTAAGCTACACGTGCTCGATCTGAGTGACGAGGGGCCAACTGCGGGAAGAGGAGCAACAAGGCGATGCTTTCTCATAACGACGGACACTCGTTTGCGGCCGGGGGGCCGCGGCCGCGTCTTGGTGACCTCCTGGTCGCCAAGGGAATGATCACCGAGGCGCAGCTCAAGGAAGCACTCGCGCTCAGCTATGAGCGCGGCGAGCTGCTCGGCCGAGTGCTGCTCGGCAAGCGGTGGATCTTCGAGGACGAGCTGGCGAGAACGCTGGCGCAGCAGCTCGATCTCCCGTACGTCAACCTCCGGCACACCGGCATCGATGTCGCCGTCGCACGCCTCGTTCCGAGCGCGACCGGTCGCCACGCGGGCGCGATCCCCGTCGGCTTCCTGGGAGAACGGATCCGAGTCGCGTTCGCCGATCCGCTGGACGAGGCGGCGATCGCGGCGATCCGCGGGTATCTCCGGCAGTTCGAATGCGTCGTGGCCGAACTGTCGGACATCGACCAGGCGTGGCGAAGGGTGGAATCTGGGGGCAGCCGCTGACGGTCGAGTCTGCCCGGGCGATTCGCTGAAGCGAGGGATCTTGCTCGTGCCGGGCCGATATGCCCTCTTCGGGGGAACGCGAGGCGGGGGCGGCGCTCCTAGAGTTGTGGGGTAGGCAGTTTCTGCGGCCCGCACCGGGCGCGGTATCGAAAGGATGGGAATGCGGCTTCCCGAAACGGCGCGCGGCGAGCACCGCGCGGGTTCACAGCGTTGCGTGGTCCTCGACCGCCAGCCCCTGTGGCTTGCGGCGGTCGGGGGAGTTCTCGAGCGTGCCGGCTTCGAGGTTGTCGGCACGACCTCGTCGGAGGCGAAGGCCCTACAACTGGTGCGAGAGCATCGAGTGGACGTCCTGATCTTCGAGCCCGAGGCCTGTAGCTCGGCGACGGATCGGTTCATCGCGGCGGGACGGTCGGCGCACCCGGGGCTGAAGGCGGTGGCGGTCTCGGCGGTCGAGGACCCGGAAGAGATCAGGGCGGTGCTCCGGGCGGGGGCGTGGGCGTACGTGTTGAAGCGCGCCCACCCGGACGACATCGCAGTCGCCGTCCGGCAGACGTTCGCGCATTCGATCCATCTCGCTCCGACGCTCGATGGCGCCGCGTCGGCGCCGACGCAAGCGGGTGCCTCCGAGAGTTCGAGCCTTTCGCTGCTGACGCGTCGCGAGCGGGAGATCCTCGCCCTCGCCGCCGAGGGCCAGTCGAACTCGGCGATGGCGCGGCGGCTGTGGGTGACCGAGCAGACGGTGAAGTTCCACCTCTCAAACGTCTATCGCAAGGTCGGGGTGTCGAACCGGACGGCTGCGACACGCTGGGCTCACGAGCACGGGCTTGTCGGGGGACACTCGTCCGACGGTGTGCGGTGACGGTTCGGGCCGACGCGATGGCACGCTCGGTGAACTCGAGCGCGATCGACTGGATGCGCTCACCATTGCCCGGGCCCAGCGCGCGTCTTGTGCTCTGCTGATCCGAATCGGAGGCGGGTGGAGGAGTGTTGCCCCGCCTGGCGGCGCCGAGGGCGGGCTGTCGGTTGGGCCGGAAGGGGCGGTCCCCGACTCTCGTAAGCGGTCTTACGGGAATAGGTCATGCTCGCGGCAACGGCCGCCAGGAGTTCTGACGATTCTGGCCGTTTGCCCAGGACCCCCGGCGATCGGGAGGCGTACTGTCGTCGTTGCATCGTCGCCCCCTTCCCCCGTGCGGCGATGCCCCCGGTGCTGTCGGCGCGCCCCCAGGGCGTGTAGGTGAGGGCGCGCCGCGCACCTGCTGCCGGCGGCGTTGCGGCGGACCGTGACTGAGCGCGTCAGCGCACGTCGTCGACGATGTGCGCGGCTGACTCTGCGTGCGCTGCGTTCCAGGCCTGCAGCATCAGTTCGACGAGGAGGTCGGTTCGCTGGTCCTGCTCGTCGCGATTGGGTTGGATCTCGATCTCGTCGTTGTCGAGTCGACGGAGCGTGAGTTGCGGCACTGCGAGGAATCCGATGAACTCGGAAAGGCGCGAGGAATCGGAGAGCCGCACCCTCACATACTGGAGTGGACTCCAGGATCGCTGCCTTTCCAACATCCATCCGGCTGGTCCGGATCGAACCCAAGAGGCATGTCGGGCGCGTCAGGGTGGATCGTCTGGTGTGCGGCTTACGCGCGCTCTCGGGCCGCCGTTCGGGGCCTCGCCGCCGGCGCCCCGATCGCCTTCAGGTCCGGTTTCGCTGTGCGACGGTTCGCCAGGCCAATTCGATGTCCGAGAGCTCGGCGACGACGCCTTCGTAGTTTGGGAATCGGGCGTGGACTGCCTCGTGGGCGCGTTGATCGCACGGGTCTGCGAATGCGACACGGATACGGTCGCCGACGACGCCGATCGGGACAGCAGCGAACCGGAGGCCGGTCTCGGTCGGCATCATGCTCGCGACGGCGTAGTCCACTCCGGCGTTGCGGAGATTGACGTACGGGATGTCGAGTTGTTCCGCGAGCGTTCGTGCGAGTTCGTCCTCGAAGATCCACCGTCGCCTGAGCAGAATCCGGCCGAGCAGGTCACCCTCGGCGCGGCTCTGCGAGAGGGCCTCGTCGAGCTGGTCGTCCGTGATCATTCCTTTGCCGAGCAGG
This sequence comes from Gaiellaceae bacterium, assembly GCA_035541175.1. Taxonomy (GTDB): domain Bacteria; phylum Actinomycetota; class Thermoleophilia; order Gaiellales; family Gaiellaceae; genus Palsa-739. Next base: position 2,765 of record DATKNT010000149.1, read on the forward strand.
AGATCGCCCAGCCGCAGCCGAGGAGCTGCCGATTCGCAGGCGACCGGGAGGCCGACGATGGGTGCCGGTGCGATCGTCGCCTCGATCTCGTTGATCGACGACCAGCTTTGCAGGTAGTACTCGATGGCGTACCGATCGCCTTCGACCCGCACCCATTCTCCGTCGACGACCTCGGCCTCCGCTCCGAGGCGTCGGTAGTAGTCTCGGAGTCGTACAGGTTCGGAGACGCGAATCGCCACCCGGTCGCGCGTAGCCGCCGGCGGCGAGGCTGTCTCCCCCTGATCAAACACATTCCCTCCAATCGCCGCAGTCGAACCTCGCCACGAATCTGCGGCGCGTGAAAGCTGCCGCTTCCCCGTGTGCTTCCTTTCGAGCAATGAACATCGGGCGGCGCGGCGCTGTATCCCCCGGCCAGGGGATGCGTGCTTCGAACTGGTCTTCCGGCTAGCTCTCGGCGGTGGATCGGCGGGTAGGGGTTCGCCCCCACCGCAGAAGGTCGAGCCCCCAACCGAGGCCAGTCGGTCAGCGGAGTGCGTTTGAGCGCCGATGCCGGATCCGACCGTTCACGCGCCTTCGACTCGAGCCGCGCGACCCAGCATGCGTGTGATCGGACTCCGCCGCCGCTCGAGGATCGTCCGGTCTCGACGATCGCCGGCGGAGCCGATGTCGGCGGCCGCGCGCGGGGCAGACAAGCCTTCCTGTTGTGCGGCCATGCTGTCTGATGATTCGGTTTGGCCTGCTGCAAGCAGTGTGCGGGCGTATTCCGCAGCCTCTGCAAGGTAGCCGTCCTCGTCGGCGAACGCATCGATCGTCATGATCAGCGCTGACCGCGCGGCGGCGGAGAGGGTCGGCTCGGCTGCGGCGCGCTCGAGCTCGGCGATCCAGGACGCCTGATGGCCGGGCAAGGGAAGCCCGGCCGTGCGTTCACGGTTGCCATGGGTGGTACCGGGGAGCGACGACAGGCGGGGAGCGCTCGAAACGGTGACGTCAGGTTCGCGAGCGTGGTGGTTCGGCGACGGTGCGTCTGCCGCAGGAGACACGGCCAGATCGTATCTCGGTGTGATACGTGCAGACCTCCCCCGGAGGAGGTACGTCCGTGCCCGCGGGGCGGTGATTCAGATGTCGGCGCACCGCAGCACCCGCGGCGTCAGCGCGGTGTGCCGACGGCGCTAGCTCTGTTGGATGACTGCGGTATGTCGGTTCGATCGGATGGTCTTGAAGGGGTGGCGGTCCTGCGCGGTTGGTGCCGCTCTTGGGTCCATTCGGGAAACGGCCGATATTGGGGAGGCCGCGGTCGGAGCTCCCTCGGGCGACCTGCGAGCCGTATGCAGGACGTCAGGGTTCTCCCGAACCACGTGCCGGCCAAAAGGGCGCTCTGACGGGCGCCCTTTGCCGTCTCCCGATTCCGCTTCTGAATAGTGGGGCGCGGTGCGCCACAGGGGCGCACCGCAGGTGAAGCCGCCCGCGGCCTTGGGCGGCAGCTGCACGCTAATCCCGAGCAAAGTTTCGTGTAACTGGGCGGAGGGCTGGGATCGCAGATCAGTTCCTCTGACCCGGGAGTCGACGCGGCTGGACACGTGGAAAGGGCGTCTCGACGGGCGGAAAGGACGCGTGGAAAGGGTAGAGCCGGCCAATGTGGCTGCGGCTCCACACCGACCGGCTCATCGGAAGGAGACAAACGGGCTGCGGCCCACCGTTCCATCCCCTCCTGCAGTCGATCGTCGGCTGCCGCGGCCGGCGAGCAGAGCCTCATTCGAGTGAACCGGAGGCGTGAACCACCGACTCAGCGATGGATGAACCACTGGTCGGGCGGCGATGATCGAGGCAACGGGGGCCCCGATGCGGCGGGGGCTCGCGGAAGCAGGGCCGGTGCTCCCTGGTCTCGCGGCGGGTCAGGTCGAGCCCAAACGGTAGGGCGAGCCCATGCGGCGGGCTCGCCCGCGTGCTCGTGGACAACCTCGAGCGTCCGCAAGGCGGGTTGCATCCAGGGCGAGGTCGCTGGAGCGGGTTCGGCCTGTCCGAGAGCCGGCGCGCTGCGGTGGGGTAACTGCCGCACGTGTTGTCGGCCGCAGGTCCTACGATTGGCCGCAGGGGATGAAGAGGAGCGAGCTCGGAACCGTGCTGATCGGGGTCGCGATCGCCCTCGCGCTCGCGGCGGCGATCGGGATCTGGGCTCACGTCTTCGCCAGCAGCGACTACTCGAACGGCGCGAGCAACCTCCTCGGGATCATCGGCACCGTGCCCCTGGTCGCGGCCCTCGCCGTCGCGGCCTGGGCGCGCTGGCACCGGACCTGCGCGGTTCCCTGGTGCCTCCGGCTCGGCGAGCACCCGGTCAAGGGGACGCTCCACAAGGTCTGCACCCACCACCACACCCGCGAGCACCACGAGCTCGTGTACGAGCTCCACCACGCCGAGCACGTCGCCTCCGGCCGCCTCGACTTCGGCCAGTCGCACGATCGCGGCGACCCGGCGCCGCGCTGACGCCGCGCCCCGGCACGACCGGGCGCGGGTGCGTAAGCTGGAGCGGACGCTTGCGCACTTCACGAACACGCCCCGATCGGGAAGAATCGCGGAGGACGATGCTCCGGGTGCGACTCGTCATTCCTCTCGTCGTGCTCGCCGCCCTCGCGGCTGCGGGGCCGGCGGCGGCGAAGACGGTCCCGAGCCAGCCGCCGTTCCGGGTGCTGATCTTCGACCAGCTCTCGCACAGCCAGTTCCACTACCTCGCGAAGCGCGGGGCCGCGGGCCTGCTCGTGCCGGGGGTCGGGCCGACGACGAACCGGCGCCAGGCGCTCGCCGAGATGCTGCGCGGGGCCGAGGTGAACGCGCGGCTCGGCGGCGTCCCGGCCGGGCCGCGGCTGATCACCGCGACGGCGGCGACCGGCTACCCGTCGGGGTGCTGCTACATCGTCGTCGTGCTCCCGCCGAGGAGCCAGCGGCCGGTGGCGAACGATCTCCGCTATCCGGTCGTCGTGATGGGACGGGGCTTCCACGGGCTGCTCGTCTCGCGCACGACGCGGATCCCGGGGCTCGTCTCGATCGTCGACATCGCGCCGACCGCGCTCGGGCGCGAGCGCGGGACGCTCTCGTCGCAGCCGAGCGCGAACGCGATCGCGGAGCTGACGAGCCTCGACCACCAGATCCACGCGAACAACCGGCTGAAGCTCGCGGCGCTCCTGGTCGTCGCCGGCTTCGCGCTGTTCTTCCTCCTGCTGCGCTCGCGCGCGGCCGCGACCGCGATCCCGGCGGCGCTGCTGACGAGCCTCCTGCTCGGGGTGACGCAGGTGACGAACGAGGTCGTGATCATGGCCGTGCTCTCGCTCGGCACCTTCCTCGGCGGCCTGTGGCTCGCGCGTCTCTGCCGCAACGACCTGAGGCTGCTCGGGCTCTTCCTCGGCGTGCTCCTGCTGCATCTGCTGCTGCTGTCCGTGCGGCCGGAGTGGGTGGCGATCACGCCGCTCGGGCCGACGCAGAACTCGCGGTTCTGGGGCGTCGGCAACCAGCTCGAGACGCTGCTGCTCGCGCCGATGCTCGCGGGCGCGGCGCTCGCCCGCCGGCTGTTCGGGACGGCCGGATTCGCCGCATTCGCGGTGCTCACGCTCGTCACCGTCACCGGGAACCGGTTCGGCTCGGACGGCGGCGGCGCCATCGTGTTCGGCGTCGCGTTCGCCTTCCTCGGCGCGCGGCTGCTGCGCGTCGGGGTGCGCGGCTTCGTCACCATGCTGCTCGCGGCGGCGACGGCGGTGCTCGCGATCGTCTGGCTCGACCTCCGCTCGCCCGGGCCCGACCACCTGCGGAGCGCGTTCGGGCGCGGGCTCTCCGGACTCGCCGCGAGCCTGGGCAGCCGCGTGCCGCTCTCGTACGCGCCGGCGATCCATGACTGGACGCTCGTGCTGCCGCTCGCGATCTCGTTCCTCGTCACGCTCGCGATCGCGATCAAGGTGACGCGGCCGCGCGTCGGCCGCGACATCACGCTCGCGCTCGGCGTCGCCGTGCCCGTGTCGCTGCTCGTCAACGACTCGGCGGCGTACGTCCTCGCCGGCGGCGTCGCCTGCGCCGCGGCGGTCGCGCGGTTCGCGCCGACGTATCAGCCGCTGTTCCGGCCGGTGCTCGCCTGGGCCCGGCCCGCACCGCAGCCGGTGGCGAACGAAGCCGCGCCCGAGTAGGAACCGGTGCCGCGCTTCCTCTGCCGGGTGCTCGGGCATCGCCTCCCCCGGCGGCGGCGGCCGTTCTTCCTCACCGAGCGCTACCAGCGCTGCGAGCGCTGCGGCGAGCGGGTCCGCCTGCGCGACCGCTGAGGTCCGGTGACAGCGGCGCTGCTCGTCCTCCTCGGGATCGCCGTCGGCGCGTTCGGGACGATCGTCGGCGCGGGCGGCGGCTTCATCCTCACGCCCGTCCTCCTGCTGCTCTACCCGCACGAGCCGGCGCGGACGATCACGGCGATCAGCCTCACGGCGGTCTTCTTCAACGCCTCCTCGGGGACGATCGCGTACGCGCGGCAGCGGCGCACCGACTTCGCCAGCGGGATCGTCTTCGCGCTCGCGACGCTGCCGGGCGCGATCGGCGGCGCGCTCGTCACCGGCGCCGTCTCCCGCAACGTCTTCGACGCGATCATGGGGGCGATCCTCGCGGCGCTGGCCGTCTGGCTGCTCGCCGGCGAGCGCTGGATCCCCACGCCGCCGCAGCGGCATCTCCACCGCCGGCTGCTCGTCGACCGGCAGGGGCTCGTCTACGAGTACGACGTGCCGCTCCTGCGCGGGGCGCTCTACAGCCTCGTCGTCGGCTTCGTCTCGAGCTTCCTCGGGATCGGCGGCGGCGTCATCCACGTGCCCCTGCTCGTCCGCGCCCTCGGCTTCCCGACCCACATCGCGACGGCGACGTCGCACTTCGTGCTCGCCGTCATGTCCGGGGTCGGCGCGTTCACGCACGTCGTCTCCGGCAGCTTCGCCCACGGTCGCGACGTGCTTCGCGCCGCGTACATCTCCGCCGGCATCGTCGTCGGCGCGCAGATCGGCGCCCACGTGTCGCTGCGGCTGCACGGGAAGCTGATCGAGCGGCTGCTGGCGGCCTCGCTCCTCGTCCTCGCGGCGCGCCTGATCCTCGCTGCGTAGTGCCCCCTCGGTAATTGGCCGAACCGGCGATCGGGCCGGCCCCGATGCGCCGGGATTGCCGCCGCGCAGAGATGTGAGCAGACCCCATTCGGGAGGTGGCAGCCATGCGCGCCAGGAGATTCACCGTCCTCGTCTTCGCCCTGCCGGTCGCCGTGTATCTCGCCGTGCTCGTGCTCGTGGCGGCGCTCTGGATCAAGCCGCCGGCGATCGGCTGGATCGGCCTCGCCGTCGTCGCGGTCGTCTCGATCGCGATCGGCACGGCCGCCTACGTCCTCTTCCCGCGAATGAGCGTCAACGCCGACCCGGTGGCCGCGCCCGAGCGCCGGCGGCTGCTCGTGCTGGCGGACGCGCGCTGCAGCGCCCGGCAGGTCACCGACACGGTCGCGGCGCGCCTCGCCGGCCGCGACGCGGACGTCCTCGTCGTCGCGCCGGTCCTGCCGACGCCGTCCCACTACGTGGCGGTCGACGAGGACGGGGCGCGGGCCGCCGCCGCCGCGCGCCTCGACGACGTCCTCGCGGAGCTGCGGCGCGCCGGCATCGCGGCGGAGGGCCGCGTCGGCACCGACGAGCCGGTCCAGGCGCTCGGCGACGCGCTCGTCGACTTCCCGGCCGCGGAGGTGCTGATCGTCACCCCGCCCGACGGGAGCTGGCTCGAGCGCGACGTGTTCGAGCGGGCGCGTCCGCTCGCGCCGGTGGTCGAGCGGGTCGAGACGTCTACCAACGGAGGCAAGCAATGACGGGCGTGAAGGAGCTCGACCTCGCCGGCCCGGGCATCGGCAGCTACGAGGAGCTCGCGCGGGTCCTCCCGCGCAACTACCGGCCGCTGCTGTCGCGGAAGGAGACGATGCAGGCGCTCTACGCGGCGAAGCGGCTGATCGAGGACCGGCTCTGCGAGACGCTGGGGCTGACGATGGTGCAGGTGCCGCTGATCGTCGACGCGACCAGCGGCGTCAACGACTACCTCGACCGCGACGGGTCGCGCACGCCGATCCGCTTCCACATCTCGAACGACCGCGACGTCCATCCGGTCGACGCCGAGGTCGTCCAGGCGGCGACGAAGTGGAAGCGGATGGCGCTCGCGCAGTTCGGCATGAAGCCGGGCGAGGGCCTGCTCACCGACATGCGCGCGGTGCGGAAGGACTACTTCCTCGACCACGACCACAGCGCGTACGTCGACCAGTGGGACTGGGAGCGCGCGATCACGCCGCAGGAGCGGACGCTCGACTACCTCACCGACACGGTGCGCGCGATCTGGCGCGTGCTGAAGGAGGCCGAGGCGTTCCTGCGCGACGCGTTCCCCGCGCTCGCCGGCGGGCGCTACCGGCCGCTTCCGGACGAGCTCACCTTCATCCACGCCGAGGACGTGCTCGCCGAGTGGCCGGACCTGCCGCGCAAGCAGCGCGAGACGATGCTGCTGCAGGAGCACCCGGCGGTGTTCATCTACGGGATCGGCTGGCCGCTCGCCGACGGGCTGCCGCACGAGCTGCGGGCGGCCGACTACGACGACTGGTCGACGGAGACGATGTCGGTCGACGGTCGCCCGATGCACGGGCTGAACGGCGACATCCTCGTCTGGAACCCGGTGACGGAGCGGCGGCACGAGCTGTCGTCGATGGGGATCCGCGTGACGAAGGACTCGCTGCGCCGCCAGCTGGAGCTGTCCGGCCAGCTCGACTTCCTCGACCTGCCGTACCACCGGGCGATCGTCCACGACGAGGTGCCGCTCTCGATCGGCGGAGGGATCGGCCAGTCGCGGACGATGATGCTGCTGCTGCGGACCGCGCACCTCGGGGAGGTCAGCGTCGCTGTCTGGCCGCGCGTGCTGAAGGAGCTGTGCGCCGACCGGAACATCCACGTCCTCGAGTGAAAGGGGCCGAGACCGTGCAGAAGGTCATCGTCATGGGCGCGGGGGGACGGGACTTCCACGACTTCAACCTCGTCTTCCGCGAGGACCCGGAGACGCGCGTCGTCGCGTTCACGGCGGCGCAGATCCCCGGGATCGACGACCGCGTGTACCCGGCCTCGCTCGCGGGGCCGCTCTATCCGGAGGGGATCCCGATCCTGCCGGAGGAGCAGCTCGCGGAGCTGATCCGCGCGGAGGCGGTCGACGAGGTCGTGCTCGCCTACTCGGACCTGTCGCACGAGGACGTGATGCACAAGGCGTCGGTCGCGCTCGCCGCCGGCGCCGACTTCCGGCTGCTCGGGCCGCGCGCGACGATGCTGCTCGCGACGAGGCCGGTGGTCTCCGTGACCGCCGTCCGCACCGGCTGCGGCAAGAGCCAGACGAGCCGCCGGATCGGCTCGCTCCTCCTCGCCGCCGGGCTGCGCGTCGCGCTCGTCCGGCATCCGATGCCGTACGGCGACCTCGAGGCGATGCGCGCGCAGCGGTTCGCGTCGCTCGCCGACATCGACGCGTCGCATCCGACGATCGAGGAGCGCGAGGAGTACGAGCTGCCGGTCCAGCTCGGCATGACCGTCTACGCGGGCGTCGACTACGGGGAGATCCTCGCGCAGGCGGAGGCCGAGGCGGACGTGATCATCTGGGACGGCGGCAACAACGACTTCCCGTTCTTCTCGCCCGATCTGTCCGTCGTCGTCGTCGACCCGCTCCGCGCCGGCCACGAGCTCGCGTACCACCCGGGCGAGGCGAACCTGCGCATGGCCGACGCCGTCGTCGTCAACAAGATCGACAGCGCCGAGCTGTCGGAGCTCGAGACGGTGCTGAAGGACGTCCGCCTCGTCAACCCGGACGCGCACATCGTGCTCGCGCGCTCGCCGGTCGAGCTCCAGGACGGGCCGCCGGTCGAGGGCAAGCGCGTGCTCGTCGTCGACGACGGGCCGACGCTGACGCACGGCGGCATGGCCTTCGGCGCCGGCACCGTGGCCGCCCGCGACGCAGGGGCGGCCGAGATCGTCGATCCGCGGCCCTTCGCGGTCGGCTCGATCGCCGAGACGCTCGCGCGCTATCCGGATCTCCGCGTCCTGCCGGCGATGGGCTACTCGGACGAGCAGCTGGCCGAGCTGGAGCAGACGATCGACGCGTGCGACTGCGACGTCGTCGTCACCGGCACGCCGATCGACCTCGGCCGGCTCATCCGCTCACGCCACCCGATCCGGCATGCGACCTACCGGCTCGAGGAGGTGGGCGGAGTCCCGCTCGCGGACCTGCTCGAGCCGATCGTCGCCACGGCCGGCGGGGTGCGGCCGACCGCCGCTGTCTGATCTCGGTGGCGCAAGCGCCGGAATCCGCTCGCGCGGATCCCGGCACGCGAAGACCCTGAAGCCGGCCGCATTCGCGGCCGGGGAAGGCTTGGTCTCACACAGTCGCTAGTGGCGCTGTGCGGCGACGTGCGTGATGCGCAGGTCGCTGCTCGGGTAGAGGACGCTCTCGCGCCCGTCCTCCCAGGCGATGCGGTAGTGGAGGTGGCCCGGCTCGCCGAGGACCTCGACGATCCTCCCGTGGCGGACGGCGTCGCCCACCTTGTGGCCCGTCACCTCGACGGCGTCGCCGGCGGCCACCGGCTTGGTCGATGCGCCCGGCATCTCATGCCTCCCGTTCTCGTCGGACGAGAAAGCGCTGGACACGCCGCGGGTCGCGGCCCATCGGCGATTCCCCGGATTCGACTGCCGCTCACCCGCGCCCCGGCGTCATCGCCTCGATCCGCTCGGCGAGCTCGTGCAGCGTCCCGGCCGTCTGGAGGCCGGCGATGGAGACGACGGCGCCGTCGCGCAACTCGACGAGGAGGACCGCGCGGCCGCCGATGCGGTCGCCTCCCTCGCGGCCGATGCGCACCGCCGCGATCTCGGCGCCGCCGACGTCGAGCGTGCGCCGGTCGTCGCGCGAGCCGCCGTCCAGGTGCAGGCGGTCGCGGTAGAGGTCGAGCCGGCCCGCGACGTGCGGCGCGCGGTCGACGCTCCACAGCACCGGGACGGACAGCTCGGGCGCCATCTGTTGAGTGTCGGGACTGACGGCGCGACCGTGATCGGGGAAAACTACGGAAGTGGACGCGGCGGCGCCTGCCGGGCTAGATCCGCCAGAGGCCGTCGCGGACGAGCGGGACGCGCCGCCCCTTCGCCGTGACGCCGGTCGCCTCGAGGTCTTGCCCGCCGATCATCACGTCGAGGTGCACGGACGAGTTGTTGACGCCGCGAAGCGGCCGCGCGTCGCGCGTCTGCGAGAAACCCTGGCCGAAGGCGATGTGCGTCGCGGCGTTCTCGTCGAGCAGGGTCGTGAAATAGGTGCGCCCGCTCTGCCCGATGCGCGACGTCGCGTCCACGAGCGCGACCTCGCCGAGGCGCCGGCCGTTGCCCGTCCGGTCGCTGTCGAGATACGCGGCGACGAAATCCCGATCGTTCCGGCGGCCGGCCTGGAGCCGCACGAGGCGGCCGCCGCGGAGCTCGCCGCGCAGCCCTTCGATCAGCCTGCCGTGGAGCGACAGCGGGAACGTGCAGGCGAACGTCCCCTCGGCACCGCCGGCGTGCGGGCTCGTGTACGTCTCCTCCGTCGGCATGTTCGGCGTGATCGTCGCGCCGGCCGAGGTCTTCTCGGCGCCGCCGAGCCAGCGCGTCCCCGGCGCCATCCGCAGGTCGAGCGCCGTCCCGGGGCCGCGCAGCTCGAGGCGCGCGAGGTCGAGCCGCGTCAGCCTGGCCGCGCGGCGGCCGATCGCGCGCACGTGCTTCAGCCAGCCGCTCGCGCCGGGGCCGTCCTCGTCGGTGAGGCGGCAGAACCGGAGGAGGTCCCCGGCGAGCCGTCGCTTCGCCTCGTGCGCCGGCAGCTCCGGATAGACCAGCCCGGCCCAGTAGTTCGTCGGCCAGGCCGCGATCGTCCAGGGAACGCGCATCTCGATGGACGCGCGCTGAAAGGCGCGCGTGTGCGCCGCCGTCCGCTCGGCGTCCACGCGGATGCGCCGCGGCGCGATCCCGTCGAGATAGCCGTGCTCGGCCTCTCCGGCGAGGTAGACGAGGGCGGATCCGGGCTTCGCCAGCTCGCGCAGGCGCTGCTTCGCCCACGGCGTGATCGATCCCAGCGCGTCGTCGCGTCCGTACCGCAGCCGGGCGCGGGTGACGAGCGGATCGTGGGTCTGGGCCTCGACGGCGTGTGCGCCCGCCCGGTAGGCGGACTCGACGACGGCGACCACGAGCTCGCGATGCGCGTGCTCGCCGCGGACGACGAGCGTGTCGCCGCGCCGGAGCGCGACGCCGGCCTTGACGATCGCGTCGGCGTACCGCCGCAGCCGCTCCGGCTCCAGCAGGGGCTCTCCGTCCACCGGCGCACCGTATCCCTTTTGACGGGAGGCGGCTGCGGCCGGAATGCTGTGTTGCCATGGAGGTCGCCGAGGTCGCCGCCCGTGCCGCGGGGGAGAACTTTCCCGTCGGCTCGCTGCTCTTCCCCCGCGCGCTGCGCCCGCACGTGCGGGCCCTCTACTGCTACGCGCGGCTCGTCGACGAGCTCGGCGACGCGTACGACGGCGACCGGCTCGCCGCGCTCGACGAGCTCGAGCGGGAGGTCGACGCGACCTTCGAGGGCGAGCCGACCTGGCCGGTGCTGCGGAACGTCCAGCCGACGGTGCGCGAGTTCGACCTGCCGCGCGAGCCGTTCGAGCGGCTGATCGAGGCGAACCGGATGGACCAGCGCATCTCGGAGTACGAGACGTGGGCCGACCTGAAGTGGTACTGCGTCCACTCCGCCGACCCGTGCGGGCGGCTCGTGCTCGGCGTGCTGCGCCGCGTCGACGACCCCGAGCTCGTCGCGGCGAGCGACGACGTCTGCACCGGGCTCCAGCTCGTCAACTTCCTCCAGGACGTGCCCCGCGACCTCGAGCTCGGGAGGATCTACCTGCCGGCGGAGGACAGGCGGCGGTTCGGCGACCCGCCGCTCGACCGGCCGAGCGAGGCGCTGCGCTCGCTCTTCCGCTTCGAGGCGGAGCGGGCGTCGGCGCTGCTCGCGTCGGGCGAGCTGCTGCGAGCGCGGATCGGCGGACGGCTCGGCCGCGCCGTCGGGCTGTTCGGGCGCGGCGGGCTGGCGGCGCTCGACGCGCTCGAGTCGGCGAACTGGGACGTGTTCACGCAGCGGCCGAAGCCGTCGCGCGCGCGGCTCGCGCGCGAGGCCGCACTGACGTTGGTGAGATGAGCTACACGACGGGGCAGGCGTACGCCGAGGTGCAGCGGCTCACGCGCGCGCGGGCGAAGAACTTCGCGTACGGGATCATGGTGCTCCCGCGCGACAAGCGGCGCGCGATCGCCGCCGTCTACGCCTACGCGCGCGAGATCGACGACGTCGCCGACGGCGACCTGCCGGCCGACGAGAAGCGCCGCCGGCTCGAGGACCTCCGCGCCTCGCTCGACCGCGAGCCGTCGGACGCGACGTCGGTCGCGCTCGGAGACGCACGCCGGCGCTTCGGCATCTCGCGCGACGCGCTCGAGGCGCTCGTCGACGGCGGTCTCCAGGATCTCGAGCAGGCGCGCTACGCGACGTTCGACGACCTGCGCGGCTACTGCGAGAAGGTCGCGGGCGCGGTCGGCGTCGCGTGCGCCGCCGTCTACGGATCCGACGACGTCGAGCGCGCGATGACGCTGGGGATCTCGCTCCAGCTGATCAACATCATGCGCGACGTCGCCGAGGACGAGCGGCTCGGCCGCGTCTACCTCCCGCAGGACGAGCTCGCGCGCTTCGGCGTGACGGCGCTGGCGGTGAGCCCGGAGTGGCGCGAGCTGATGGCCTTCCAGGCGCAGCGCGCGCGCGTCCACATGGACGAGGGGCTGCGCCTGCTCGAGTCGCTCGACCGGCGCAGCGCGCTCTGCGTCTCGACGTTCGCCGGGCTCTACCGCGGGCAGCTCGACCGGATGGAGGCGAACGGCTTCGACGTCTTCTCCGCCTCGTGCCGGCTCTCGCCGGCGGCGAAGCTCGGCGTCGTCGCGCGGGGCCTGCTGCGGTGACGCGCGTCGCGGTCGTCGGCGGCGGCCTCGCCGGGCTCGCCGCCGCGCTCGACCTCGTGGACGCCGGCGCGGAGGTGACGGTGCACGAGGCGCGGCCGACGCTCGGCGGCGCGGTGCAGACGCTGCCCGAGCGCGAGGGCGACCCGCAGCCGCCGCCGGACAACGGCCAGCACATCGCGCTCGGCTGCTTCAGCGAGTACCTCCGTTTCCTCGACCGCATCGGCGAGAGCGGCTCGGTCCGGCGGACGCGGCTCGCCCTGCCGGTGATCGCCGAGGACGGGACGGCGGCCGACATCGCGCCGTCGGCGCGCGCTCTTCTGTCCTATCGCCATCTCGCCCTGCGCGACCGCCTCGCACTCCCCCTGGTCCTCGGCCGCCTGCGCAAGGCGCGGGCGGGCGAGGACGAGACCTTCGGGATGCTTCTCCGCAGGCTCGGCACCTCCGACGAGACGATCTGCCGCTTCTGGGACGTCTTCATGCGGCCGGCGCTCAACCTCCGCTGCGACGAGATGGACGCGGCGGCCGGCCTCTTCACCGTGCGGACGGCGCTGCTCGGCCCGCGCGCGAACGCGGACCTCGTCCTGCCGGTGCGGCCGCTCGGGGCGATGCACGGCGAGGCGGCGGCGCGCGCGCTCGCTTCCGCGGGCGCGGCCGTGCTCGCGGACGCGCGCGTCGAGTCGCTCGACGACCTCGACGCCGACGCCGTCGTCCTCGCGGTGCCGCCGCGCGAGAGCGCGCGCCTGCTCGGCGAGCCCGAGCCCGCGCTCGAGGACTCGCCGATCGTCAGCGTCCACCTCTGGTTCGACCGCCCGCTGCTCCCCTTCCCGCTCGCTGCCTTGCTCGGGTCGGACGCACATTGGATCTTCGACCGAGGCGCCCTCACCAGCCACCGGCCGCAGGGCGGTGGCCAGTATCTGACCGTCGTCTCGAGCGGCGTCCCCGAGCTGATGGAGATCCGCGGGCGCGACCTCGTCGACCGGATCGCCGGCCAGCTCGCCGAGCGGCTGGGGCGCGCCGAGCTGCTGTGGTCGCGGGTCAGCCGCGAGCCCTACGCGACGATCGCGCTCCGGCCCGGCGTCGTCCGGCCGGGCGTCGCGACCGGCCGCGACGGCGTCGTCCGCGCGGGGACGTGGACCGACACGGGCTGGCCGGCGACGATGGAGAGCGCGGTGCGGAGCGGCCGGGCCGCGGCCGCCGCGGTTACGGTCTCGGGATGACCACCGCCGTCTCGCAGCTGACGCGCCTCGACGAGGCGATCGACCACGGCACCCGCCGGCTGCTCGAGCTGCAGCGGCCGGACGGGATCTGGGTCGGCGAGCTCGAGTCGAACGTGACGATGACGGCGCAGCACCTGTTCTGGAACCACCTGCTCGGGCTGCGCACGCCGGAGCTCGACCGCGGGATCGCGAACGAGCTGCTCGCGCGCATGCGCGACGACGGCACCTGGGCGATCTGGTTCGAGGGGCCGCCGGACCTCTCGACGTCGATCGAGGCCTACGTCGCCCTGCGGCTGTGCGGCGTCGACCCGGGCCCGAAGGCGCGCGCGTACATCCAGGGCGAGGGCGGCATCCCGAAGAGCCGCCTGTTCACGAAGTGCTTCCTCGCGCTCGTCGGCCAGTGGCCATGGCAGCGGATGGTGCCGATCCCGCCAGAGCTCGTGCTGCTGCCTCCGTCCTCGCCGTTCTCGATCTACAACTTCGCCTGCTGGGCGCGGCAGACGTTCGTCGCGCTGTCGGTGGCGCAGTCGCTGCGGCCGGTGCGCCCCGCCGACGTGGACCTCTCCTCGATCGGAGCAATTGCGGGCAAGACCAAGCCTCCGCATCGTCCGAATGCGCTGCGGCGCCGAGCGCTCCGCGTAGCGGAGCGCTGGATCCGCGAGCGCCAGGAGGCGGACGGCTCCTGGGGCGGGATCCAGCCGCCGTGGGTCTGGGGGATCGTCGCCCTCGCGGCGCTCGGCCACGGCCTCGACGACCCGACGCTGCGCCGCGCCGTCGACGGCTGGGAGGGCTTCATGGTCCGCGACGGCGACCGGCTGCGGCCCGAGGCGTGCCAGTCGCCGGTCTGGGACACGGGCCTCGCCGTGCTCGCGCTGCGCGCGTGCGGCGTGCCGGCCGACCATCCGCAGCTCGTGCGCGCGGGCGAGTACCTCCTGCGCGAGGAGGTGACGGCGATGGGCGACTGGGCGATCCGCGTGCCGGGGCTCGCACCGGGCGGATGGGCGTTCGAGTACGAGAACGACCTCTATCCCGACACGGACGACGCGGCGGTGATCGCCCTCGCGCTGCGCCGGCTCGGGATCGGCGACGACGCAGTGCGCCGCGGGCTCGACTGGCTCGTCGGCATGCAGTCGCGTGACGGCGGCTGGGGCGCGTTCGACGTCGACAACCAGGCGATGTGGCTCTACAACATCCCGTTCTGCGACTTCGGCAAGGTGACGGACGAGCCGAGCGCCGACGTCACCGGCCACGCGCTCGAGACACTGGCGCAGGAGGACGGCTACGAGGACGCGGTCGAGCGCGGCCTCGACTGGCTGCTCGCCGAGCAGGAGCGCGACGGCTCCTGGTTCGGCCGCTGGGGCGTCAACCACCTGTACGGAACCGGCGCCGCGCTGCCGGCGCTCGACGCCTGCGGCGTCCCGCCCGACCACCCGGCCGTCCGCCGCGCCGTCGCCTGGCTCGACTCCGTCCAGCGGCCCGACGGCGGCTTCGGCGAGGACATCCGCTCCTACGCCGACCCCGCGTGGCGCGGACGCGCCGGCTTCGCCACGCCGTCGCAGACGGGGTGGGCATTGCTCGCCTACACGGCCGCAGGAAACGCTGAGGCAGGGCCCGCGCGCAAGGCGGCAGACTACCTCTGCGCGGCGCAGCGCGAGGACGGTGACTGGGAGGAGGAGCATTTCACCGGGACGGGATTCCCGCTCGATTTCATGATCCGTTACCACCTGTACCGCATCAGCTTTCCCCTGCTCGCACTCGGACGACTACGAGAAAGGCTCACCGGATGAAGTTCCCCCTCCAGTCGACGGTCTCGATCGGCAAGTACGTCGCCTCGCAGCAGCGCAAGGGCGAGCGCTATCCGCTCGTGCTGATGCTCGAGCCCACGCTCGCGTGCAACATCGCGTGCATCGGCTGCGGAAAGATCCGCGAATACGAGTCGAATCGCGCGCGGCTCACGGTCGAGGAATGCGTCGACTCCGGGCTCCAGTGCCCCGCGCCGGTCGTGTCGATCTGCGGCGGCGAGCCGCTCGTCTACAAGGGGATCGAAGAGGTCGTCGCCGGGATGCTCGAGCTGGGAAAGACCGTCGAGCTCTGCACGAACGCGCTTCGCCTCGAGCAGTGCCTCGACTGGTTCGAGCCGTCGGCGCGGATGACGTTCGTCGTCCACCTCGACGGCATGCAGGAGATCCACGACTACGTCTGCGACTACCCGGGCCTCTGGGAGATCGCCGTCGACGCGATCCGGCTCGCGCGGGCGCGGGGCTTCCGCGTCACGACCAACACGACGATCTTCAAGGAGACCGAGGTCGACGACGTCATCGAGATGATGCGCTACCTCACCGACGAGGTCGGCATCGACGGGATGCTCGTCGCGCCCGGCTACCAGTACTCGCAGATCGACCCGGCGCTGACGATGACGCGCGCGGAGCACGAGGAGAAGTTCCGCGCGATCCGCGCCGCGGTTCGCGAGCACGGCTACCGCTGGATCGCGACGCCGATCTACCAGGACTTCCTCACCGGCGAGCGCAAGCTCCCGTGCGCGCCGTGGGGCTCGATCACGCGCAACCCGTACGGCTGGAAGGGTCCGTGCTACCTGCTCACCGACGGCATCTTCCCGACGTACGAGGCGCTGCTCGAGGGGATGGAGTGGGAGGCGTACGGGCCGGGGAACGACCCTCGCTGCGAGCACTGCGGCATCCACTCGGGGTTCGAGCCGTCGGCGGCGTTCGAGTCGTCCAGGAGCCTGAAGGAGACCGTGCGGAGCATGGCGTGGACCTTGACGGGCTGACATTCGCGGCCGCGACCACGGCGGAGGAGCGCGTCGCCCGCCGGCTCGGCGTTGCCACGGTGCGCGTCGGCGTGCGCGCGGTGAACGGCGTGCCCGAGGGGCGCGTCGTCTCGTTCGGACTCGCGGGCGCGCTGCACGACGGCCTCGCGATCGGCGACGTCGTCGACGCGACGCGCGTCGTCGACGCGACCGGCGCGACGCTGTGGGAGGGCGGGCCGCTCGGCGTGCGCGGCGCGCGCCCCGGCACCGTCCTCGCGTCCGACGAGCTCGTCCACGACGCGGCGGAGCGCCGCCGGCTGCACGAGTCGAGCGGCGCCGACGCGGTCGACATGGAGAGCGGCAGGCTCGCCGCCTCCGGCCGCCTCGCAGGCGTCGTCCGCGCGATCTCGGACGTCCCGTCGAGCGCGATCGAGGGCATCGACACCACCGTCCATCCCGACGGCCGCACCGACGTCGCCGGGCTCCTCCGCTGGATCGTGACGCGGCGCGCCGACGCGCTCCGCTCGATGCGCGACGCCGTCCGGTCGCTGAACGCGCTCGAGAGGAGCTTCGCGTGAGCTCCACGAACGGCAACGGCCGCGTCCTCCTCGCCGCGCCGCGCTCGTTCTGCGCCGGCGTCGACCGGGCGATCGAGATCGTCGAGCGGCTGCTCGAGCAGAACGGCCCGCCCGTCTACGTGCGCCACCAGATCGTGCACAACGAGCACGTCGTGCGCCGGCTCGAGGACCTCGGCGCCGTCTTCGTCGAGCACGAGGACGAGATTCCCGAGGGCGAGATCTGCGTCCTCTCCGCGCACGGCGTCGCCCCGTCCGTGAAGGAGAACGCCGAGCGGCGCGGGCTGCAGATCGTCGACGCGACCTGCCCGCTCGTGAACAAGGTGCACGCGGAGGCGCGGCGCTACGCCGACAGCGGCCACCTCGTCGCGCTCGTCGGGCACAAGAACCACGTCGAGGTGATCGGGACGCTCGGCGAGCGGCCGGAGTCGACGGTCGTGATCGAGTCGCCCGAGCAGGCGCGCGCGCTCGAGACGGACAAGCCCGTCGCCGTGATCACGCAGACGACGCTCTCCCTCGACGACGTCGCGCCGATCGTCGGCGCGCTCGAGGACCGCCTCGGCGAGATGAAGCGGCCACACGCCGACGACATCTGCTACGCGACCCAGAACCGGCAGGACGCGGTGAAGGCGATGGTCGCCGAGGGCGCGAGCCTCGTGCTCGTGATCGGCTCGCACACGAGCTCGAACGCGCAACGGCTGGTCGAGGTCGCGCAGTCCGCCGGCGCGACGGCGTCGCTGATCGACGGCGTGAGCCCGTTCGACGAGCTGCTGCTCGACGGGCACCGCACGATCGGGCTGACGGCCGGCGCCTCGACGCCGGAGGAGCTCGTCAGGTCGGTCGCATCGCGGCTCGCCGACCGCGGCTTCGACACGCTCGAGGAGATCACCGTCGCGCGCGAGCACGTCCACTTCCGGCTCCCGAAGGAGGTCGCGCGCCGATGACGAGCATCGAGGTCCCCTACTCGATCGCGGCCGCGCTCCCGACCCTGTCCGTGGTCGACATCACGAACGACGTGGCCAGGTCGGTCGGCCGCTCCGGCCGGCGCGACGGGATCGTCTACATCCACCCGTCGCACGGGCTCTCGCTCGTGCGCGTGCAGGAGCGGGAGACCGGGTTCTTCGAGGATCTCGAGGCGATGCTCGAGCGCGTCGTCCCCGCCGAGTCCGCCTCGAAGGCCCGGCTCGTCGCCGCGCTGCTCGGGCCGCCCTCCGAGCAGGTTCCGTTCGCCGACGGGGCGCTCTGCCTCGGCCGCTGGCAACGGATCCTGCTCTTCTCGCTCGACGCCGAGCACAGGAGCGAGTGGTCGCTTACAGTTCTGGGATGAGCCGGGCACGGAGCCACCGCCGGCTGCTCTCGATCCTCTCCTTCGGGCTGCTGGCGCTCGCGGCCGAGCTCGCGGGCGACAGCCTCGTGCACCGGCTCGACGTCGGCCGCCACGTCGGCGCGGTCAGCTACCGCCACGCGGCGTACTACCCGTTCCTCGTCGGCGCCGTGAAGATCGGGATCGCACTGATGCTCGCGCGGCTCGCGTGGCGGTTCGCGAAGGCGCGCGCCGCGGGCCGCGCGGCTCACCGCGTCGCCGCCGCGCTCGGTGCGAGCCGGCGGCGGCGCTCGCCGCGGGTGCGGATCGAGCTCTCGCCGCGGCTCTGGCTGCTCGCCTTCGTCGGCACGGCGTCGATCTACCTCGTCCAGGCGGACGCCGAGGGCGCCGAGACGACGCGCTGGTCGGTGCTGTCGCCGTGGGTGCACAGCTCCGCGCTGCCCGTGTTCGCCGTCCTCGCCGTCGCCGTCGCGCTGCTCTTCCGCGCCGTCGCCGGCTGGCTCGCCGACTACGAGAGCCTCGCCGCCGAGGCGGTCGCCTACGCGCGGCGCCTCGTCGCCGCCGGCGACCCGCCGGCGCAGCCGTTCCATCGTGCCGCCTCCCACGCGCCGCGCTCCCGCTTCGGGCTCGCGTTCGAGTCCCGGCCTCCGCCGCTTCCCGCCTAGCCGCGGGCAGTCGGCCCCCGCGGCTCGTCGAGCGTTCCAGACGCGGGAGGAGGAGAACGGAGATGAGCGCGGACTTCGCGCATCGACTGAGACGACACGAGGACGACGCGGCCGCCGCCGCGCGGTCGCGCGCGCTCCGTGCGCGCATCGTCATGGCGCTCGGGCCGGCGACGATGCTCGCCGGCATGATCTGGGCGGTGGCGCAGCCGTGGCGGCTGACGCTGCTCCATCCCCACGGGCAGGGTTTCTGGTGGCTCGTCGTCGAGCCGCCGCTGTACGTGATCGGCGTCGGGCTCCTCTTCCGGCTCGTGATCGCGCCCGGCGCCGTCGAGGACCTGGAGCGCGAGCCGTGATCGCCGGGATCATGCCGCAGGCCGAGTTCGTCCACTGGTGGTTCGCCACCGGCTTCCTCATGCTCGGGCTCGTCCTCTTCTCCGAGGCGCTCGTCGGGCCGGAGGTGTGGGGGCGGCGGCCGTGGCGGAAGTACATCTGGCCGGGCCTCTGCTTCGTGATGGGAATCCTGATGTGGCCGGTGATGACGTTCTTCACGAACTCGGCGATCCACATGGTCGCCCACGGCTCGTGGGCGGAGTTCCTGATGTTCTGCGGCGCCGCCGAGCTCGGCGTCGCGCGCGGCAAGCTGCACTCGCAGTACTGGCGGCTCGCGTCGTCGCTCGCGTTGATCGTCTCGGGCACGGCGTTCCTCGTGCACGAGCAGAACCACTGGCTGTTCGCGCGCGCCGCGTTCCTCCACCACACGCTCGGCTGGACGGCGCTCGTGTTCGCGGCGTTCCCGCTGATGCTCGCGCTGCGGCCGCGCTCGATGTTCGCCGCGAGCGGGTTCGCGACGTTCTTCATCGTGCTCGCCGTCCTGCTCTACTGCGACCGCGACGTCGCGCCGATCTTCGGGCACCTGTCGCAGTTCGCCGGCCCGCAGCACCGATGAGACGCGCGCTGTTCCTCGCCGCGCTCGCCGCGCTCGCGCTGCCCGCGACCGCGTTCGCGCACGCGTCGCTGAAGAAGGAGTCGCCGTCGTTCGGGCAGGAGCTCCGGGCCTCGCCGCGCACGATCGTGCTCCAGTTCGACCAGACCGTCCAGGCGCTGCCGAAGTCGATCCAGGTGCTCACCCCGGACGGGAGGAACCTCGCCCGGAAGCCGCGGGCGATCACCGCGCAGCGGCAGATCGTCGCGTCGGTGCCGCGGCTGCCGAAGGGCGCGTACACGATCCGCTGGCAGGCGATCTCGAACGACGGCCACATCGTCTCCGGCGTCTACACGTTCGGCGTCCGCGTCAAGGCGCCGCCGGTGACGTCGGCGGTCGGCGCGCAGGGGCCGACGAGCACGGAGAACGTCGTCCGCTGGCTCTACTTCGTCGCGCTCGCACTCCTCGTCGGCGGGCTCGGCTTCCGGCTGCTGATCGTGCGAGGGCCGCTGCCCCCGCGCGCCCAGCGACGCTTCTTCTGGGTGACCGGGATCGGCGCGGTCGCGCTGCTCCAGATCGGCATCGTCGCCTTCCTGCTCCGCGGCGAGGACATGCTGCAGCTCCCGTTCTCGCTGTTCATCTACGGGGACCTGTCGCCGCTCGCGACCGGAACGCGCTTCGGCCAGACGTTCATCGCCATGACGCTCGGCTTCGTGCTCGTGACGGCGTTCCTCTACCTCGCGTGGCTCCTCGACCTCGTCTGGCCGCTGTGGGTCGCGTTCGGGCTCGGCCTCTTCTTCGCGTCCGGTCTCTCG
The DNA here is from genome assembly GCA_035541175.1 of Gaiellaceae bacterium. Lineage (GTDB taxonomy): Bacteria > Actinomycetota > Thermoleophilia > Gaiellales > Gaiellaceae > Palsa-739. Next base: position 23,097 of record DATKNT010000149.1, read on the forward strand.
CTCTCCGGGCACTCGGCGGCCGACGCCGGGCACTCGTGGGTGTCGGAGCTCGCGGACTGGGTGCACCTGACGTCGGCGATGCTCTGGGTCGGCGGGCTCGTGCTGCTGCTCGTCGTCATCTGGCCGGGCGCGCCGGAGCTGCGGCGGACGGCGTTCCTTCGCTTCTCGAAGCTCGCGACCGTCCTCGTCGCGCTCCTGCTCGCCGCGGGGACGTACCTCAGCGTCCTCCGCTTCCCGAACGTCCACGACCTGTGGACGACCGGCTACGGGCACGTCCTGCTCGTGAAGCTGTCGCTCGTCGCGCTCGCGCTGCTGTGGGGCGCGGTGCACCACTTCGTCGCGGCGCCGCGGCTCGCCGCCGGCGACAGCGGCACGCTCGCCGGACGGCTGTCGCGGAGCATGCTCGGCGAGAGCACGGTGGCGATGGCGGTGCTGCTCGCGGCGGCCTTCCTCGTCAACACGAACCCGCCGCCGCAGCCGTCGCCGCGTGCGCCCGTCGCCGCGCACGCGACGCGCCGGTAGGGTCTCGCGGATGCTCGTTCTCACCCGGCCCGAGGTCGAGGAGCTGCTCGACGTCGACGCGCTGTTCGGCGCGCTCGCGGACGCGCACGCGGAGCTGTCGGCGGGCACCGTGTCGATGCCTGCGCGCATCGCCGCCTGGGCGGGCGAGGCGGGGCTGCTCGGCGCGATGCCGGCGTACCTCCCGTCCGCCGGACTGGGTTGCAAGCTGGTCACGCTCTTCCCGGGCAACACGGACCGGCCGACCCACCAGGCGGCGATCATGCTCTTCGACCCAGCGACCGGGACGCCGACGGTCCTCATGGACGGAACCTTCGTGACGGAGACGCGGACGGCGGTCGCTGCGGCGCTCGCCGCGAGGCTGCTCGCGCGCGACGACGCGAGGGTGCTCGCGATCGTCGGCACCGGTGTGCAGGCGCGGTCGCACGCGCACGCGTTCGCGGGGATCCGCGACTGGGACGAGGTGCGTATTGCCGGCCGCGACCCGGAGAAGGCGGCGGCGCTCGCCGCGGAGGTGGGCGCGCGCGCCGCCTCGTCCGTGGAGGAGGCCGTGCGCGGCGCCGACGTCGTCGCCGGGACGACGCACGCGCAGGAGCCGGTCGTCCTGCGCGAGTGGCTCGCCCCGGGGGCGCACGTCAGCTCCGTCGGCTCGCCGCCCTCCGGCTCCGAGCTCGACCCTGCGATCGTCCGCGACGCGACGCTGTTCGTCGAGACGCGCGCGGCCCTGCTGCCGCCGCCCGCCGGCGCGGCCGAGCTGCAGGGGCTGAGCGAGTCCGACGTCTCCGCCGAGCTCGGGGAGATCGTCTCCGGCGGTAGATCCGGCCGGACCTCGCCCGCGGAAATTACGCTGTACAAGTCGGTCGGCGTCGCCGTCCAGGACCTCGCCGCAGCGGCGCTCGTTCTGGCCGCGGCGCGCGAGCGCGGCGTCGGCTTCGAGATCGAGCTGGAGGAGATCCCCCAATGAACACGTCCGATTTCAGTCCCGGTCTCGCAGGGGTCGTCGCCTTCGAGACCGAGATCGCGGAGCCCGACCGCGAGGGCGGCTCGCTCCGCTACCGCGGCGTCGACATCGAGGAGCTCGTCGGCACGGTCCCGTTCGAGCAGGTCTGGGGGCTGCTCGTCGACGAGTCGCTCGAGCCGGGGCTGCCGGCGGCATACCAGGAGCTCGAGGTGCGCACCGGCGGCCACATGTCGGACCTCCAGTCGATGCTCGCCATCCTCAGCGGGCGCTGGCGGCTCGGCCAGCTCATCGACATCGACGTGGACACGGCGCGGGAGGACCTGCGCCGGCTCTCCGCCGCCGCCCTCTCGATCGTCGCGCAGTCCGCCCGCGGCGCCGACCAGCCGCCGGTGCCGGAGGCGACGGTGCTCGAGGGCGAGACCGCGGCCGAGCGGTTCCTGCTCGCCTGGCGCGGCGAGGTGAACGAGGCGCACGCGAAGGCGATCGACACGTACTGGATCTGCACCGCGGAGCACGGGCTGAACGCGTCGACGTTCACCGCGCGGATCATCGCCTCCACCGGCGCCGACTGCGGCGCCGCGCTCTCGGGCGCCGTCGGCGCGCTCTCCGGGCCGCTGCACGGCGGCGCGCCGGCGCGCGTGCTGCCGATGCTCGACGCGGTCGCGGAGATGGGCGACGCGGAGAAGTGGGTCGAGCAGGCGCTCGCGCGCAAGGAGCGGATCATGGGCTTCGGCCACCGCGTCTACCGCGCGGAGGATCCGCGCTCGCGGCTGCTGAAGCGGACGGCGAAGGAGCTCGGCTCGCCGCGCGTCGAGGTCGCCGAGGCGCTCGAGCAGGCGGCGCACGAGGCGATCGCGCGGAAGAACCCGGATCACTCCTACACGAACGTCGAGTACTGGTCGGCGATCGTGCTCGACGTCGCCGAGGTGCCGCCGAATCTCGCGCCGGCGATGTTCGCGTGCTCGCGCACCGCCGGCTGGTCGGCGCACGTCCTCGAGCAGAAGCGGCTCGGCGTGCTCGTCCGCCCGAGCGCCCGCTACGTCGGGCCGGGGGCGCGCGCGTTGCAGTCGATCGGCTAGTCGCCGATCGACCGGGTTGGTCTCCGGCCCTGGTCGCAGTCTCGTTCCGGCGCGGTGCGGTCGGGTGGCACAATTCGTCGCGGTGGACGCCGGTCTCACGGGAGTGCTCGACGTCGCGCGGAGCGTGCTCGAGGAGCTCGACCTCGAGGTCGTGCTCGACCGCGTGCTCGACGCGGCGAAGGAGCTCACCGGCGCGCAGTACGCCGCCCTCGGCGTGCTCAACGAGCAGCGGACCGAGCTGGCGCGGTTCAAGACGATCGGGATCGACGACGCGGCGCGCGAGGAGATCGGCGAGCTGCCGCGCGGGCGCGGCGTGCTCGGCGAGCTGATCAACAGTCCCGAGCCGCTCCGGATCGCGAACGTCGGCAGGCACGCGCGGTCGTGGGGCTTCCCGGCCGGGCACCCGCCGATGGAGACGTTCCTCGGCGTCCCGATCCTCGTCCGCGGGAAGCCGTACGGCAACCTCTATCTCACGGACAAGGCGGGCGGCGTCGAGTTCACCGAGGCGGACGAGGACGCCGTCGTCCTCCTCGCCGAGTTCGCCGGCGTCGCGATCGACCACGCCGGGCGCTTCACCGGCGCGCGCGAGCGCACCGACGAGCTCGAGCGGACGGTGGCGACGCTCGAGGCGACCACCCTGATCACGCAGGCCGTCGCCGGGGAGACGGAGCTCGAGACGATCCTCGAGCTCGTCGCGAAGCGCGGCCGCGCGCTCGTCTCGGCGCGGGCGCTGATCATCGAGCTCGAGCAGGGCGACGAGCTCGTCGTCGCGACGGGGGCGGGAGAGATCCCGGACGGCCTGATCGGCGGCCGGATGCCGCTCGGCGAGACGGTGGCGAGCGCCGCGCTGCGCACCCGCCGGACGCAGCATCTCGACGACGAGCTGAACCGCTCCCGGTTCGAGCAGCACGGCGCGGGTCGTTTCGTCACGGCGGAGGCCGGGCTCGTCGTGCCGCTCGTCTTCCGCAACCGGACGTACGGCGTGCTGATCGCCCTCGACCGGCTCGAGGACGGCCCGCGCTTCACGGCCGAGGACGAGCGGCTGCTCGAGGCGTTCGCGGCGAGCGCTGCGACCGCCGTCGCCACCGCGACCACGGTCGCGGCGGAGCACCACCGCCAGCGGCTCGCCGCCGCCGAGGACGAGCGGCGGCGCTGGGCGCGCGAGCTCCACGACGAGACGCTGCAGAACCTCGCGGCGCTGCGCATCCTGCTCTCGTCGGCTCGCCGCTCGGGCCCGTCGGAGGCGCTCGACCGCGCGCTCGACGACGCCGTCGACCGGCTCGAAGACGAGATCGCCACGCTCCGCGGGCTCATCACCGACCTCCGCCCGGCGGCGCTCGACGAGTTCGGCACGCTCGGCGCGGTCGAGGCGCTCGTCGAGCGGGTGCGGCGGACCGGCCTCGACGTCGACCTCCATGCCGACCTCGCGTACGAGCAGGGCCGCGCGCCGACGCGGCTCACCGCCGAGCTCGAGGCCGCGGTCTACCGGATCGTCCAGGAGGCGCTGACGAACGCGACGAAGCACGGAGGCGCGAAGCGCGCGGTGGTCGAGATCGTCGAGGACGACCGGTTCGTCCGCGTCGGCGTGCGCGACGACGGCAGCGGCTTCGACCCCGGCTCGCGGACGGACGGCTTCGGCCTGCTCGGCATGCGCGAGCGCGTCGAGCTGCTGGACGGCAGCCTCGACGTCGAGTCCGCGCCGGGCGAGGGGACGACCGTCACGGCGATCCTCCCGGTCGAGCGCCGCGGCGACGCAGCAGTCCATGGCATCCGCTCGGTCTCTGCATGAGCGATCTCCTGGACTACCGCGAGCGCTTCCCGATCCTCGCGGACTGCACGTACCTCATCAACCACTCGCTCGCGGCGATGCCGGCGGCGGCCGAGGAGCGGCTGCTCGAGTACGCGCGCATGTGGCGCACGCGGGGGATCCGTTCGTGGGGAGAGGGCTGGTGGGACATGTCCGTGACGGTCGGCGACCAGCTCGGCCGGATCATGGGAGCGCCGCCCGGCTCGATCGTCATGCACCAGAACGTGACCGTCGCCGAGATGGTGATCCGCTCCTGCTTCGCGGCGCCCGGCGCGCGCAACCGCGTCGTCTACGAGGAGGCGAACTTCCCGTCGGTGCGCTACCTGTACCAGGCGCAGCCGGATCTCGAGGTCGTCGCCGTCGAGGACGACCGCGCCATCGTCGAGGCGATCGACGAGCGGACGCTGCTCGTCCCGATCAGCCATGTCCTGTTCAAGAACGCGGAGATCCAGGAGGTCGAGCCGATCGTGCGCCGCGCGCACGAGGTGGGCGCGCTCGTCGTGCTCGACTGCTACCAGTCGGCCGGCATCGTCCCGTTCGACCTGACGGCGCTCGATGTCGACTTCGCCGTCGGCGGTTCGGTGAAGTGGCTCTGCGGCGGGCCCGGCGCCGGCTGGCTGTACGTGCGGCCTGATCTCGCGGAGCGGCTCGAGCCGACGTTCGTCGGCTGGCAGGGACACGCGCGGCCGTTCGCGTTCGAGCCGGAGCTCGAGTACGCCCCGGGAGCGCGCCGCTTCCTCACCGGCACGCCGAACGTGCCCGCGCTCTACGCGGCGACCGCGGGCTACGACGTGATCGAGGAGGTCGGCGTCGAGCGGATCCGGGAGCGGTCGCTCGTGCTGACGCAGCTGCTGATCGACCTGCTCGACGAGCGCGGCATCGGCGTCGCGAGCCCGCGCACGCCGGAGCGCCGCGGCGGCACCGTCGTCGTCGACACGCCCGACCACGCCGCCGTCCACCGGGAGCTCGGCGAGCGCGGGATCATCTGCGACTTCCGCCCGAACGTGCCGGGAGTGCCCGGCGGCGTGCGCATCGGCCCGCACTTCTTCAACACGGAGGACGAGCTCCGGCACACCGCCGACGAGCTCGCCGACATCGTCGAGAGCGGCGCCCACCTGCGCCACGCCGGCGCCGTCGGCCGGTACTGAGGGCCATTTCCCTCGCGCGAGGGTGCAGGAAACGGCCGTTTGCGGCGACTTCCCTTTCAGTGCGCCGGCTCGCCGTCACCGCCGCGGCCCTCCTCCTCGCCGTGCTCGTCGCGGCCGGCGGAGCGTCGGCCGCCCAGCTGATCGACCGCAACGCCACCGGCGTCGCCATCTCGCTGAACCTGAAGGGGGAGGCGCTGCTCACGTACCGCACGGGCGGCGCCGTCAAGCACGTCCTCGTCTGGGGCGCCGTCAACGCGCTCCCGCCGACGCAGGGTGCGCACCAGGTGAAGTTCCACCTGGACTACGCCGGCGGCTGGGGCAAGTACCACACGCTCTACTGGAAGACGTTCCACGGGAGCTGCGGGACGTACGACGGACCGGAGCTGCCGAACGTCGTCGCCGCCTGCAAGGCGCCGGACGGCTCCTACTGGGCGGCGCAGAGCTGGCCGCAGCCGCTGCCCGACCTCGGCTACACGCCGTGGAACGATGCGGGGCGGGCGATGTGGCTCGAGGTCTCCCACTGGACCGGGCCGGTCGCGCAGCTCGAGACCGGCATGGACTGGGTCTACAACGGCCGCTTCCAGGACCTGTTCGGCCGGTACACGTACCAGGGCCAGCCCGTCTACGGGTTCGGGACGACGCGCTACGGCGCGCCGACGGACGGCTTCGGGACGCTCATCTACCTCGACACCTACGACTCGGTCTACGGCTCCGGCTGGCGGCGGGAGAACTCGTTCGTCACGCACAACCCGACGGGCGCGTTCTGCTACGGCTTCTATCCGTTCGACCCGACGAAGGGCGGGTACCAGCACCCGCCGGGACAGACGGCGACGCGCGGGCCCGGCGTCGGCTCGAAGTACCGGCTCTTCGCGGAGGGGCCGGGCGTCACCCCCGACGTGGCCGCGGTCGTTCCCGCGCTCCACCCGTTCGATCCGCGCAACCCGGCGGACGTCGCGCAGGAGCAGCAGGGGGCGGCCCAGCTCGCCTCCTACCGCGACAGGAGCTGCACCGCCGGACAGGCCCAGGTCTCGGGCGGCTAGCGCAGCAGCTCGAGCAGCCGCCGCGCGTACGCCGGCGCGGTCGGCTCGTCCTCGTGCCGGAAGTAGACGTACGCCGGCTCGGCGAGCGGGCGGATGCGTGCGGCGAGGCCGGCGAGCGCCGCCCCGTCGTAGGGCGGCTCGCGCAGCCTGAGGTAGCGGAACGGCGCGGGGTGGTCGAGGTCGTTGACGCGGACCGCGCCGGCGGCCGCGAGCCGCTCCTCGATCCCGTCCCACGACGGGTGCTCGAGGTCGAAGGCGACGCGCAGGGACGGATCGAGCGAGCCGAGCATCAGCTCGAGCACGCCGTCGTCGCGCGCGCTCTTCAGCGAGACGCGCACCGGCCCGAGCCGGTCCCCGAGGAGCCGGACGCGCGACGCGAACTCGTCGAGGCCGCGTATTCGCTGCCCCGGCAGCTTCGGCGCGAACTCGAAGCCGTCCGGCGCCTGCGCCGCCCAGCGGCGGAACTGGTCCTCGGCCGGGAGCCGGTACCCCGTCGTGTTCAGCTCGACGGTCGAGAACCGCCCGGCGTAGAAGGCGAGGAACTCCGACGGGTCGAGCCCGGCCGGGTAGAAGCCGGGTCGCCAGGTCGGGTACGACCACCCCGAGGTGCCGACCGAGACGCGGTTTACTCTGGCTGGTCCCATGGCGACCATGGAGAGCGTGACAGTTCCGGTCGAGCGGTTCACGGACGAGGAGCGGGAGCGGCTCGCGCCGCACTTCACGAACCTCGACCGCCCCGTCTTCGGGCTCGTCAACCTCCCGGAGACGGTGAAGGGCGCGCTGTTCGCCCGCTACTCGCGCTACGCCGGGACGCTGCGCCGATTGTTCCTCGAGGAGTTCGCCGACTCGGTGCCGGAGGTGCCGCCGATCGAGGGCCGGGAAGGCGAGCGCGCCGCGAAGCTGTACGAGCGGATCTTCATCGGCTACGGCGACGACTCGGTCGCACAGCTCGGCGGCGCGCACCTCGCGTGCGAGTGGACGTCGAACCTCCTGACGAAGATCCTGCAGCGGCCGCGGCTCGCCGCGTACCTCGAGCAGTCGACGCGCTACATCGCGTACGACGACGTGCTCGACGGCTACGGGTACCGCTACCACCGCGATCCGCGGTTCGGTCCCGCGTACGAGCGCGCGATGGACGACCTGTTCGAGACGTACGCGCGGCTGCTCGAGGGCGTGACCGCGTGGGCGACGGAGCGGTATCCGGCCGGGGCGGACGAGTCGCCGGCCGCGCACGGCCGTGCCGTCCGCGCGAAGGCGCTCGACCTCGTGCGCGGACTGCTGCCCGCGTCGTCGCTCTCCCACGTCGGCATCTACGCGAGCGGCCAGACGTACGAGCAGCTCGTGCTCCACCTGCTCGCGCACCCGCTCGCGGAGGCGCGCGCGTACGGCGCGATGATGCTCGAGGAGCTCGAGAAGGTCATCCCGAGCTTCGTCGCGCGGGTGCCGCTCGAGGACCGCGGCGGCCGCTGGATCGAGTACCTCCGCGCCCGCGGCGAGGCGGGGGCGGCGGCGGCGGCGCGGCTCGGGCTCGACGACGGACGCGAGGGGGAGGCGGTGCCGTCGGTGCGGCTCCTCCGCGCCCACGGCACCGAGCAGGAGCTCGTCGCGGCGCTGCTCTACGAGGCCGCGGCCGTGCCGGAGGACGAGGCGCTGCGGGCAGTCGAGGCGCTCCCGGAGGCGGGGCGCGCGGCGCTGCTCCGCGAGCTCGTCGGCGCGCGCGAGAACCGGCGCCACCGTCCGGGCCGCGGCTTCGAGACCCTGCGCTACCGGTTCGAGATCGTCTCCGACTACGGCGCCTTCCGCGACCTGCAGAGACATCGGCTGCTGACCTGCCAGTGGCAGCGCCTGTCGCCGGACCTCGGCGCGGACGTCCCACACGAGGTCGCGGCGGCGGGATTCGGCGGCGAGTACGAGCGCGCGCTCGAGGTCTCCCGCGCCGAGCACGAGCGGTTGCGCGCAGAGGGCCTCGTCGAGGAGGCGCCGTACGCGCTCTGCCTCGCCTACCGGATCCGCTACGTGCTCGAGCTCGACGCCCGCGAGGCGCTGCACCTGATCGAGCTCCGCTCCGGCCGCGAGGGCCATCCGTCGTACCGTGCCGTCGCGCACGAGCTGCGGCGGCAGATCGCCGCGGTGCACCCCAACGTCGCCGCGGCGATGAGCTTCGTCGACGACTCGACCGAGGAGCGCCTGGAGCGGCTCCTGAGCGAGATGCGGAACGAGGAGCGGGGCCCTAGGCGTTCGCCGTAGGCACGAGCACCGCGGGGCCCGGCTCGTGCGTGCCGTGCCGCCACTCGTACACCTTCCAGGTGTCGCCCTGCCGGAGCTCGTAGGGCGCGTTCAGGCGGACGACCGTGCCGTGCTGCGTGCCCGCGGCGGCGAAGGTGCCGCACGGCGCCCACGGCTTCCCGCCGCGAACGAGGTAGACGACGTAGTAGCCGTGCGCGGGCAGCTTCGGCAGCCCCGTGACGGACAGCGTCATCGGCCAGTTGCCCGCCGCGTCCTCGTGGTCGATCCGGAGCGAGGCGAGCGCGCCGGGCGCGACCTTCGTCCCGATCAGCTTCAGCTCCTTCGCCGGCGCCACGCCGCCCGCCCCCTTGTTGCCGACGACATAGCCGCCGAGGAAGACGACGGCGACCGCGACCGCCGCGGCGAGCAGCAGGCCGGCGCGGTGGCGGACGCGACGCTCGCGCTTCCGGCCCGCGAGCGTCATCGCCAGCGTCGGGCCGGCCTCGAGCTCCGGTGCGAGCTCCGGCGGCGGCCCCGCCTGGACGAGCAGGTCGTGGACTCCGCGCAGCCGCTCCCGCTCCGCGGCCGGGAGCTCGCGGCCGACGAGCTCGTCGAAGCTCGGCACGCGGGTCACCGGACCTCTCCCTCCAGCACGTCCGCGAGGCGGGCGAGGGCGCTGCGCGTCCGCGTCTTCACCGTGCCCAGGGGGATGCCGAGGAAGTCCGCGACCTCGCTCTGCGACAGGCCGCTCCAGTAGGCGAGCTCGATCACCTCGCGCTCCCGCGCCGGCAGCTCCTCGAGCGCGCGGTGGACGCGCCACGCGACGTACGCGGTCTCGGCCCGCTCCGCCGGCCCCGGCTCGCCGGAGGCCGTCTCCGGCAGCTCGCCGGGCGGCTCCGAGCGGGCGCGGAGCCGGTCGACGATCGCGTTCCGGGCGACGGCGTACAGCCACGGCGCGGCGGGTCCGCGCTCCGGCCGGTAGCTGCCGGCGGAGCGCCAGATCGCCGAGAAGGTCTCCTGCACCGCATCCTCCGCGCGCTGGCGGTCGCGCAGGCGTCGCAGTGCGAGCCCGAAGACGGAGCGGAGGTAGCGGTGGTAGAGCTGCTCGAAGGCCTCGCGGTCGCGGTCGGCGACCCGGACGAGCAGGTCCGCGTCGGACTCTCCCGCCTCGTCGGCGGGAGGCTCGGCTGCAGCGGGAACCGGGCGCAGGTGCGCCGGTGGGCTGAGGGCGACGTCCATCTCGTGATCGTCTCTACGCATCAGCGGCCGTCCCGGTTTTCCAGGCCGGCGACCTACTCCTGCGGCGCCTCCGCGAAGCGGCGCTCGACCTCCGGCCAGTTGACGACGTTCCACCAGGCCTCGAGATAGGCCGGGCGCTTGTTCTGGTACTTGAGGTAGTACGCATGCTCCCACACGTCTATTCCGAGAATCGGGACGTGCGACTCCATCCACGGCGAGTCCTGGTTGGCGGTCGAGTACACGGAGAGCCCGGTGCCGTCCCAGACGAGCCAGGTCCAGCCGCTCCCGAACCGCTTGATCCCGCCGTCGATCAGCGCCGCCCGCAGCTGCTCGAAGCCGCCGAAGGTCGCGTCGATCGCCTCGGCGAGCGCGCCGCCGGGGAGGCCGCCGCCGTCGGGGCTCATGATCTCCCAGAACATCGTGTGGTTCGCGTGGCCGCCGGCGTTGTTGCGGACCGCCGTCCGGATCTCCTCGGGAATGATCGCGATGTCGGCGAGCACCTGGTCGACCGGCCGGTCGGCCCACTCGGTGCCGGCGAGCGCGGCGTTCGCGTTGTCGACGTAGGCCTTGTGGTGGAGGTCGTGGTGGATGCGCATCGTCTCCGCGTCGATGTGCGGCTCGAGCGCGTCGTACGGGTACGGCAGGACCGGCAGTTCGAAGGGCATGGCCCGCTCCTTTCGGGACTCCTGGCTTCCGGCGTGAGGATATGCTCCCGCCGCCCCACCAGGTCGAGTCGAGGAGAGAGCCGGATGGCGACGCTCGCGTTCAACTTCGAGGAAATCGCGCCGCGGGAGTTCCGTCCCGAGGTCTACGAGCTCGACGGGATCTCGCGCGCCGCGATCGAGGCCCACATGAAGCTGTACCAGGGCTACGTCGCGAAGCGGAACGAGATCCTCGGAAGGCTCGCCGGCGTCGACCTCGCAGCCGCGAACCAGACCTACTCCGAGATCCGGGAGCTGAAGGTCGAGCTGACCTTCGCGGTCGGCGGGATCAAGAACCACGAGCTCTACTTCGGCCACCTCGGCGGCGGCGGCGGCGACCCGACCGGCGCGTTCGCCGCGCTCGTCAAGCGCGACTTCGGCTCGATCGAGGCCTGGCGCGCCGACCTGAAGGCGAGCGGGATGGCCGGCCGCGGCTGGGCCTGGACCGCATACGACTGGGACGAGCGGCACCTGTTCAACTACGTCGGCGACGCCCAGAACACGTTCCCCGTCTGGAACGCGACCCCGCTCGTCGCGCTCGACGTCTACGAGCACGCGTACTTCCTCGACTACCAGACCGACCGCGCCTCGTACATCGACGCCTTCTTCGACAACCTCGACTGGGACGTCGTGAACGGTTGGGTCGAGCAGTCCGGCATTCCGGGGTAGCGCACCGGCAACCGCCGCTGCAACAGTTCAGGGTGACGCCGTGACCCTCACCCTCGTCCTCGTCGCCGTCGGCTACGTCTGCGGCTCGATCCCGTCGGGCTACTGGCTCGTCAGGGCGTTCCGCCACGAGGACATCCGCAAGCTGGGGAGCGGGAACATCGGCGCCTCGAACGTCTTCCGCGTCTACGGCTGGAGGCTCGGCGTCTCGGTGGCGCTGCTCGACGCGGCGAAGGGGTTCGTCCCCGTGCTGGTGGCGACGCAGCTCGCCGGCTACGGCACCGGCGTGCTCGTCGGCGTCGCGGCGATGCTCGGTCACGCGCGGCCGCTGTTCCTGAAGTTCCGGAAGGGCGGGAAGATGGTCGCGACCGCGGGAGGCTCGTTCCTCGGCCTCGCCCCGCCGGTCGCGCTGATCGCGCTCGCGGTCTGGATCGTCCTCCTCCTCGCGACCCGCTACGCGTCGATCGCGTCGATCGTCGCGGTCGCGACGATGCCGCTCACGTCGTGGCTGCTCGGCTACCCGTGGCCGGTGATCGCGTTCGCGTCGTTCGCCGCGGTCGCCGTCCTCGTCCTCCACCGCGCGAACGTCAAGCGGCTGCTCCACGGCGAGGAGCACCGCTTCGAGCTGCGGCGGCGGCGGCCGGCCGGCGGGGGAGCTAGCCCCTCAGCCAGTCACTGAGCTCGGTGTGCCGCGCGGGCCCGTGAGCGCCGTTGCGCAGCTCGGCGCGCAGCTCGCCGACCGTCCCGTACCGCTCGGCCAGCACCTCGTGCGCGTGGATCGTCTCGAAGTTCACCTGGCGGGAGAGGACGAAGTCGCCGTCGTCGAGGGACGGCAGCTCGTCGAGGACGCTCTTCAGCGCGACGCGCACCGAGTCCTCGACGAACCGTGGCTGGAGGTGCGCGTGCTCGACGACGAACAGCTCGTCCGGCCGCTTCAGCAGCTCGTAGATCGGCGAGCTCATCGACCCCTCGACGAGCTCGACGAGCCGCTCGGCGTCGACGCGCTCCGAGGTGCCGACGAAGAGCGAGCCCTTGCCGCGCTGGTTGTGCGTCGCGACCGGGACGAGCTGGAGGATCCGGTCGACGTCGCCCTCGGCGAAGCCCGCCTCGAGCAGCCGCTCGGACGCGCGTCCGCGGACGAGCCCCTGCGCGCACGGGCACGCGTTGATGCCGACGGCCTCGACGCCGACGACGCGGCGCACGCGCTCGCGCGACGCGGCCGCGACGCCGATCAGCGACACCATCTCCTGCGTCGACAGGCGTGTCACCGGCGTCCGCCGCGAGTAGGGGTAGCGCGCCGTGATCCGCACCTCGGCGACGAGCGCGTCCTGCCGCTCGACGATGTGGCGCGCGACGTCCGCCGCGAGGTCCTCGACGAGGAATGCCTCGTCGGCGACGACGCCCTCGATCGCCTCCTCGAACAGCTCGGGGAAGCGCGACATGTGGACGCCCTTCTGCGAGGGATCGAGGTCGACGGTGCAGTCGATCGTCGCGAGGATCAGCTTCTCGCGGGCGCCGCGGCCGATCCGGACGGCCTTCTGGACGCCGGTGACGCCGGCCCGCGAGAGGCCGAGCTGGATCTCGGGGGCGGACGCCTGCAGGTCGTCGAGAACGGGCCGCGCGCTCTGGGTCATGCCGATACTGTGCCACGGCCGTGCAGAACGACACGTCCTTTGCCCGCCTCGTCGCCCTCGCATGCCACGACGTCCGGACGCCGCTGGCGACGGTGCACGGCTTCGCTCGGACGCTCGCCCGGACGGCGGGGCTCGATCCGCCGGCGGATCGCTACGTCGAGATGATCGAGGCGGCGTCGGCGCAGATCGCGGAGCTCCTGGACGAGCTGGCGCTCGCCGCCCGGCTCGAGAGCGGCCGCTACGAGCCGGCGCTGCAGGAGGCGGACACGCTCGAGCTCGCCCGTACCGCCGCCGAGCGGCTCGGCGAGGAGCGGGTGCGGGTGTCGGGCGAGGGCGCCGCCGTGCGGACCGACGTCGCCGCGGTCGACCGCGGCGTCTCGGCGCTCGTGCAGGCCGCGCTCCGCCACGGCGGCCTCGACGAGGTCGACGTCACCGTGCGCGGCGCGGAGATCGAGGTGTCGCCGATCACCGACTCGTCCGCGCGCGTCGTCCTCGGCGAGGAGCTGCGCGACCTCGGTGCCGCGGTCGCCGCCCGGGCGATCGCGTCGCTCGGCGGATCGGTCGCCGTCGCCGGCGGGACGCTGACGATTCGGCTCTGAGCCGGCCGGACGCGGATCCGGGTCCGTGAGGACACCGAAGACCCCTCTCGACGAGTCGGCCTGCCGGCCAGCTGGTCGCGCAGCGAGCCCGCCTACGTCTCCTCGCTCCAGCCCGACGTCGACGAGAGCGCGTAGATCACGGCCACCGCCAGGAGGATCGAGATGAAGCCGGCCCACGGCTCCTGGCGGAGGATCATGAAGCCCTCCACGATCACCATGCCGGCCCAGAGGTAGCCGATCACGCGCCCGAAGGTGTGGCCTCCGAGCAGCGAGTAGCCGCCGTAGATCGCCAACGCCGCGAGCACGAGATACCAGATGCCCCAGATCCAGGCGTGATGGCCGAACGCGCCGCCGGTCAGATCGTTGATCCTGGTGCTGTTCGCCAGGAAGTAGATCCCCGAGATGGCTTGCAGCACGCCGACCGAGAACATCACGACGGCCGCGAACGTCAGCCAGCCGGGGCGGTTGCCGTTCGACGTGGACGGTTGCATGGACATGTGCTCGACCTCCCTGCTCCGGGAACTGGTGCGCCTGACTCGAGCCTCGATTCTCGTCCAATCGCCGGGGAATGTCACCCCCACGGCGTCCGGGACTCCGGCCTTCACTCCTGCCGGGGCTCCCAGCTGAAGTAGCGGACGGAGAGCAGGAGCCCGGCGATTCCCCAGGCGGCGACGACGGCGACGTCGCTCCAGTGGAACGGGGTGCCCAGATACCCGGCTTGCAGGCCCACGGCGAAGTGGCGGACGGGAAAGATCCGCGCGATCCACAGGATCCAGGCGGGGGTGCTGTTGCCGAACGGGATGAAGATCCCCGAGAGGAAGAGCAGCGGGAGGATCGAGATGTTGACGATCGCGGGGGCTGCGTCGGCGTTCGGGATCGCCGCCGTGATCGCGAGGCCGAGCGCGCAGAACGAGGCGGCCCCGACGAGCAGCATCACGAGGAAGCGAAGCAGCGTGACTCCCGACGGCACGTGTGCGCCGTAGGCGAGGCGGCCGAAGGCCGTGGTGATCGCGACGAGGAGCACGGCCACGAACGTCGCGTGCAGGATCCGGCTGGCGAAGAAGGCTGCATGCGGCAGCGGCGTCCCGTCGATCCTCCTCAGGATCCCGGCCTCGCGGTTGAAGGTCATGCTGATCGCGATGTTGTTGAAGCAGGCCGTGATGACGCCGAAGGCCGCCATCGACGCGACGTAGTAGGTCGACTCCTTCACCGCGAGCGTGCCGATGTGGACGGTCCCGTTTCCGAGCAGCGAGGTGAAGATGACGAGGAACATCAGCGGGAACGCGAACGTGAAGAACGCCCGCGCCGGGTTCCGCCAGAACGCCTTGTTCACGTAGCGGGCCTGGTCCAGCGTCAGCGCAACGGCGCTCACTCCGTGCCGCCTTCCTCCGCCTCGCGCGTCAGCGCCAGGTAGACGTCTTCGAGCGACGGCCGCACCACCTCGAGCCCCTCGAGCGGCACCCCGTGCTCGATCGCCCAGCCGGTGAGATCGTGGAGCGCGACGACGGGATCGTCGACGTGCACCTCGACGAAGCCGTTGTCGTCGGCCGCGCCGGCGAACGGCGCCGGCGGGGCTGCACCGCCGGCCAGCCGGTAGCGGATGCGGACGCCGTCGTGCTCATTGAGCCCGAGCGTCGCCGGCGGCCCTTCCGCGACGACGCGTCCCGCCGAGATCACGACGACCCGATCGGCGAGGTACTGCGCCTCGTCCATGTAGTGCGTCGTCAGGACGACGGTCTTGCCGAGACCGGCAAGGCTCTTGACCACCTCCCACGCCTCGCGCCGCGCGGCGGGATCGAACCCCGTCGTCGGCTCGTCGAGGAACAGCAGGTCGGGATCGCCGACGAGGGCAACCGCCATCTCCAGCCGCCGCTGCTGGCCGCCGGAGAGCCGCACGACCCGCTCGTCCCGCTTCTCGGCGAGACCGACGAGCTCGATCACGTCGTCGACCGGCCGGCGGCGTGGATAGAGGCTCGCGTACATCGTCACCGTCTCACGGACGGTCAGGTACGGCTCGACGCCCGTCGACTGGAACACGATCCCGATCCTCGGCTTCAGCCGAGAGCGCTCTGACGCCGGATCGCAACCGAGCACCTCCACTCCACCCGCATCACGTGAGCGGTAGCCCTCGAGGATCTCGACGGTCGTCGTCTTCCCGGCACCGTTCGGGCCCAGCAGCGCGAAGATCTCGCCGGCCGGGATCTCGAGATCGATCCCGCGTACCGCCTCGACCGACCCGTACGCCTTCCGAAGACCACGCACCCGCACCGCCGGCGACTCGAGCGCCGCGGCCATGCGCCTCACCTCCCGACGATCTCCGCCGACTCCGGGGCGCGCCCGCCACCGAGTCGGCTTCAGCCCCGGTATCTATACCTGCTCGTCGGAGCGGAGGACTCCCGGCCGGGCCACTGCCTCTGTCGAGGCGGGCTCGGTCTCTCGGGAATCAATCGTCTAGCCGGTCGCGCGCGCCGGCTCGGCGAGCTCGTGGCAGCTGCGGCAGCGCGCCTCGTACGAGTCGAGCGCGCCGACGACGATCGTCGCGCCGTCGGCCGGCGCCGGCCTCCCGTCGACGAGCCGCTGCGTCATGGTCGCCGGGCCGCCGCAGCGGTGGCACACGGCCTGCAGCTTGTCGACGAGCTCGGCGCGGCAGAGCAGCTCCGGCATCGCGCCGAAGGGGAGGCCGCGGAAGTCCTGGTCGAGCCCGGCGGCGACGACGCGGTAGCCGCGCTCGACGAGCGTGTCGACGACGAGCACGATCTCCTTCGGGAAGAACTGCACCTCGTCGATCCCGATCGCGTCGTAGCCGTCCGCGAGCGCGAGGATCTCGCCCGGAGCCGACACCGCGACCGCGCGCATCTTCGCCCCCGCGTGGCTGACGACGTGGCCGATGTCGTAGCGGTCGTCGATCCGCGGCTTGAGGATCAGCGCCCGCTGGCCGGCGATCTCCGCCCGCCGCAGCCGCCGGATCAGCTCCTCGCTCTTGCCGCTGAACATCGGGCCGCAGACGACCTCGAGCCAGCCACCCCGTTCCGGGAAGAGACGGATCACAGGCGCGACTCTACGAACCGGGCCGGACGGGCACTACTTCGAGTGCTCGAACTCCCAGCGCGCGAGCACGCGCAGGCTGACGATGCCGAGCGCGCGCCCGTCCTTCACCACCGGCAGGTGGCGGAAGTTGTGCTTGAACATGATCTCCGCCGCATCCTCGATCGACGTCTCCGGGTCGATCGTCACCGGGTCGGGTGTCATCCACTGGCGGACGCGGGCCTCGGCGGCGCGGGCACGCGCGGCGACGGCGCGGAGGAGGTCGCGCTCGGTGACGATGCCGACGATGCGGACGAAGTCCTCGACGACGACGAGCGCGCCGACGCCGGCGGCGTTCATCTTCTCGGCCGCCTCGCCGATCGAGCTCGTCGGCTCGACGGTCAGCACGTCCTTCACCATCACGTCCGCGACGGTCGCCATCGCGGCCGAGGATAGCCGCTACCGGAGCAGCCGCGACATGCGCCGGTCCTTGAGGACGCGGCCGCCGGTCTGGCATTCCGGGCAGTAGTAGATCGTGTGCTCCTCGAAGTCGATCTGCGCGATCGGCGTCGCGCAGACGTGGCACGGCTCGCCGAGACGGTTGTGCACGCGGTAGGTCTTCTCGTCGGAGGCGCCGCGCTCGCGGAGCTCGAGCCCGCGCGCGAGCTCGTCGTTCATCGCGGCGGCGAGCCGCGCGACCTCCTCGCCGGAGAGGTCGGTGGAGAGCGCGTACGGGGACAGCCTGGCCGTGTGGAGGATCTCGTTCGCCCAGGCGCGGCCGATCCCGGCGATCGCGCGCTGGTCGCGGAGCAGCGGGTGCAGCCGGCGCGCGTCGTGCCGGAGGATCTCGGCGAGCCCGGTCGCGTCGAGGCCGAGCGCCTCCGGGCCGAGATGGGCGACCTCCTCCTGCGCCGCCTCGGGCGTCAGCAGCCAGACGCCGGCGCGCTTCTTGCGCGCGTTCTCGGTGAGCACGAGCTTCGACCCGCCTTCGAACGCGAGCGCGAACGCCGGCGTCTTCGGGCCCTTCTCGCCGGCCCGGAGCATCTTCAGCCGCCCCGCCGTCATCAGGTGGACGAGCAGGACGAGCTCGCCGTCGTCCGTCGGGAAGAGCAGCCGCTTGCCGCGCCGCTCGACGCCGCGGAACCTCCGCCCCTCGAGCACGGCGAGCGGCGGGTCGAACGTCTTCAGCGTGGCGATGTGCCCCGGCCCCGCCTTCGCGACCGGGAATGCCGACACGGGGTCGTTCAGCGCGCGTCGCCATGCCTCCATCTCCGGCAGCTCCGGCACGCGGTCAGCGTAGCGGCCTAGAGCTCGGCGACCTGGCTCTCGAGCCCGAGCGCGGCGTCGTCGAGGAGAGGCGGCGGCTCCTCCTCCGGGAGCTCCCGGATCGACCGCAGGGGCCGCGCGAGGAGGAAGAGGAAGCAGAAGCTCGCGCCGATCGTTCCGACGAACAGCGTGGGCCGGACGCCGATCGCCGTCGAGAGCGCGCCGCCGACGAGGCTGCCGAGCGGAATCGTCCCCCAGACGATCCATCGTCGCGACGCATTCGCGCGCCCGAGCATCCGGTCCGGCGTCAGCGCCTGGATCAGGCTGATCCCGGTCACGTTGTAGAGCACGATCGCGAGCCCGGCGATCATCCCGGAGGCGACGAGGAACGGGATCGGGAAGCCCTGCGGCGCGAGCGGGACGAGCAGCAACGCGGCACCGCCGAGGAAGCCGGAGAGGACGAGCGTCGGCCCGACGCCGAGGCGGCGACGCACGCGCTGCACGACGAGCGCGCCGAGCAGCCAGCCGACGTTCCCGAGCGCGAGCACGAGCCCGAGCTCGCCCGGTGTCAGCCCGAGCTCGCGGACGGCGTAGACGACGTAGAGCGCGAACGCGATGCTCGTGAAGAAGTTGAAGGTCGCGACGTACTCGGTCAGCGCCCGCCAGCGCGGATCGCCGAGCACGAAGCGGAGCCCCTCGATCAGCTCGCGGCGCATGCTCGGCGCCGGCCCCGGCTCCGGGCGAGGCTCGCGGCGGCGGATCAGGCCGACGGAGACCGCGGAGAAGACGAAGCTCGCGGAGTCGACGGCGATCGCGTACGGCGCGCTGATCGCCCCGACGAGCGCGCCGCCGAGCCCTGGCCCGGCGATCTGCGCCGCCGAGCGGCTCAGCTCGAGCTTCGCGTTGCCCTCGACGAGGTGCTGCCTGCCGACGAGCGAGGGGAGGTACGACTGGTACGAGACGTCGAAGAAGACCGTCAGCGTCCCGGTGACGAAGCCGACGGCGTAGAGCTGCCAGATCGTCAGGGAGCCGAACGCGGCGACGAGCGGGATCGACGCGAGCGCGACGGCGCGCCCGGCGTCGGCCGCGATCAGGACGGGCCGGCGGGCGATCCGGTCGATCCAGACTCCCGCCGGCAGGGCGAAGAGGAGGAACGGCAGCAGGTCGACCGTCCCCAGGAGCGCGACGTAGAACGCGGAGACGTGGAGGACGAGCACGGCGACGAGGGGGAGCGCGAGCTGCGACACCTGCGAGCCGAGCTGGCTCACCGTCTGCCCGGTCCAGAGCTTCAGGAAGTCGGGATTCCGCAGCAGGTCCCCGCCCGGCCGGCGCATGAGCCGGAGCCTACGCGTCGACGCCGAGCGTGCCGGGGAGCGTCGCCGGCTCGACGATGCCGCCGGCGAGGCTCGCCTCCGCCGAGGTCGGCTCCTCGGCCGCCTCCGGCATCTCCTCGATCGACCGCACGGACGAGAGGAAGACGGGGAGCCACGTGAAGAGCGAGCCGATCGCTCCCACCCAGATCGCCGTCTTCACCGAGTACGTCGTCGCGAGCGCTCCGCCGACGAGCGAGCCCAGCGGCATCGTCCCCCAGACGATCCAGCGCATCGACGCGTTCATCCGCCCCTGGAGCCGCTCGGGCGTGATCGCCTGGCGCAGGCTGACCTGCGTGATGTTGTACGCGGTCGCGCCGACCCCGAACACCGCGGTGCCCGCGAACAGGACCGGGACGGGGAAGCTCGCCGGCGCGAGCGGCCAGGCGAGCGTCGCGAACGAGCCGACCATGATCGGGATCCAGATCGCCCGCCCCACGCCCAGGGTCTGCTGCAGGCGGGGCGCGACAAGCGCGCCGACGATCGACCCGATCCCGAAGCCCGCCCACACCACGCCGGCGGCGAACGACGACATCTGGAGCGTTCGCGCCATGTAGAGGACGCCGATCGCCATCACCATCGAGCCGAAGAAGTTCGAGCTGCCGGTGGCGGCGGCGATCCACTTGAGGTACCGGTGCCGGACGACGTAGAGGACGCCCTCCTTCAGCTCCGGGAACATCCTCGGCTTCGGCGCGCCCTCCGCCCGCTCGGGCAGCGTCTCGCGCCGCCGGATCGGGATCATGAACGCCGTCGAGACGACGAAGCTCGCCGCGTCGACGAGCACCGCGTACGGCGCGGTGAACACGGCGATCAGCACGCCGGCGAGGCCGGGCCCCACCGTGTTCGCCGCGGCCGCCGTCGTCTGCAGCTTCGAGTTCCCCTCGATCAGCTGGTCGCGCTCGACGAGCGAGGGCAGGTACGACTGGTACGCGACGTCGAAGAAGACCGTGAAGATCCCGACGACGAACTCGATCGCGTAGAGCTGCCAGATCGTCAGCACGCCGAGCATCCACCCGACGGGAACCCAGAGCAGCAGGACGGCGCGGCTCGCGTCGCCGACGATGAGGATCGGTCGGCGGCGGAGGCGGTCGACCCACACGCCGGCCGGCAGCGCGAAGAGGATGAACGGCAGGAACGCGAGCACGCCGATCACGGAGAACTCGAGCGGGCTCGCGTTCAGCTCCTTCGCGGCGAGCCAGGGAATGGCCAGCGCCGACACCTGCGAGCCGAACTCGCTGATCGACTGCCCGGTCCAGAGCTTGAGGAAGTCGCTGTGATGCCACAGCGAGCCGTTCGGCCTACGCATCGAGTGCCCGCCCGTACAGCGCGGCCGCGAGGCCGTACTCGTCGCCGTCGGCCGAGTGGGCGGCGCGAAAGTCGTCGACGAGCTTCTCGAGGCGCCGGGTGAGCCGGCGCGCGTCGGCGTCGCTGAGCCGTGCCCGCACGACGGCGAAGGTCGTCCGGCCGTCGTCGCCGATGGGGAGCATCTCCTCGGCGGCGCGGCGCAGACCGGCCGCGGCGACGTTCCGGAGATCCTCGCCCTCGGAGTCGGCGCTCTTGAACAGGAACAGGCGGGCAACGCGGCCGTAGAACTTCTCGGTCACGGCGCGCACCTGCCTCGTGCGCACGACCTGGATCAGCCCGGCCTTCTCGAGCACCTTCACGTGGTGTCCGACGGTGCCCTTCGGCAGGCCGAGCTGCTCGGCGAGCTCCGTCGTCGAGAGCGCCCGGTCGCGCAGGAGCACGACGATCCTCGAGCGGAGGTCGTCGCCGAGCGCGCGAAGCTGCTCCGGCTCCCGCACGACGAGCACGTCGTCCGCGTCGTAGTCGGGAGCGGGGAGGCGGAAGGCGCGCGTGTCGTCGTAGGCATGCGTCGAACGGGCCACTATTCCGGAATGTACGGGTTTGGCCGACCATTCGCAAGCGCGGCACCTCCCATGAGACTGGGGCCAGGCCCCAATACGGAAGCGTCACGACTTCTCGACGAACGCGCGGAGGATCGCGATCGCCCGTTCGCGCGTGTCCGCGAGCATGCTGAGGAGCGGGCTCGGGTTCACGAATGTCGCGGCCGGCGGCGACGAGATCGTCGCCGCGTAGCTGCTCCAGGGCCAGTCCGCCGGATGCGCGACGAGGCCGGCGTCGACGGGGTTCCGAACGACGTAGCGGTACGCGACCATGAGGTCGAGGAGCGACGTCTTGCGCCGGCTCCCGTACCGGGCCTCGAGGACGTGTCCGCGTGTGTGGTGGCGCCGGTTGAAGCCCGCTGCGTAGCGGAAGTTGACGGCGTGCATGCCGGCCGGCAGCGCGCCGCTTCCGACCTCGAGCATGAGATGAACGTGGGTCGTCATCAGGCAGTACGCGATGCACTTCCAACGCGCCTTCGCCCCGGCGCGGGCCAGATCCCGAAGGAATGCCAGGCGATCGAGGTCGTCGCGGAAGAGCTCCTCCGACCTGACGGAGTGCTCCCATGTGTGGAAGATCCCGGGATCCGCGTCGCGCGGCGGTCGAGCCATGCATCGAGAGTGGCGACGAGCGATCGCCACCGCCAGTGTCCGTTACGAAGTTGCGAGTCTTTCGGCACGGGGCCTGGCCCCGGCCGTAGGGCTCGGGGCCGTGCCTGCCGTAGGCTGGTGCCTCTCATGGACGCGATCGTCGTCGAGGTTCGCCGCAACGGGGTGGTCGAGGCCCGGCACCGGGTGCACGCCGTCGCGGTCCGCGGCGGCGCGGTCGTGCGCGAGGCCGGCGACGGCGGGCTCACCTGCTTCATGCGCTCCGCGTCGAAGCCGATCCAGGCGCTCCCGCTCGCCCGCGTGCGCGCCGACCTCGACGACCGCGACGTCGCCATCGCCTGCGCCTCGCACCGCGCGACGCCGGAGCAGATCGACGCCGTGCGCCGGCTGCTCGCGAAGGCGCCGGCGGTCGAGGACGAGCTCGAGCTCGGGCTCCAGGACGGCCGCCCGCCCGACCGCGTCTACAACAACTGCTCCGGCAAGCATGCCGGCATGCTCGCCCTCTGCCGCGCCCACGGCTGGGACGCCGCCGGCTACTGCCTGCCCGGTCACCCGGTCCAGCGCGCCTGCGCGGAGGCCCACGCGGAGGCCGCCTCGGCCGACGAGAGCGAGCTGCCGACCGCGACCGACGGCTGCGGCGTCGTCACCTTCGCGCTCCCGCTCGAGCGGATGGCCTATGCGTACTCGCGGCTCGAGTCCCTGCCCGCCGGCCTCCGCATCGCCGACGCGATGCGCGCGCACCCCGAGCTCGTCGGAGGACCGGACGGCGCCGACTACGACCTGATGCGCCTCGCGCCCGGCTGGTTCGCGAAGGGCGGCGCCGAGGGACTGCTCTGCGCCGCCGGCCCGGGCGGCCTCGGCGTCGCGTTGAAAACGGAGGACGGCGACGCACGCGCGCACCGGCCGGCGCTCGCCGCTTTCCTCGGCCGGCTCGGCGTCGACCTCCCGTCGTTCGCCGAGGTGCCGGTTCGCAACACCCGTGACGAGCGGGTCGGCGAGCTGATCGTGTCGGATGGGTGAACGAAAAATCCTTCTTTACGAATCTGTAACCGCTCACTAAGATCCGGCTCACTTTGAGGGTGAGGCCGGGGTTGGGTCACCGGCTCTCTGCAGGTCTGGGTCGTGCAGGTTCTTCGTTCCGACAAGCAGCCGGAGGCGCCACTTGCTCACCGTCGACATCTCGCTTCCTGACGTCGAGGAACTCCACAAGCTCGTCGCGGAGGGTCAGGAGAAGGGCTTTCTCACCTACGACGAGATCGTCAACGGGCTCGACGACGTCGAGCTCACGAAGGAGCAGGTCGAAGACTTCTACACGTATCTGATCGACCACGGGGTCGAGCTCGTCGAGGGCGAGCAGCACAAGGCGCCGCCCCACGAGCAGCCGCCTCCGGAGGACGAGAAGGCGGCGGCGAGCCCGAAGCTCGATCTCACCGTCGAGCCGTCGCTCGACTCGCTGCGCCTCTACCTGCGCGAGATCGGCAAGGTCCCGCTCCTCACCGCCGACCAGGAGGTCTCCCTGGCGAAGCGGATCGAGCGCGGCGACATGACGGCGAAGACGGCGATGATCGAGGCGAACCTCCGCCTCGTCGTCTCGATCGCGAAGGGCTATCTCGGCCGCGGGCTCAGCTTCCTCGACCTGATCCAGGAGGGCTCTCTCGGCCTGATCCGCGCGGTCGAGAAGTTCGACTACCGCAAGGGCTACAAGTTCTCGACGTACGCGACGTGGTGGATCCGGCAGGCCGTGACGCGCGCGATCGCCGACAAGGCGCGCACGATCCGGATCCCGGTGCACATGGTCGAGAAGCTGAACAAGGTGGTGCACATCGAGCGCCAGCTCGTCCAGCGCCTCGGCCGCGAGCCGAACGCGGAGGAGATCGCCGAGGAGCTCGAGATGTCGCCGGAGGAGGTGCGCGAGATCCTGCGCATGGCGCAGCTCCCCGTCTCCCTCGAGAAGCCGATCGGCGAGGAGGAGGAGTCGGCGCTCGGCGACTTCGTCCAGGACGAGACGGCGGAGTCGCCGTTCGACACCGCGCAGCTGTCGCTCCGCCGCGAGGACATCGAGAACGCGCTCGGCGCGCTGCCGGAGCGCGAGCGCCAGGTGATCGAGCTCCGCTTCGGGCTGCACGGCGGCCCGCCGCGCACGCTCGAGGAGGTCGGACGCGCCTTCGGCGTCACGCGGGAGCGGATCCGGCAGATCGAGAACAACACGCTGAAGAAGCTCGAGCACCTGCCCGAGGCGCAGGCGCTCCGCGACGCGGTGTCGTAGCCGCTCGAGCGGCGACGGCCGTTTTCTGGATCGATTCCAGAATGCGATAGGATCGCCGTGTGGCAGAGACGGTCCCCGGAGCGAGCCCGGCCGAGCTCCTGCGGGCGCACGGGCTTCGGGTGACGGCGCCGAGGCTCGCCGTGCTCGAGACGCTCGCCGAGCTTCCCTCCCACGTCTCCGTCGAGCAGGTCGAGGCGGGTGCGCGGAAGCGGCTCGGTACGCTCTCCACCCAGGCGGTCTACGACATCATGCGGGCGCTCCACGACGCCGGGCTCGTTCGGCGGATCGAGCCGGCGGGCAGCGCCGCGCTGTTCGAGACGCGGGTGGGCGACAACCACCACCACCTCGTCTGCCGCGACTGCGGCCGCATGGTCGACGTCGACTGCGTCGTCGGCGAGGCGCCGTGCCTCTCGCCGGCCGCCGCCGCCGGCTTCGAGGTCGACGAGGCCGAGGTGATCTTCTGGGGCCGCTGTCCGGAGTGCCTTGGCCCGAACGTGAATCCCGACAACCGCGCCGCAACGAGGAGACGAGCATGACCGACACGATCATCAACGGGCGCCCCACGGCCCCCCGGACGAACCGGGACTGGTGGCCGAACCAGCTGGACCTGACGCGGCTCCAGCACCCCAGCCCCCTCGCCGACCCGATGGACGAGGACTTCGACTACGCCGCGGAGTTCGAGACGCTCGACCTCGAGGCCGTGAAGAAGGACGTGGTCGCGGCGCTGACCACCTCGCAGGAATGGTGGCCCGCCGACTTCGGCCACTACGGCCCGCTGATCATCCGCATGGCGTGGCACAGCGCCGGCACCTACCGGATCAGCGACGGGCGCGGCGGCGGAGGTGGCGGCCAGCAGCGCTTCGCGCCCCTCGGCAGCTGGCCCGACAACGCCAACCTCGACAAGGCGCGCAGGCTGCTCTGGCCGGTCAAGCAGAAGTACGGCCGGAAGCTCTCGTGGGCCGACCTGATGATCTTCGCCGGCAACTGCGCGCTCGAGTCGATGGGATTCACGACGTTCGGCTTCGGCGGCGGGCGTGAGGACACGTGGGAGCCCGAGGAGGTCGACTGGGGCGTCGAGGGCACGTGGCTCGGGGACGCGCGCTACAGCGGCGACCGGCAGCTCGCGAACCCTCTTGCCGCGGTCCAGATGGGCCTCATCTACGTGAACCCGGAAGGGCCCAACGGCAACCCCGATCCGCTCGCCGCGGCCCGCGACATCCGGGAGACGTTCGCGCGCATGGCGATGGACGATGAAGAGACCGTCGCCCTCATCGCCGGCGGCCACCCCTTCGGCAAGGCGCATGGCGCCGCCCCGGAATCGCACAAAGGTCCGGAGCCGGAAGCCGCGCCGCTGCAAGCGCAGGGCCTGGGCTGGATGAGCGACTACGGCACGGGGCACGGCGCCGACACGAT
>DATKNT010000150.1:0-11390 GCA_035541175.1 Gaiellaceae bacterium
CGCGAACACGGCCTCGCCGCGCTCCACCTCGCGCACGAAGTCGGCGCCGACGAGGTCGAGCGCGCACGTCTCGGAGGCGACGACCCAATCGTCGTGGAGGCGGCCGAGCACGAGCGGGCGGAAGCCGTGCGGGTCGCGGAAGACGGCGAGCGTCCCCTCCGACAGCGCGACGATCGAGTACGCGCCCTCGAGCCGAGCCATCGCGTTGGCGACCGCCTCCTCGAGCGGCGCCTCGTCGTTCGCGATCAGCGCCGCGATCACCTCGCTGTCCGAGGTCGAGTGCAGCGTCGCGCCCGCCGCGCGCAGCTCGTCGCGCAGCTCCGTCGCGTTGACGAGGTTCCCGTTGTGGCCGAGCGCGACGGTGCGCGTGCGGCCGTGCTGGACGAGCGGCTGCGCGTTCGACCACTGCGACGAGCCGGTCGTCGAGTAGCGCGTGTGCCCGATCGCGACCGAGCCGCGCAGGCCGTGCAGCTTCTGCTCGTCGAACACCTGGCTGACGAGGCCGAGGTCGCGCAGCGCCGTCAGCCGTCCCTGCTCGGAGACGGCGATGCCGGCGGACTCCTGGCCGCGGTGCTGGAGCGCGAACAGCCCGAAGTACGTGAGCCGCGCGACGTCGCGGTCGGGCGCGAACACGCCGAAGACGCCGCACATCAGCGCACCTCGCCGATCTGGACGTAGCCCTTCGAGCCGAGTCGCCGCACCTGCTCGGGCGGCAGCGCCAGGATCGCCGCGCCGACCGCCGGCTCGTCCGGGAGGTCGACGTCGGCGGCGAGGCCGCCGCTCCAGCGCGCCGCCTCCTCGAGTGCGTGCTCGAGGCCGCCGGAGCCGACGTCGTGGCAGAGCGAGAGCAGCGGCGAGGCCTTCCAGAGGAACCGGATCAGCGCCGCCTCCGCCTTCAGGCTCGCCTCGGGCGCCCGCGCGAGCAGCACTGCGTCGCCGCGCCGCCAGCGGCCCGGCACGAGCCGCACGTCGGCGACGAGCCCGACGCAGCCGACCACCGGCGTCGGCGGGATCGGGCGGCCGTCGGTCTCGTTGTAGAGCGAGACGTTGCCGGAGACGACGGGGATCCCGAGCGCCTCCGCCGCCTGCGCGATCCCTTCGATCGCCTGCGCCAGCTCCCAGGCGATCTCCGGCTTCTCCGGGTTGCCGAAGTTGAGGCAGTCCGTGAGCCCGATCGGCTCGCCGCCCGCGCACGCGACGTTGCGCGCGGCACCGAGCGCGGCCGCGACGCCGGCCGCGAACGGATCGGACTCGCCCGGGCGCGGTCCCTGGAGCGCGACCGCGAGCCCGCGCAGCGACGGCCGCAGCCGCAGCACCGCGGCGTCGAGCCCCGGACGGCGCACCGTGCGCGAGCCCACGAGCTGGTCGTAGCGCTCGAACACGCGGTCCGCAGCCACGGGCTGCGGACGACGCGGCTTCGGCGCGGTCGGAAGAGTCGTCCGCGGCCGCTGCTCCACCTCGTAGCGAGGACACTCTTCCGTCAAGAAGCGCGCCGCAATCTCCCCGACGGTCTCTCCTCTGTAGACGGCGCGCAACAGCGCGCCGTCCGTGACCTCGCCGATCGGCGTGCAGTGCAGCTCCCAGCGCGCGCAGACCTCGCGCACCGCGTCGAGCATCTGCGGGCGGACGACCGCGACCATCCGTTCCTGCGACTCGGAGATCATGATCTCCCACGGCTCCATCCCGTCCTCGCGCAGCGGCACCCGGTCGAGGTGGACGTCGATTCCCGCGCCGTCCGACGCCATCTCCGACAGCGCCGACGCGAGCCCGGCGGCGCCGCAGTCCTGGAGCGACTCGACGAGCCCGGACTCGACGAGCTCGACCGACACCTCGATCAGCTTCTTCCCCGTGAACGGGTCGCCGACCTGGACGGACGGCCGCTTGTCGGCGTCGTCCTCGCCGAGCTCCTGGCTCGCGAGCACCGACGCGCCGCCGATCCCGTCGCGCCCCGTCGTCGCGCCGTAGAGGACGACGAGGTTGCCGGGCCCCGACGCCTTCGCCGAGCGGAGCCGGTCCGCGTCGAGGATGCCGACGCACATCACGTTGACGAGGCAGTTGCCACGGTACGCCTCGTCGAAGACGGTCGCGCCGCCGACGGTCGGCACGCCGACGCAGTTCCCGTAGTGGCCGATCCCGCCGACGGCGCGGGAGAAGTGGTAGTCCGGCGCCCCGAACCAGAGCCCGTCGAGGAGCGCGACCGGCCGCGCGCCCATCGCCACGATGTCGCGGAGGATCCCGCCGACGCCGGTCGCCGCGCCCTGGAACGGCTCGACCGCGGACGGATGGTTGTGCGACTCGACCTTGAACGCGACCGCGAGCCCCTCGCCGAGGTCGAGCACGCCGGCGTTCTCGCCCGGCCCCTGGAGCACGCGCGCGCCGGCCGACGGGAGCCGCTTCAGGAGCGGCGCCGAGTGCTTGTAGCCGCAGTGCTCCGACCAGAGCAGCGAGAAGACGGCGAGCTCGAAGTGGTTCGGGTCGCGGCCGAGGAGCTCCCGGATCCGTTCCGCCTCCCGGTCCGTCAGACCGAGGGCGCGGTGGAGTGGCTGTTCCGCGACCTGCGTCAGGCGATTCAGTCTAGACGGCGAAACAGACGAGCCGTCCGGTGCGTTACAACGGGAGACGTGAAACGCCGGAATCTCGCCATGCTCGTCGCGCTCGCGCTGATCTGGGGCGCCTCCTTCCTCTTCATCAAGGTGGCGGTGCGGGAGATCGCGCCCTCGACCCTGATCCTCGGCCGGCTCGGGCTCGCGGCGATCACCCTCGCCCTCGTCGTCCCGTTCGCCGTCGGCACGCGCGAGGCGCTCGGCCAGATGCGGGCGAACGCGCACTGGCTCGTGATCGTCGCGCTCGTGAACACCGCGATCCCGTTCTGGCTCCTGTCCTGGGGCGAGACGCGGATCGACTCGGGGCTCGCCTCGATCATCCAGGCGTCGGTGCCGATCTTCAACGCCGTCATCGCCTTCGGCTTCTTCCACGAGGCGCGGGTGACGGGGATGCGTCTCGTCGGGGTCGGTATCGGCTTCGTCGGGGTGGCGCTGCTCGTCGGCGCGCAGCCGCAGGGGAAGGTCTACGGCGCGCTCGCGGTGGTCGGGATGGCGCTCTGCTACGCGCTCGGCGGGCTGCTGGTCGGCCGGCACCTGAAGCCGGTGGCGCCGATCGTCGTCGCGCTCACGTCGACGGCGATCGCGGCTGCGGCGGCGCTCCCGGCAGGTGTGGCGCAGGCGCCGGCGCACGCGCCGGGCTGGAAGGCGACCGCCTCGGTCGTCGCGCTCGGCATCCCGGGGACGGCGATCGCGTACCTGCTGTTCTTCGCGCTGATCGCCGGCGCGGGCGCCGCGTACGCGTCGCTCGTCACGTACCTGATCCCGCCGATCGCGCTCGTCTACGGCGCGGTCTTCCTCGACGAGCCGATCACCGGGGTGGCGCTCGGCGGGCTCGCGCTCGTGCTCGTCGGCGTCGGACTCGGCACCGGCTCGTTGCGGCTCGCACGGCTGTTGCGGCGGTCGGTAGCGTCCGAGGCGTGACCCGGCTCCTCGTGGTGGTGGGCGCGGCGGCCGCCGTCCTCGCGGCGACGGTGCACGCGACGCCGGCCCGCACGTGCAGCGCCGCCGGCGGCACCATCACGATCGGCGGGCGGCCCGTGATCGTGCACGTGCCGGCGGACGCGGGGATGAAG
Source organism: Gaiellaceae bacterium (assembly GCA_035541175.1). Classification (GTDB taxonomy): domain Bacteria; phylum Actinomycetota; class Thermoleophilia; order Gaiellales; family Gaiellaceae; genus Palsa-739. The sequence goes on from DATKNT010000150.1 coordinate 3,677, forward strand.
CCGCTCCCGCTCGTGCTGAACCTCCACGGCTCCGGCTCCGACGGTGTCCAGCAGGAGCTGTTCAGCGGCATGGACGCGACCGCCGACGCCGACGGGTTCGTCGTCGCGTATCCGCAGGGCGCGATCCCGCTCGACGGCGGGTACGCGTGGAACGTCCCCGGCGTTCCGCTCGCGAGCGGCGCCGCGGTGCCGCAGGGGACGCCGAGCGACGTCGCGTACCTCGGCTCGCTCGTCACGCAGCTCGAGTCGCGCTACTGCATCGACGCGTCGCGCGTCTACGCCACCGGCTTCTCCGGCGGCGCGCGGATGGCGAGCCAGGTTGCGTGCGACCTCTCCACGACGTTCGCCGCGGTCGCTCCCGTCAGCGGCCTTCGCCTTCCGTCGCCGTGCCCGTCGAAGCGGTACGTGCCGGTGCTCTCGTTCCACGGGACGGCGGACGCGGTCGACCCGTTCGCCGGGGGCGGACTCGGCTACTGGACGTACAGCGTCCCGACCGCCGCGGCCCGCTGGGCCGCACACGACGGCTGCGCTGCGAAGCCCGTCTCGATGACGAACCCGGGTTACGCGGTGACGACGTACACCGGCTGCAAGCAGGGCTCCGCGGTCGAGCTGTATGCGATCTCCGGCGAGGGCCACGAGTGGCCCGGCGGGCCGGCGATGGCGAAGCGGATCACGCGGCTGCTCGGCCCGCAGTCGAGCGCCGTCGACGCGGACGCGCTGATCTGGCGGTTCTTCGCGGCGCACCGCCTCCCCTAGCCGACCCGCGCATCTAGACTCGCTCGCATGCCAATGCGCTACGCCAGGCTGACCCGGCCGCTCGTGCGCGACGGCGGAGAGCTGAGGGAGGCGAGCTGGGACGAGGCGCTCGACCGCGCCGCGGCCGGCTTCCGGAGGGCGCTCGACGAGGGCGCCGAGACGGGGATCTTCAGCTGCTCCAAGGCCACGAACGAGCTGAACTTCGCAGCGCAGAAGTTCTCCCGGGTCGTCCTGGGCTCCAACAACATCGACAGCTGCAACCGAACCTGACACGCGCCCAGCGTCGTCGGTCTGGCGACGGTGTTCGGTGCAGGCGGAGGGACGAGCTCCTACGAGGAGGTCCGAGCCGCGGACCTGATCGTCCTCTGGGGCTCGAACGCCCGTGAGACGCATCCGATCTTCTTCCATCACGTGCTGAAGGCCGTGCACCGCGGCGCGACGCTCGTCGTCGTCGATCCACGCCGGACGGCGTCTGCGCGCTGGGCCGACCTCTGGCTCGGGCTCGACGTCGGCACCGACATCCCGCTCGCGAACGCGATCGCGCGGGAGATCATCGACTCGGAGCTCGTCAACACGGAGTTCGTCGAGCGCGCGACGACCGGATTCGACGCGTTCCGCGAGTCGGTCGAGCCGTGGACGCTCGAGGAGGCGGAGCGCGTCACCGGCGTGCCGGCGGATGCGATCCGCGAGGCGGCGCACGCGTACGCGTTCGCGCCGAAGGCGCAGCTCTGCTGGACGCTCGGGATCACGGAGCATCACAACGCCGTCGACAACGTCTTCGCGCTGATCAACCTCGCGCTGCTGACAGGCCACGTCGGCCGCTACGGCTCGGGGCTCAACCCGCTGCGCGGCCAGAACAACGTCCAGGGCGGCGGCGACATGGGCGCGCTGCCGAACCGCCTGCCCGGATTCCAGCTGCTCGAGGACCCGGAGGTGCGCGCGCCGTTCGACGCGGCGTGGGGGATCGAGGTGCCGCCGAAGAACGGGAAAAACCTGACCGAGATGTTCGAGGCGATGGAGCACGGCGACCTGCGCGCGCTGTACGTGATCGGCGAGAACCCGGCGCAGTCGGAGGCGGACCAGAACCGCGCGCGGACGCTTCTCTCCGGGCTCGATCATCTCGTCGTGCAGGACATCTTCCGGACGCGGACGGCGGAGCTCGCCGACGTCGTGCTCCCCGCGTCGGCGACCTGGTGCGAGGCGGAGGGGACGGTGACGTCGAGCGAGCGCCGCGTCCAGCGCGTGCGCAAGGCGCTCGACCCGCCCGGCGAGGCACGTGACGACATCGAGATCGTCCACGAGCTCGGCCGCCGGCTCGGGCACGACCTCGGCAGCCCGCGCGCCGAGGACATCTGGAACGAGCTGCGCTCGCTCTCGCCGGTGCACGCCGGCATGAGCTACGCGCGGCTCGAGGCGCTCGGCGGGATCCAGTGGCCGTGCCGGGACGAGAACGACCCCGGCGCGCAATTCCTCCACGGCCGGCTGTGGGCGCCGCACGTCGACGACCGCGCGCCGTTCATGCCGGTCGAGCACGACCCGCCGGTCGACGCGCTCGACGACGAGTTCCCGATCCGGCTGACGACGGGACGCCGGCTCGAGTCGTTCAACACGGGCGTCCAGACCGGCGGCTTCTCGTCGCCGCTCCACCGGGGCGGCGAGGCGCTGCTGCTCGCGCCGGAGGACGGCGAGCGCTACGGCGTCGCCGACGGCTCGCGCGTCCGCGTCGTCTCGCGGCGCGGCTCGGTCGAGGCGCCGGTGCGCTACGACGAGACGCTGCGGCCGGGGCTCGCGTTCATGAACCTCCACTTCCCGGACCTCGTCGAGACGAACGTCCTCACGATCGACGCGACCGACCCGAAGTCGGGGACGGCGGAGTTCAAGGCGACGGCGATCCGCGTGGAGGCGGTCTAGCGTGGACCTCAGACTCCTGACGGCCGAGCCGAGCGAGGCGGAGCGGGCGGCGATCGACGCGGTTGCGGGCGCGCCGGAGGCGAACGGCCGGCGCGTCGCCCGCGCCGACCGCGACGGGCGGCACCTGCTGCTGCCGGCCCTCCGCGCGGCGCAGCGCCGCGTCGGCTGGGTGAGCGAGGGCGCACTCGGCTACGCGTGCCGCCGCCTCGACGTGCCGCCCGCCGACGCGTACGGCGTCGCGAGCTTCTACGCGCTGCTCGCGCTCGAGGAGCGCCCCGCCGACGTGCTCCACGTCTGCACCGACCTCGCCTGCCGGCTCGCCGGTGCGACCGTGCCGGAGGGAGCGCACCCGTCGCCGTGCCTCGGCCTCTGCGAGCGCGCGCCCGCGTCGCTGCGCACGACCGCGGGCGAGGAGCCGCGCGAGCTCCAGCTGCCGGAGACGGGCCCGCCGCTGCCGCAGGCCGGCGCGGACGGGCTCCGGCTGCTGCGTCGCATCGCGGCCGGCGTCGACCCGGAGTCGCTCGAGGCGTACCGCGCGAGCGGCGGCTACGCGGCGCTCGCCCGCGCGCTCGAGCTCGGCCGTGAGGGCGTGCTCGAGGCGATCGACGCGTCGCACCTGCTCGGTCGCGGCGGTGCCGCCTTCCCGACGGGCGCGAAATGGCAGGCGGTGGCGCACCAGCCGGCGCTGCCGCACTACCTCGTCTGCAACGCGGACGAGTCCGAGCCGGGCACCTTCAAGGACCGGACGCTGATGGAGGGCGACCCGTTCGCGCTCGTCGAGGCGATGACGATCGCCGCGTTCGCGGCCGGCTGCGAGCACGGCTACGTCTACGTGCGCGCGGAGTACCCGCTCGCGCACGCGCGGCTCGAGCACGCGTTCGCGCAGGCGCGCGCTGCCGGGCTGCTCGGCGACGACGTCCTCGGCGCGGGCTTCACCTTCGACATCGAGCTGCGAATCGGAGCCGGCGCGTACGTCTGCGGCGAGGAGACGGCGCTCTTCCAGTCGATCGAGGGCTACCGCGGCGAGCCGCGCAACAAGCCGCCGTTCCCGGTCGAGGTCGGCCTGTTCGGGAAGCCGACGGTCGTGAACAACGTCGAGACGCTCGCCAACGTGCCGCACATCCTCGCCGGCGGCGGCGCCGCGGACACGCGGCTGTTCTGCGTCTCCGGGCACGTCGCGAGGCCGGGGCTCTACGAGCTGCCGCTCGGGACGGCGTTGAACGAGCTGCTGGAGCTCGCGGGCGCACGGCCGCCGAAGGCGGTGCTGCTCGGCGGCGCCGCCGGCTCGTTCCTCCGCCCGGGCCAGCTCGACCTCGAGCTGTCGTTCGAGGCGACGCGGGCCGCCGGCATCTCGCTCGGCTCCGGCGTCGTGCTCGTCTTCGGCGAGTCGGCCGACCTCGTCGACGCGGTGCTGCGCATCGCCGAGTTCTTCCGCGACGAGTCGTGCGGCCAGTGCGTCCCCTGCCGCGTCGGCACCGTCCGCCAGGAGGAGGCGCTGAAGCGGCTCGCCTCCGGCCGCGCGAACGGCGACGAGCGCGAGGTGCTCGCCGACCTCGAGCAGGTGATGCGCGACGCCTCCATCTGCGGCCTCGGCCAGACGGCGGCGAGCGCGGTGAGGTCGGCGATCGAGAACCTCGGAGTGCTGGCATGAGCCAGGTCGAGCTGACGGTGAACGGGCTCACCGTCCGCGTCTACGAGGGCTCGACGATCCTCGACGCGTGCCGGAAGCTCGAGATCGAGACGCCGACGCTCTGCTACGCGGACACGCTCGCGCCGGTGAACGTCTGCCGCGTCTGCGTCGTCGAGGTCGAGGGCTCGCGCGTGCTCGTCCCGTCGTGCTCGCGCAAGGTCGAGCCGGGGATGGCGGTGCACACCGACTCGCCGCGCGTGCGCACGAGCCGGCGGATGGTGCTCGAGCTGCTGGGCTCCTCGGTCGACCTCTCGCGCGCCGACGACGCGCAGCGGTACATCGCCGAGTACGGCGCGCGCCCCGAGCGGTTCGGCCCCGACGCGGCGACCGTCGCGAAGCCGGTGAAGGTCGACAACGACCTCTACGTCCGCGACTACTCGCGCTGCATCCTCTGTTACAAGTGCGTCGAGGCCTGCGGCGAGGAGTACCAGAACACGTTCGCGATCGCCGTCGCCGGCCGCGGCTTCGGCGCGCACATCTCCACCGAGCTCGACGTGGCGCTGCCCGAGTCCGCCTGCGTCTACTGCGGCAACTGCGTCGCGGTCTGCCCGACCGGGGCGCTCGTGGGCAAGGCGGAGTTCGACCTGCGCGAGGCGGGCACGTGGGACGAGTCGCGCCAGGAGCAGGTGCAGACCGTCTGCCCGTACTGCGGCGTCGGCTGCAACCTGACGCTGCACGTCCAGGACGGCGACATCGTCAAGGTCACGTCGCCGGACGACCACGACGTCACGCGCGGCAACCTCTGCGTCAAGGGCCGCTTCGGCTACCAGTTCGTCCAGAACCGGCGCGCCGAATAGGTGGCCGAGCCGCGTCCGGGCCTGCCGACGATCCTCCGGGAGTGGGGGCGGATCGGGTGCATCGGCTTCGGCGGGCCGCCGACGCACATCGCGCTGCTGCGGCGGCTCTGCGTCGAGGAGCGCGGCTGGATGACGGCGACGGACTTCGAGGACGCGGTCGCCGCGTGCAACCTCCTGCCCGGGCCGGCGTCGACGCAGCTCGCGATCTACTGCGCCTGGCGGCTGCGCGGACGGGCCGGGGCGCTCGTCGGCGGCCTCGCGTTCATCGTCCCCGGGCTCGTGCTCATCCTCGCGCTCGCGGCGCTGTTCCTCTCGGCGTCGCCGCCTGACTGGGTGCGCGGCGCGGGCGCGGGCGCGGGGGCGGCGGTCGCCGCGGTCGCGGTGCAGGCGGGCCGGAGTCTCGTGCCGGGAAGCTGGTCGCGCACGCCGGCGCGCGTGCGCTGGCTCGTCTACGCCGTCGCCGGGGGCGTGTCGGCGGCGACGATCGGGCCCTGGCTCGTGCTCGTCCTGCTCGGCTGCGGCGCGGTCGAGCTGGCGCTGCGCGGGCGGCGGCTCCGGCTCGCCGCCCTCGCGCCGGCGACGGTGGCGAGCGGCGGGCTGCTCTCGCTCGTCTGGGTCGCGTTCAAGGTCGGCGCGCTCTCGTACGGCGGCGGCTTCGTGATCGTGCCGCTGATGCAGAACGACGCGGTCAACCACTACCACTGGATGACGGGAGGGCAGTTCCTCAACGCCGTCGCGCTCGGCCAGATCACCCCGGGACCGGTCGTGCTGACGGTCGGCGTCGTCGGCTATGCGGCCGCCGGCCTCGGCGGCGGGCTGCTCGCGACGCTCGTCGCGTTCTCGCCATCCTTCGCGTTCGTCCTCGCCGGCGGCAGCCGCTTCGACCGGATCCGCGGCGACCGCCGCGCGCGGACGTTCCTCGACGGCGCCGGCCCCGCCGCGATCGGCGCGATCTTCGGCTCCGCGATCCCGCTCGCGCGCGCGCTGGCGGAGACGTGGCAGTACGGCGTCCTCGCCGCCGCGGCGGTGCTGCTGCTCGCGCTGCGGCGCGGCGTCGTGCAGACGCTCGTCGCCGCCGCGGCGGTCGGCGTCGCGGTCGCGCTCGCCGGCGGGCCGTTACCACACTGACACCGGCCGGGCGGAGATCATCCCGTTCGGATGACGATCCCGCTAGGAGTACCTCTAGCCTTGCCCGGCACCGACGGGGAGGAGATGCGATGAGCAACGCGACGGCCGACGTCCTGGTGATCTTCGGCATCACCGGCGACCTCGCCAGGGTGATGACGTTCCTGTCGCTGTACCGGCTGGAGCGGCGCGGGCTGCTCGACGTCCCGATCGTCGGGGTCGCCGTCGACGACTGGACGGTCGAGCAGCTGCGACAGCGTGCGCGCGACTCGATCGTCGCCACCGGCGAGCAGCTCGACGAGGACGTGTTCGCACGGCTCGCGGCGCGCTTCTCGTACGTCTCCGGCGACTTCGCCGACGACGCGACGTACGGGCGCGTCGCGCAGGCGATCGCGGGCAGGCAGCGCCCCGTCTTCTACCTCGAGATCCCGCCGTTCCTCTTCGGCCGCGTCGTCAAGGGTCTCCACGACGCCGGCCTCACCGCAAACGCCCGGGTCGTGGTCGAGAAGCCGTTCGGCCACGACCGCGCGTCCGCGATCGCGCTCGCCGAGGAGCTGCACCGGTATATCGACGAGTCGCAGCTCTACCGCATCGACCACTACCTCGGGAAGATGGGGCTGGAGGAGATCCTGCACCTGCGCTTCGCGAACGCGATGCTCGAGCCGGTCTGGAGCCGCAACTACCTGTCGAGCGTGCAGATCACGATGGCGGAGGACTTCGGCGTCGAGGACCGCGGCCACTTCTACGATCCGGTCGGCGCGCTCCGCGACGTGGTCGTGAACCACCTGATGCAGGTCGTCGCGGCCGCCGCGATGGAGGCTCCCTCCCGGGGCGACCCCACGACGATCAAGGACTCCCAGGTCGCCTTGTTCCGCGCGGTCAAGGAGGCCGACCCGGCGCACTACGTGCGGGGGCAGTACGACGGCTACACGTCGATCGACGGTGTGGCGGCAGGCTCGACGACCGAGACGTATGCGGCGCTCCGCCTCGAGATCGAGAACTGGCGCTGGGCCGGCGTGCCCTTCTTCATCCGCACCGGCAAGCGCCTGCCCGTGACGCAGACCGAGCTCCGCCTCGTGTTCCGGCGCCCGCCGGAGCTCGGTTTCGCGGCGTACCGCAATCTCCAGCCGAATCAGCTCATCGTGAAGCTCGACCCCTCGACCGGGATCAGGTTGATGGTCGAGGCGCATCGGGCCGACGAGTCCGGGGCCGGGACGATCGAGCTCGACATGGAGTTCGCGGAGGAGGGGGGCGAAGGGCCGACGCCGTACGAGGTGCTCCTCCATGCCGCACTCATCGGCGACAGCAAGCGCTTCACCAGGCAGGACGCGGTCGACGAGACCTGGCGCGTGATGCAGCCTCTGCTCGACGCGCCGCCGCCCGTGCACGCATACGAGCCCGGCACGTGGGGGCCGAAGGAGGCGGAGCGCCTCGT
>DATKNT010000151.1:0-9216 GCA_035541175.1 Gaiellaceae bacterium
CTTCGGCACCGTGAACATGTTCTTCTTCGCGTCCTCGACGGCCTTCGTGATCGCGAGCGGGACCTCGCGCGCCTTGCCGTAGCCGACGCCGACGCGGTCGACCTCGTCGCCGACGACGACGAGCGCGGTGAACGAGAAGCGGCGGCCGCCCTTGACGACCTTGGCGACGCGGTTGATCTCGACCACGCGCTCCTTCAGCTCGCGGGTCTCGGAGAAGTCAAGTGCCATCAGAAACTCAGTCCTCCCTCGCGGGCGCCGTCTGCGAGCGCCTTGACGCGTCCGTGGTAGAGGTAGCCGGAGCGGTCGAAGACGCACGTCTCGATGCCGGCCTGCTTCGCGTTCGCAGCGAGCAGCTTGCCGACCTCGGCGGCCTGCTCCGACTTGTCGCCCGTGAACGACGTCGGCAGCGCGAGATGCGACGCCGACGCGAGCGTGCGGCCGGCGAGGTCGTCGACGAGCTGCGCCTGGACGCCGCGGTTCGACCGGAAGACGACGAGGCGCGGGCGCTCCGCCGTTCCCCGGACCTTGCCGCGGACGCGCCGGTGCCGGCGCAGCCGAGCCTCTCTCACCGACAGCGCCGGCATCAGCTCGTCCCTCCCTCGGCGCAAAGCGCGTCGCGGTGTGCGCTAGGCACGCTTGCCCACCTTCCTGCGCACGTGCTCGCCGTCGTAGCGGATGCCCTTGCCCTTGTACGGCTCCGGCGGGCGAACCTTGCGGATCTCGGCGGCGGTCTGGCCGACCTGCTGCTTGTCGTGGCCCTTGACGACGATCTGCGTCGGCTGGGGCACCTCGAAGCTGATGCCGGTACGCGGCTTGATCGTCACGGGGTGCGAGTAGCCGACGCTCAGCTCGAGGTCGCTGCCCTTCAGCGCGGCGCGGTAGCCGACGCCCTGGATCTCGAGCTTCTTCTCGAAGCCCTTCGTCACGCCCTCGACCATGTTCGCGATGATCGTCCGCGTCAGCCCGTGCAGCGCGCGGTCCTCGCCGCGCTCCGTCGGCCGGGTGACGACGATGGCGCCGTCCTCGTGCGCGATGGCCATCCGCTGCGGCACGACCTGCTGCAGCGAGCCGAGCGGGCCGGACACGCTGACGCGCCCCGGCTCGATCGTCACGTTGACGCCGGCGGGGACTTCGATTGGTCTCTTTCCGATTCGACTCATGGCGTCACCAGATGAAGCACAGCACCTCGCCGCCGATCCCGCGCTCCTGCGCGGTCCGTGCGGTGATCAGCCCGGTCGACGTGGACAGGATCGCCACGCCGAGCGGCGGGCGCGGAAGACGGTCCTTCCGCGCGTAGACCCGCCGTCCGGGCTTGGACACGCGCTTCAGGCCGGAGATGACCCGCTCGCGGTTCCTGCCGAACTTCAGGTCGACGACCAGGGTATCGAAGGACTCGCCCTTCTCGACGTGGTAGTCCCGGATGTAGCCCTCCTCCTTCAGGAGGCGTGCGATCTCGACCTTCATCTTCGAGCTCGGCATGGTCGCGTGCTCGTGCAGCGCCTTGTTGGCGTTGCGGATGCGGGTGAGCATGTCGGCGATCGGGTCGGTCAGCATGCGATCACCAGGAGCTCTTGGTCATGCCGGGGATGACGCCCTGGTGCGCGAGCTCGCGCAGGCAGATCCGGCAGAGGCCGAACTTGCGGTAGACCGCGCGCGGCCGGCCGCAGCGGTTGCAGCGCGAGTAGTTGCGGACCTTGAACTTCTGCGGTCGCCGCTGCTTGACGACGAGCGATGTCTTCGCCACGTTGGGTCAGTCCCTCCTCTGTGCTTCCGCGCTGAACGGCAGGCCGAGCGCCGTCAGCAGCGCGCGTGCATGGTCATCGGTCTCGGCGCTGGTCGTGATCGTCACGTCGAGGCCGCGAACCTGCTGAATGTCGTCGTAGTTGATCTCCGGGAAGATGATCTGCTCGCGGATGCCGAGCGAGTAGTTGCCGCGGCCGTCGAACGAGCCCGGGTTGAGCCCGCGGAAGTCGCGGATGCGCGGCAGCGCGATCGCGACGAGCCGGTCGAGGAACTCGTACATCCGAGCGCCGCGGATCGTCACCTTGGCGCCGACCGGCATCCCCTCGCGGATCTTGAACTGCGCGATCGACTTGCGCGCGCGCCGTACCTGCGCGCGCTGACCTGCGATCGTCGTCAGCTCCTCGATCGCCGACTCGAGCTGCTTCGCGTCGGTCTTCGCCTCGCCGACGCCCATGTTGAGCGTGATCTTCTCGAGCCTCGGCACCTGCATGATCGAGCTCAGCCCGAGCTCCTGCTGGAGCTGCGGGCGGATCTCGCGCTCGTACTGCTCCTTCAGGCGCGGCGTGTACGTCTCGGTGGCCGCCATCAGCGATCGATCTCCTGGCCGCAGCCCGGGTTCTTGCAGACCCGGACGCGGGTCGTCTTGTCCTTCACGGTCTTCGTCACGGTGGCGACCCGCGTCGGCTTCTTGCACGTCGGGCAGACGACCATCACGTTCGACACGGGCAGCGGCTGCGCGACGTCGAAGATCCCGCCGGGGATCATCTGCGTGCCGCCCATCCGGCTCGAGTTCGTGATCGGCCGCGGCCGCCGGTGGCGCTTGACGACGTTGAGGTTCTCGACGCGGACGCGGCCCTCCTTCGGCAGCGTCTCGATCACGCGCCCTTCCTTGCCGCGGTCCTTGCCGCGGAGGATGTGGACGACGTCGCCCTTCTTCACCTTCAGGGTCTGGGCCATCAGAGCACCTCCGGAGCGAGCGAGACGATCTTCATGAAGTTGCGCTCGCGAAGCTCGCGGGCGACCGGGCCGAAGATGCGGGTGCCGCGCGGGTTGCGCTGCGCGTCGATGATCACGGCCGCGTTCTCGTCGAACGCGATCGTCGTGCCGTCGTCGCGGCCGAACGGCTTCTTCGTCCGCACGACGACCGCCCGCACGACCTCGCCCTTCTTCACGGCGCCCTGCGGCGTCGCCGTCTTGACGGTGCCGACGATGATGTCGCCGACGCGCGCGTAGCGCCGGTGATGGCCGCCCATCACGCGGATGCAGAGCAGCTCGCGGGCGCCCGTGTTGTCCGCCACCTTCAGGCGCGACTCCTGCTGGATCACTTCGCGGCCTCCACGATCTCGGCGAGCCGCCAGTTCTTCGTCGCGGACAGCGGGCGCGTCTCGACGATGCGGACGACGTCGCCGACGTTCGCCGCGTTCTGCTCGTCGTGCGCGTGGAACTTCACCGACCGCCGGACGACCTTCTTGTACTTCGGATGCGACTTGATCACGTCGACCTTGACGACGATCGTCTTGTCCATCGCGTTCGAGACGACGACGCCGCGCCGCTCCTGGCGGCGGCCGCGCGCGTGCTCGGGCTTCGGCTCGCGGACGATCGGCTTGCGCTCGCCGGTCGGCGCCGCGCGGCGCGGGCGCGTCTTCTGCGGGCGCTGCGCGCGGGGAAGCCGCTTCCGCTTCTGCTTCGGCCCGGACTGCGGCGACGGCGCGGGCGCAGTCTCCTCGGCGGCGGACGCTGTGGCGTCCGCCTGTGGGGTGGGCTCCTCCTCGGCGACAGGCGATTCCGCCTCGGCAGGCGCTTCGGCCTCCGGGGTCTCCACCTCCGGCTCCGGCACAGCCGGAGCCTCCACGGTCTCTTCGGTCTCGTCGACCGTCACGTCGTCCTTCTCATCAGCCATGCGTCAGTCCCTTTGCAGCTTCTCGTTCGTTCACCACGGTGAGGATCCGTGCGATCTCGCGCTTCGTCAGCTTCAGGCGCGCGTTGTTCTCGAGCGCGCCGGTGACCGCCTGGAAGCGGAGGTTGAACAGCTCCGCGCGCCGCTCGGACAGCCGGTGCTCGAGCTCGTCGTCCGTCATGTCCCTGAGTTCGCTCGGCCTGGTCAAAACAGCTCAGCCTCTCTCTTCACGACCTTCGCGGGCACCGACAGCTTCTGGCCCGCGAGGCGGAGCGCTTCCTTCGCGAGCGGCTCCGGCACGCCGGCCAGCTCGAACATCACGCGGCCCGGCTTGATCACGGCGACCCAGCCCTCCGGCGAGCCCTTGCCCGAGCCCATGCGGGTCTCGGCGGGCTTCTTCGTGACGCTCTTGTCGGGGAAGACGTTGATCCAGACCTTGCCGCCGCGCTTGATCTTGCGCGTCATCGCGATCCGGGCGGCCTCGATCTGCCGGTTCGTGATCCAGCCGGCCTCCGTCGCCTTCAGCCCGTAGTCGCCGAACTGCACGGAGGTCTGGCCCTTCGCCTCGCCGCGCCGGCGGCCGCGATGGACCTTGCGGTACTTCGTCTTCTTCGGCAGCAGCACTAGCTCTCACCTTCCGTCTGCTCGGGAGTCGTCTGCTTCGGAGCCTCCGGCGCCGCCTCGGCGGCCGGCGGCGTCTCCTCGACGACGGGCTTCTCGACCTGCGGCTCGGTCACCGGCGTCTCCGCGGCGGTCTGCGGCGTCGTCTCCTCGGGCTTCGGCGTGTCGGCGCCGCGGTCGCGCGGCGGGCGCCCGCCCGCCGGGCGCGCGCCCGCGCCCGGGCCGCGTCCGCGACCGGAGCCGCGTCCGCCGCCGGAGCCACGTCCGCCGCCGGACCCGCCGGGGCCGCGCCGGCGCTGGCGCACCGGGCCGAGGCCCTCGCGGTCGGGACCGCGGCCGCGGCCGCCCTCGCGCGAGGCGCCGAGACCCTCGGTCGCCCCGCCGCGGCGGCGCCGCGCGTCCTGGTCGCCGAGGCGCTGGTCGCCGGTGCTGACGCCCTCGAAGCCCTCGGGCATGATCTCGCCCTTGTTGATCCAGACCTTCACGCCGATGCGCCCGTAGGTCGTGCGCGCCTCGACGAAGCCGTAGTCGATGTCGGCGCGGATCGTGTGCAGCGGCACGCGACCCTCGTTGTACGTCTCGCGGCGGCTCATCTCGCCGCCGCCGAGGCGGCCGGAGCAGGAGATCTTCACGCCGGCGGCGCCGGAGCGGATCGCGCTCGCGAGCGCGCGCTTCATCGCGCGCCGGAAGGCGACGCGGTTCGAGAGCTGCTCGGCGATCGACTGCGCGACGAGCTTCGCGTCGAGCTCGGGGCGCTTGATCTCGTTGATGTTGATGTGGACGTTCTTCTGCGTGATCGCGTGCAGCTCTCTGCGGAGCGCGTCCACCTCGACGCCGGACTTGCCGATGACGATGCCGGGGCGCGCCGTGTAGATGTCGACGGTGATCCGCTGCTTGTCCTTGCGGATGAGGATGTCCGAGAGCCCCGCGTGCGAGAGCTTCCCGTAGATGTGCTCGCGGATCTTCACGTCCTCGAGCAGGTACTCCGGGAACTCCTTCTTGCCCGTGTACCAGTTGGACTTCCAGTCGTGGATGACGCCGACGCGCATCCCGCCGGGATGGATCTTCTGGCCCACGTTAGCTCTCCTCGGAACTCTTCTTGCGCCGAGCAGCCTTCGGCTTCTCGGCTGGGGACTCGTCGACCTGCGCCTCCTCGTTCGGAGCGGCGACCGGCTGCTGCTCTGTCGCAGGCTTCCGCCGGCGCGAGCTCCCGGTCTCCGGTGCGGCGACGGCCGCAGCGGAGGCCGGCGGCTGTGCCAGCTCGATGGTGATGTGGCACGTGCGCTTGCGGATGCGGGCGACGCGGCCGCGCGCGCGTGCGCGCCAGCGCTTCAGCGTCGGCCCCTCGTCCGCGTAGGCGATGACGACGACGAGCTCGTCGCCGTTCCAATGGAGGTCCGGGCGCGACTCGGCGTTCGCCACGGCCGAGCGCAGCACCTTCTCCACGTCGCGGGCGACGGCGCGCTGCGAGAACGCGAGGATCGTCCGCGCCTCCGGCACGGAGCGGCCGCGGATCAGGTCGGTGACGAGCCGCGCCTTGCGCGCGCTCGAGTGCACCCACTTGGCCTGGGCCCGGACCGTCTGCCCCATCTCAGCTGACACTTTCTCGACTGCCGCCATCGCCTATCTCTTGACCTTCGCCGCGCGGTCGCCGGCGTGGCCGCGGAACGTCCGCGTCGGCGCGAACTCGCCGAGCTTGTGCCCGACCATCTGCTCGTTGACGAATACCGGCACGTGCTTGCGGCCGTCGTGCACCGCGATCGTGTGGCCGACCATCTCCGGGAAGATCGTCGACGAGCGCGACCAGGTGCGGATCATGTTCTTCTGGCCCGACGCGTTCATCGCCTCGATCCGGCTCAGCAGCCGCTCCTGCACGAACGGGCCCTTCTTGCTCGAACGAGACATCTACCGGCGACCCTCCTTGCCGCGCCTCCGGGCGCGGACGATCAGCTTGTCGGACTCCTTGTGCTTCCGGCGCGTGCGCTTGCCGAGCGTCGGCACGCCCCACGGGGTGACCGGATGGCGGCCGCCCTTCGACTTGCCCTCGCCGCCGCCGTGCGGGTGGTCGACGGGGTTCATCGCCGAGCCGCGCACGGCCGGGCGCTTGCCGCGCCAGCGGCTCCGGCCCGCCTTGCCGCCGGTGATGTTCTGGTGGTCGACGTTGCCGACCTGGCCGACGGTCGCACGGCACTCGAGCGGCACGCGCCGCATCTCGCCCGACGGGAGCCGCAGCACCGCGTAGCCCTGGTCCTTCGCGACGAGCTGGATGCCGGAGCCGGCGGAGCGCGCCATCTTCGCGCCCTGGCCCGGCTTCAGCTCGACGTTGTGCACGAGCGTGCCGGTCGGGATGTTCTCGAGCGGCAGCGCGTTGCCGACGCGGATGTCCGCCTCGGGACCCGACTCGACGGTGGCGCCGACGCGCAGCTGCGCGGGCGCGAGGATGTACGCCTTCTCGCCGTCCGCGTAGTGGAGCAGCGCGATCCGCGCCGACCGGTTCGGGTCGTACTCGATCGCCGCGACCTTCGCGGGCACGCCGTCCTTGCGGCGCTTGAAGTCGATGACGCGGTAGCGGCGCTTGTGGCCGCCGCCCTGGTGGCGCGTCGTGATGCGGCCGTTGTTGTTGCGGCCGCCCTTCTTCGTCACCGGCTCGAGCAGGCTCTTCTCCGGGGTCGTCTTCGTGATCTCCTCGAACGTGGAGACCGACATGAAGCGGCGGCCGGGAGAGGTCGGCTTGTAGCGGCGGATCGGCATCAGCGGTCTCCGAAGGAGTAGATCGCGCGCCGGGGCGGCGAAAACCGAGCAGCGCAAGGACGCAGGGAGCGTTCGTAGCCGGAGGCTACGGACGCGACTGAGGACGCCGCGATGCGACGGCTTGCAGCCGCATCCAGCGTGGGAGATACGACTGAGGCGACCGCTATCAAAGCTGCGCTCCCTGGAAGATCTCGATCTTGTCGCCGGGCTTCAGCTGGACGACGGCCTTCTTCCAGCCCGGGCGAATGCCCTTCGTCGCACCGCGCCGCTTCGGCTTCGGCTGCACCTTGACGATGTTGACCGAGACGACCTTGACGTCGAACAACTGCTCGACCGCCTGGCGCACCTGCGTCCGGTGCGCGTCCTGGTGGATCCTGAACGTGTAGCGGTTGAGCGGGATCTGGCCGTAGCTCTTCTCCGAGATGATCGGCGCGATCAGGATCTCTCCGGGATGGAGGCTCATGAGTGGCCTCCTTCCGAGCAGATCGTGCTCTCGGGCGCCGAAAAGCAAGCGATGCAAGGACGCAGGGAGCGGTCGTAGCCGGAGGCTACGGGCGCGACCGAGGACGCGGCAGCGCGACGCTTTGCAGGCGATCCGAGAGTGCGAGCTGCGACGAAGGCGGCCACTAAACGGCCCTCCCCTGCACGAGCGGGAGCGCCGCCTCGCTGACGAGCAGCGAGCGGGCCCACACGACCTCGGCGACCTCGAGCTCGGCAGGGGTCGTCACGATCACGCGGTCGAGGTTGCGGAAGCTCTTGACGAGGTTCAGCTCGTCCTCGGTGGCGACGACGACCGTCGGCGTCTGCTTGCCCCAGTCGGCGAGCAGCGTCACCGCGGACTTCGTCGACGGCTCGGGGAAGGCGTCCCCCGAGACGAGCGCGATCGTTCCCGCCTGGGCGTGGTCGCTCAACGCCGAGCGAAGCGCGGCGCGGGCCGCCTTCTTGTTCACCTTCAGGTCGAACGAGCGCGGAGACGGAGCGAACGCGACGCCGCCGCCGGTGAACTGCGGCGCGCGGATCGTGCCCTGGCGCGCGCGGCCGGTGCCCTTCTGGCGCCACGGCTTCGAGCGGCCGCCGGCGACCATGCCGCGGCTCTTCGCCTGGCGCGTGCCCTGGCGCTGCGCCGCGAACTCGGCGCGCACCGCCTCGTGGACGAGGTGCGGCTTCAGCTCGACGGCGAAGACCGCCTCCTCGAGCGAGACCTCCTTCTTCGCCGACGCGCCGAGCAGCGGAGCCTTCGGGGCGGGCATCTAGTGCATCTCCCGGATCTCGAGCATGCCGTTCCTCGGACCGGGAACCGCGCCCTTGACGAGCAGCAGGTTCCGCTCCGGATCGACCGAGTGCACGGTCAGCCCGACCTGGGTCACGCGCTTGCCGCCCATGCGGCCGGCCATGCGAACGCCCTTGAAGACGCGCGACGGCGTCGCCGACGCGCCGATCGAGCCCGGCTTGCGGATGTTGTGCGAGCCGTGCGTGACCGGGCCGCGGTGGAACTTGTGGCGCTTGATCGTGCCCTGGAACCCCTTGCCGATCGAGGTGCCGGACACCTTCACCTTGTCGCCCGCCTGGAAGATCGCGACCGTGACGTTCTCGCCCTGCACCGCCTCCGCGAAGTGCCCGCGGAACTCGGCGAGATGCCGGTACGCGCCCTCGACGCCGCTCTTGGCGAGATGGCCGCGCTCGGCCTTCGAGATCTTCCGGTCGGCGACCGGCTCCCACGCGAGCTGCACGGCCTCGTAGCCGTCGGCGTCCGGCGTGCGCACGGCGACGACCGGGCACGGGCCCGCCTCGATCACCGTGACGGGCGTCACGACGCCGGTCTCCGGGTCGAAGACCTGGGTCATCCCTACTTTCCGGCCGAGGATGCCCCTCATCTAGGCCAACCCCTCGGCGGCCGGAAAGTTTCGATCACACGGCCGAGTCTCAGACATTGTCTTGCCGAGAATGCCCTTCATTGCTACAGCTTGATCTCGATGTCGACGCCGGCCGGGAGGTCGAGCCGCATGAGCGAGTCGACCGTCTTCGGGGTCGGCGAGTGGATGTCGATCAGCCGCTTGTGCGTCCGCACCTCGAAGTGCTCCCGCGAGTCCTTGTCCTTGAACGGCGAGCGGATCACGCAGTAGACGTTCTTCTCGGTCGGCAGCGGCACGGGACCGGTGATGGTGGCGCCGGTGCGCTGGGCCGTGTCCACGATGTCCTTCGCG
>DATKNT010000152.1:0-2078 GCA_035541175.1 Gaiellaceae bacterium
CTCGACGTTCGCGATCAGCGTGCCGCCGGTCATGATCACGTCGTCGCCGACGATCGCGGTCTTGTCGCGCACGCGGCCGGTGATCTCCGTCACCTCGACCTGGTCGCGCTCGGGTCGCGTCTTGTGCATGATCGCGAACTCGGCCTCGATCATCTCGGCGAAACGGACGGCCATCTTCGCGCGGCCCTCGTCGGGAGCGACCGAGACGATGTCTGGGCCTGTCAGCCCGAGATCGCGGAAGTGGCGCGCGAACAGCGGCAGCGCGGTCATGTGGTCGACCGGGATGGTGAAGAAGCCCTGGATCTGGCCGGCGTGGAGGTCCATCGTCAGCACGCGGTCGGCGCCGGCGAGCTGGAGCATGTCGGCGACGAGGCGCGCGGAGATCGGCTCGCGCGGCCGCGCCTTCCGGTCCTGCCGCGCGTACGGGAACAGCGGCATGACGGCCGTGATCCGCTTGGCGGAGGCGAGCTTCGCCGCCTGGATCATGAACATGAGCTCCATCAGGTTCCGGTCGACCGGCTGGCAGCCCGTCTGGACGAGGAAGATGTCGGCGCCGCGAATCGACTCGATGTAGCGCCCGTAGGTCTCGCCGTTCGCGAACGTGTCCAGCTCGATGTCGCCGAGCTCGACGCCGAGCTTCTCGGCGATCTGCCGGGCGAGATCCGGGTGCGAGCGCCCGGAGAAGACCATGAGCCGCTTCGACGGCCCACGCTCGAGCCAGTGTCCCTGGACGGGCTGCGTCACGGCCGCTCCTTCGAGACCGGGCAGCGCAAGCTCAGCTGTCAGGCTTTCCATGCTTCTCGTAGACCCACCCTTCCTTCGTGAGCTGCCGCGGGGGGAATCCGGCCAGCGATCCCGGAGGGACATCATCCGTGATGACCGCACCCGCTGCAATCCAGCTGTCGTCGCCGATCTCCACCGGAGCATCGAAGGTATTGTCGACGCCGGTCCTGACGTTGCTCCCGATCCGGGTCTTCGCCTTCGGCTGGCCCGGCTCGTGCTTGAAGTTCGCGGTCACGTTGGCGGCCGCGACGTTGGTGTCCTCGCCGATCTCGGCGTCGCCGATGTAGGAGAGATGCGGGATCTTCGTCCGCGCGCCGACGGTCGATCTCTTGATCTCCACGAAGGTGCCGATCTTGGCCTGCTCGCCGAGGACCGTGCCCGGCCGGACGTAGGCGAAGGGGCCAATCTCCACCCCCGAGGCGATGCGGACGTCGCCGCGGATCACGGTGAACGGATGGATGGTCGCGTCGGGCTCGATCTCGACGCCGGCCTCGATCCACGTCGAGGCGGGGTCGACGATCGTCACGCCCGCGAGCATGTGCGCCTCGTTGATCCGATCGCGGAGCGCCGCCGCCGCCGCGGCCAGCTCGACGCGGGTGTTGATCCCCTCCACCTCGAACGGGTCGTCCGCGACGTGCACGGCCACCGGATCGCCGTCGCCGACGAGCAGCCCGATCGTGTCGGTGACGTAGAGCTCGCCCTGGACGTTGTGCGGCTCGAGCCGGTCGAGCGCCGGCCAGAGCTTGTCGGCGCGGAAGACGTAGATGCCGGAGTTGACCTCGCCGAGCGCGAGCTCCTCCTCCGAGGCGTCACCCGCTTCGACGATGCGCGCGAGTCCGCCCGTCGCGTCGCGGACGATGCGCCCGTAGCGGCGCGGGTCGGCCGGCTCGAAGGAGAGCACGGTGCCGGCCGCGCCGGCCGCGGCGTGGGTGTCGAGCAGCGCGCGAACGGTCGCGGGGGTCAGGGCGGGGACGTCGCCGTTGAGGACGAGCACGTCGCCGCCGAAGCCGTCGAGGGCGCCGCGGGCGGAGCGGACGGCGTCACCGGTGCCGAGCGGCTTCTCCTGCACCGCCACCTCGAGCCCGTCGAAGAGCCCGCTCGTCTCCGGCGACGCGACGACGACGACGCGCTCGACGCCCGCGTCCCGCGCCGCCCGGATCACCCAGTCGACCATCCGCCGGCCGAGCAGCGGGTGCAGGTGCTTCGGCGTCGCGCTCTTCATGCGCGTGCCGAGACCGCCGGCCATTACGACTGCTGCGAGATCGTCCGCCATGTCAGGGGATGAAGATGGCTGG
>DATKNT010000153.1:0-10669 GCA_035541175.1 Gaiellaceae bacterium
CTGTGGACCGACGACGGGTCCGCCGAGCACGTCGGGTGGTTCTGCGTTCGCACCGATCCGTTTCCCTGTCCCGCCGAGGGATGCTTCTTCGTCGCGGAGTTCATGACCGCGGCGCACCTCGTGCTCGTCTGGCAGGAGCGCGACGACCCGAATCTCCTCCGGCACGCGCAGCGGGCGAAGGAGGTCGGGCGCAACCCGCGCATCGTCTCGTACGAGACGTCGTACGGGCCGAGCGCCTCGTACTACGCGTGGGAGGCGGCGGGGCGGCCGGTGCACGGCATCCGTCGCGCCTGATCGACACGTGATCGACGCGCACTTCGGGGAGTCGCCGCCGCTCTCCGTCGGCGTCGAGGAGGAGCTGATGATCCTCGACGCGGAGACGCTGCTGCCCGCCGGCGCGGTCGACGTCCTCGTCCGCGGTGCCGCCGAGCTCGAGCTGCCGGGGGCGCTGAAGACGGAGCTGCACGCGTCGGTCGTCGAGCTGAACACCGGCATCTGCGCCGGCGCCGGGGAGGCGGTGGCCGCGCTGCGGGAGCTGCGGCGCGCCGCCGCGCGGATCGCCGCCGAGCACGGCCTCGCCGTCGCGGCCGCGGGCGCGCACCCGACGGCGCCGCTCGAGTCGCTGCCCGTCGTCGAGGAGCAGCGGTACCACGCGATGCTCGAGCGCGTCGGCCGTGCGGCGCGCCGGCAGGGCGTGAACGGCCTGCACGTGCACGTCGGCGTCGAGAGCGGCGACCGCTGCCACGAGCGGCTGGAGGCGGTGCTGCCGTGGCTCCCGGTCGTGCTCGCGCTCTCGGCGAACTCGCCGTTCGTCGACGGCGCGGACACGGGCATGCTCTCGACCCGCGCCGGGATCCTCGCCGAGCTGCCGCGCGCGGGCGCGCCGCCCGCGTTCGGGTCGTACGCGGCGTGGGAGGCGTGGGTCGAGCGGCTCGTCGCGCTCGGCGTGATCGAGGACTACACGCGCATCTGGTGGGACCTGCGCCCGCACCCCCGGCTCGGCACGCTCGAGATCCGCGTCGCCGACCAGCCGACGGCGCTCGAGCGGACGGCGCTGCTCGCCCGCCTGCTCGTCTCGCTCGTCGAGTCGGCGGCGCCCCGCGACGGCGACCCGGCCTCCCGCGGCGACTACCTCCAGAACCGCTGGGCCGCCGCACGCTTCGGCCTCGACGCCGAGCTGATCCATCCCGACGGCGACCGCACGGTCGGCGCGCGGGAGCTCGCCGCGGATCTCCTCGGCGCCGCGCCGCCCGAGCCCGAGGCGCTGCGCCAGCTCGAGGTCGCCGCCGCCGGCGGACAGGACGCTGTCGCCGCGGACCTCGTCGCCCGCTCGCTAGCCTGAGCGCGATGGCGACGCAGACCGAGACGCTCCGGGTCACCGGGATCCGCTGCGAGAGGTGCGTCCACCGGCTCGCGGGCGCGCTGCAGGGGCACGAGGGGCTCGAGTACGCGAACGCCAACCTGATGGGCCAGGTCACGCTCGCGTGGGACGACGAGCGCACGAGCCGCGAGGCGCTGCTCGCGGCCATGCGCCGCGCCGGCTTCCGCGAGCCCGCGGAATAGCAGCGCTCCCGGTCTCGTTCCGGAGGCCATGGGGTGCAGTGCTAGCGTTGCTCTCGTGGCTGCGGAGGACGAAGACGGCGGAACGGACGCACTGCGCATCGCAACCGAGGCACGCGACCGCGTCCGCTTCGAGGAGGAGGCGCTCGCCCTCGCCGACCAGGTCTACCGCGTCGCCCGCCACCTCGCCAACTCGCGCGAGGAGGCCGAGGACCTCGTCCAGGAGACGTACGCGCGGGCGTTCCGCAGCTGGCGGTCGTTCCAGCCCGGGACGAATCTCCGCGCATGGCTGCTGCGGATCCTGACCAACCTCAACATCGACCGCGGGCGGCGGAACCAGCGGGCGCCGCAGATGCAGGCGCTCGAGGCGAACGACTACTTCCTGTACGACAAGCTCGCGGACAGCGGCGACGGGACGACCGACGAGGAGCGCGTCCTCGAGCGGCTGTCCCAGGACGACGTCGTGTCGGCGCTCTCGGCGGTGCCGCACGACTTCCGTGACGTTATCGTGCTCGTCGACCTCGGCGACTTCAGCTACCAGGACGCGGCGCAGATCCTCGACATCCCCGTCGGGACGGTGATGTCGCGGTTGCACCGAGGACGCCGCATCCTCAAGCGGGAGCTCGCCGAATCTGTGGCGGAGGGTGACTCATGACAGGTGTCTACGACGAAGGCTGCGCGCACTGCGAGGAGATGATGCAGCCGTACCTCGACCATGTCCTCAGCGACGCCGAGGTGCTCGAGGCGGAGGCCCATCTCCAGCGATGCGACAAGTGCCGCAGGCGCTATCGCTTCGAGGAGAGCCTCAGGCGGTACGTGCGGCTCGCGGTGGACGAGCACATGTCGCCGGCGCTGCGACAGAAGCTGTCGGCGCTGCGGATCCCGCTCGATTGAGCGTTGTGGTGAGCGTTCGGGCCGGGCCCGGCCGCGAATGCGGCCGGCTTCAGGGGTCTTCGGCGCTTGCGCCGACTACGGGCCGGTGTGGGGCCCGACGATGACGACGAGCCTCCGGGGGTCCGAGCCGCCCGGGAGCGGCAACAGCGGCGCACCGAGCTGCTTCGCGAGGCGCAGGCCGATCGACTGGCCGCCCGGCGGGAAGAACACCTGCGTCTGCGGGTAGTTGAAGCTCCCCGCGCGGCCGACGTGGGTGACGCGGTACGACATCGCCTGGATCCTGCTCGCGACCTGCCGCGTCCAGACGATGTCGCCGCTGCCGTTCAGGACGACGACCTTGATCGCCCACGGCGGCGGCAGTGCCGTCTGCTTCGCGGCCGCCGCCGCGGGCGTGCTCGAGTGGCTCTGCGCGAGGACGACGGCGAGCGACACGGCGACGACCGCCGCGCCGACGGCGCCGACGGCCGCGAGCCGGCGCCACGGGTTCGACTCGAGCGGCTTCGGCGGCACCGGCAGCCCGGCGAGCGCGAGCGCCTCCCGGTGGTCGATCCCGAGCGCGGTCGCGACGAGCACCGTCGCGAGCAGCGCGCGGTCGGGCGTCGCGAACCGGTAGATCCGTCCCTCCTCGAGCCAGCGCACCTCGTCGGCGGGGACGCCGGCGCGCCGGGCGGTCTCCTCGACGGTCAGCTGCCGGTGCAGGCGGGCGTGCGCGAGCGGCGAGTCGCCGGGCTCGGGCGCGGGCGCTGCCGCCGGCGCGGGCTCGGACTCGGGCTCGGGTGTCGACTGGGGAAGCGGCCGGGCGAACTCCACGTGACTCTCCGGTTTCGGCGCGCGGCGCCGCGCACCTTCCCCTCTTCATCGGCGGGCATCGACGTCGCCTGGAGGGGTGAGGTCGCCGCAGTCGACGAGGCGGGCCGGGAGCGGGCGCGCGCCCTCGTCCGGGACGAGCGGCCACGCGGCCCGTGCCAGCAGCACGGGATGGAGCCGGACGCCCCCGTACGCGGCCGCGACCGCGTCGCCGCCCTCCTCGCGCCACGAGTCGACGACGCGGTCGACGGCACGCGGGTCGAGCTCCGGCCCGTCGGCGAGGACGACGAGCGCGGCGTCCGCCTCCGGCGGCAGCGCGGCGAGCCCGCAGCGGAGGGAGGCGCCCGGCCCGCGCTCCCACTCCGGGCAGAACACCGTCTCCGCGTCCGTCTCGACCGGGTGCGCCCCGACGACGACGAGGATCCCGTCGAGCGAGCGCGCCGCGCGGAGCGCCGCGAGCACCGACGGCAGCAGCTCGACCTGCTTCGGCGGCGCCGTCCCGTACCGCGACGACGCGCCGGCGGCGAGGACGACCGCCCAGATCACGCGTCCACCCGCGAGGTGCCGGGCACCTGTGGCTTGCCTACGAGCAGCCCTTCAGGGCGGCCCAGCGCGCCTGGACGTTCGCGACGTAGGCGAGCGTCTCCGGCCCGGGGGCGCCGCCGGCGCGGTCGACCGCGGTCGGGCCCGCGTTGTACGCGGCGAGCGCGAGGTCCGTCCGCGAGTACCGGTCGAGGAGGATCTTGAGATACCGCGCCCCGGCGAGGACGTTCGTCGCGGGCGTGTCGACGCTGAGGTTGAGCAGCTTGCCGGTCGACGGCAGCACCTGGAGCAGCCCGCGCGCGTCCGCCTGCGAGCGCGCGTCCGGCTTGAAGCGCGACTCGACCTCGGCGACGGCGACGAGCATCGACAGCTGGAAGCCCGTGTCCTCGGCCGCCCGGACGAACGCCGGCCGGAAGCGGGTCGGGATCGGGCAGCGGCCGAGCGAGAGCGTGTTCCGCGCCGGCAGCGCCGGGATCCGGGGCACGGGCGCGAGGCCGGCCGTCGCCGACTTGCTGTGCGCCGCCGCGGCGACGGCGCCGCTGCACGCGGTGCAGGCAACGGCGAGGAGGATGAGCAGCCGCGTACCCATCGAGGCCCCGATCCTACAGCTGTTCGCGGCGCCGTTCAGGCACGCGTCGTCACGGCCACGATGTTGGCGAGGTGGATCAGCCGGAAGGCGGTGCGACCGACGATGCGCTGCTCGCCCTCGTCCTCGATCTCCGGCACGGTTCGCCACAGGTCGCGTGCGACGGTCAGGAGCTCGCGGATCTGCTCCAGCTCCTCGACGTGGCCGTTGCGCGCGTCGCACGCGTTGAGGGCGAGGCCGAGCGCGCCGAGCGTGTCGGCCTGGCGTGTCCAGAGGAGCGGGGTGGCCATCGACAGGTACTGGTTGATCCGCGCGAGCGCCAGCGGCTGCTCGAGGACGTCGTGCCCGTACGGCCGCGACGGCTGCAGCGGCGGAAGCCCGTCGGCGATCCGGTCCGCGTTCGCGTGGAGCATGTTCCGCACCTGCGCCTCGTCGAGGCCGGCGACGCGCGCGGTGCGGAGCGCGATCAGCAGCGACGCCGGCTGCTGGCCGTACGGATAGTCGGACGCGTAGACGATCTGCTCCGGCGGGACGAGGCGGAAGAAGCTGAGCAGGTCGATCGGGCTCCAGACGGAGGTGTCGAAGAAGACGCCGGCACGGCCCGCGAAGTGCCCGGCGAGCGCGTCGAGGTCGGCGATGCCGGCGTGGGCGATGATCAGCTGCGCCTCGGGGTACGCGTCCACGAGCCGGTGCAGGTGGTCGCCGATCGGCGGCAGCCCGCGGCCGCCGTGGATGAGGATCGGCACGCGCCGCTCCGCCGCCAGCTCGAAGACCGGCGTCAGCCGCTCGTCGTCGAGGAGGAACTTCTGGGCGCGCGGGTGGAGCTTGATCCCGCGGGCGCCGAGGTCGAGGCAGCGCCGTGCCTCCTCGATCGGGCCCTCGTCGAGCGCGAGCCGGACGAACGGGATCATGCGCCCGCCGGAGCGCTCCGCGAACGCGAGCGTCCGGTCGTTCCCGGCGGCGAAGCCCGGGTGTCGGTCGGGCTCGTCGAGGCAGAACATGAAGCAGCGGGCGACGTCGTACCGGTCCATCAGCCCGTCGAGCTCCTCGTAGCGGCCGACCATCCCGTCGATGTCGTGCCCGAGGTGGACGTGGGCGTCGAAGATCCCCGTGCCCGCGGGCAGCTCCGCGCGCAGCTCGTCCTCCCAGCGTGCGAACAGCCCGGTCGCGCGATCGAGAGCGTCCTCCACCTCTTGGAATCTAGCGAGGACCGCGACCGCGGGAAAGCGGCCGAGAATAGGATCCGCTCGAATGGGCGCCGTCCTCATCCACGCCGACTCCCGCTCGCCGGAGATGCGCCACGAGGTGCCGCTGATGATCCCGGACGCGTTCCTCTACGCGGAGACGGGCGGGCGCCGGGTCGTCGTCGTCAGCGCGTACGAGGTGCCGCGGCTCGAGACCGCCGGGATCGCCGTCGAGGCGCTCGTGCCGGAGTCGCTCGGCATCGACGAGCTGCTCGCCGGCGGTATGCCGCTCGCGGAGGCGCTCCTCGCGGTCTACACGCGCGCGTGCGGGGAGCTCGGCATCGCCGACGCGACCGTGCCGCCGGGCTTCCCGCTCGAGCTCGCCGACCACCTGCGCGCGAACGGGATCGAGGTCACCTCGGACCGCGAGCTGTTCGACGAGCGGCGGCGCCGGAAGACCGAACCGGAGCTCGCCGGGCTGCGCCGCGCCCAGCGCGCCTGCGAGGCGGCGCTCGACGAGGCGAGGCGGATGTTGCGCGAGGCGGACGCGTCGACGGGCGCGCTCGTCCTCGACGGCGAGGGCCTGACGAGCGAGCGGATCAAGCGGGAGATCGAGCGCGTCTTCGGCGAGCGCGGCGTCGCCGCCGACGACCTGATCGTCTCCCACGGCGCGGAGACTGCGATCGGCCACGAGTCCGGCTCGGGCCAGATCGCAGCCGGCGAGGCGATCGTGATCGACCTGTTTCCGTTCGACCGCGAGTCGGGCATCTACTCCGACATGACGCGGACGTACGTCGTCGGCGACGTGCCCGACGAGCTGCGCGAGTACCACCGGCTCTGCAAGGAGGCGCTCGATCTCGCCACCGCCGCGGTGCGGCCGGGCGTGAACGGGCGCGCGCTGATGCAGTCGGTCTGCGACCTCTTCGCGGCGCACGGATACCCGACGCCGCTGACGAAGGAGCCGGGCGAGGTGCTCGACAGCGGCTTCTTCCACGGGCTCGGCCACGGCGTCGGCCTCGAGGTGCACGAGCGGCCGACGATCTCGAGGGCGGGCGACGACCTCGTCGCCGGCGACGTGATCACGCTCGAGCCGGGCCTCTACCGCGCCGGCTTCGGCGGCGTCCGCCTCGAGGACATCCTCGTCGTCACCGACGATGGGGCGGACGTGGTGACGCGGTACCCGTACGATCTCGCTCCATGAGCGAGCCGACGATCGAGACCATCTTCCTCGAGGACCGGCGCTACCCGCCGCCCGAGGACTTCGCCGCGCAGGCGAACGCGAAGCCGGACATCTACGACGAGAGCTTCGAGTCGTTCTGGGAGCGCGAGGCGCGCGAGCGACTGACGTGGTTCGAGCCGTTCACCGAGCTGGTCGAGTGGGAGCCGCCGTACGCGAAGTGGTTCCTCGGCGGGAAGCTCAACGTCTGCTTCAACTGCGTCGACCGGCACGTCGAGGCCGGCGCGGGCGACAAGGTCGCGTATCACTGGGAGGGCGAGCCGGCAGGCGAGCGGCGCACGATCACGTACGCCGAGCTCCGGCGCGACGTCGTCCGCTTCGCGAACGCGCTGACGTCGGTCGGCGTGACGAAGGGCACGCCGGTGGCGATCTACATGGGCATGGTCCCGGAGCTGCCGGTGGCGATGCTCGCGTGCACGCGGCTCGGCGCGCCGCACACCGTCGTCTTCGGCGGCTTCTCCGCCGACTCGCTGTCGGGCCGCATGAACGACATGGAGTGCGAGGTGCTGATCACGCAGGACGAGGCGTGGCGGCGCGGCTCGACCGTCCCGTTGAAGAGGACCGCCGACGACGCGATGGCGGCCGCACCCGGCGTCCGCGCGTGCGTCGTGCTCCACCGCACCGGCAACGACGTGCCGATGACGGAGGGCCGCGACCACTGGTGGCAAGAGCTCGAGGACGGCGTCTCCGACGACCCTGCCTCCTGCCCGTGCGAGCCGATGGACAGCGAGGACCTGCTCTTCCTCATGTACACGAGCGGCACCACCGCGAAGCCGAAGGGGATCGTCCACACCACCGGCGGCTACCTCTGCGGCGTCGCGGCGACGCACCACTACATCTTCGACCTGAAGCCCGAGGACGACGTCTACTGGTGCGCCGCCGACATCGGCTGGATCACCGGCCACAGCTACATCGTCTACGGGCCGCTCTGCAACCGCGCGACGTCGGTGCTGTACGAGGGGACGCCGGACTACCCGGACAAGGACCGCTGGTGGGAGATCGTCGAGCGCCACCGGGTGACGATCCTCTACACCGCGCCGACGGCGATCCGCGCGCACATGAAGTGGGGGCCCGAGTACGCGCAGAAGCACGATCTCTCGTCGCTGCGCCTGCTCGGCTCCGTCGGCGAGCCCATCAATCCGGAGGCGTGGATCTGGTACCGCGAGCACGTCGGCGGCGACCGCACGCCGATCGTCGACACGTGGTGGCAGACCGAGACGGGGATGATCCTGATCACGCCGCTGCCGGGCGTGACGACGCTGAAGCCCGGCTCGGCGACGAAGCCGTTCCCCGGCGTCGACGCCGCGGTCTTCGACGAGATGGGCAACGAGGTCGGCCCCGGCGGCGGCGGCTACCTCGTGCTGAAGCGGCCGTGGCCGGCGATGTTGCGCGGGATCTTCAAGGATCCCGACCGCTACCGCGACACGTACTGGTCGAAGTACGACGACGTCTACTTCGCCGGCGACGGGGCGCGCGTCGACCAGGACGGCGACTTCTGGCTGCTCGGCCGCGTCGACGACGTGATGAACGTCTCCGGCCACCGCATCTCGACGATCGAGGTCGAGTCCGCGCTCGTCGACCACCACGACGTCGCCGAGGCGGCGGTCTGCTCGCGGGCCGACCCGCTCACGGGTGAGGCGATCGTCGCGTACGTGACGCTGAAGGGCGGCCGGGACGGCGGGGTCGAGGAGCTCGAGATGCTCCGGAACCACGTCGCCGAGAAGATCGGGGCGATCGCGAAGCCTGCGAACATCGTCTTCACGCCGGAGCTGCCGAAGACGCGCAGCGGCAAGATCATGCGCCGCCTGCTCCGCGACGTCGCGAACAACCGCCGGCTCGGGGACACGACGACGCTCGCCGATCCGTCCGTCGTCGCGGAGATCCAGCAGCGCGCCGACTCCGACAGCGGCGACGAGGCTTGACTCTCCCGTAACGGGAGGCACGATCCTGGGGCGCATGGAGTCCCTGCAGGAACAGCTTCTCCCGATCGGCCGCTTCTCGCGACTGACCGGGCTGACCGTGAAGGCGCTGCGCCACTACGACGAGCTCGGCCTGCTCCGGCCGGCCGCGGTCGACGAGGAGACCGGCTACCGCTACTACGCGCCGGGCCAGGTCGCCGTCGCCGAGGCGATCGCGAGCCTGCGCCGGCTGGAGCTGCCGCTCGACGACGTGGCGACGCTGCTCGGGAGCGACGACCCGGCCGCCGTACGACGCGTGCTCGTCGACCACCAGCGCCGGACCGCGATGCGCGCGGCGGAGCTGAACGTGATCCTGCAGCGGCTGCAACCGCTGATCGACGGGAAGGAGACCGTGATGGAGACCCGGGCGGAGTCGCTCGACCCCGAGACGGAGCGCCGCCTCGGGGCCGACCTCTTCAACAAGACGTGGACGCTGATGGAGAAGACGGACCGCACGACGGAGGACGACGACGAGCTGGTGCACTGCGCGCACGCGTCGGCGTATCACTGGCAGCAGGTCGGGACCGCGGCGAACCGCGCCCGCAGCGAGTGGCAGTGCTCGCGCGTCTACGCCGTGCTCGGGCGGGCCGAGCCGGCGCTCCGCCACGCGCGCCGCTGCCTCGAGCTCTGCGAGGCGAGCCCGGACGCGCTCGAGGACTGGGATCTCCCGTTCGCGTACGAGGCGCTCGCGCGCGCGTCGGCGACGGCCGGCGACGAGGCGGCGACGGCCGAGTACCTCGCGCTCGCGCGGGCGGCGGGCCAGGCGATCGCCGAGGAGGAGGACAGGGCGCTGCTCGAGGCCGACCTTGCGACGATCTCGGCGTAGGAGACTCGCCTCCGTCCGCGAACCGTGGTAGAAGAACGCTTCCGGGCCGGGTCGAAAGCACTCTGACGGGCGGATTCGGGCTTAGGTGCTGACCGAACCGCCGACCAGGGCCATCCTTGCGGGGGCCTCCCCCAGCGCTTCGTCAGCCCAGCAGGGCGTCGAAGTGCTGCGCGTCCTCGAACGGCCCGATCAGCGCGAGCCGCAGCCGGTCGCCGCTGATCAGGTCCTGCGCGACGCGCTGGATGTCCTCGGCGGTGACCCGGTCGAGCTCGGCGAGGATCTCCTCCGGATCCGGGACGCGCCGCTCGAGCACCTCCTTCCGCATCCCGTAGAGGATCAGCCCCTGCGGGCTCTCGAGCGAGAGCACGAACCGTCCCTTCGCGAAGCTCCGCGCCTTCTCGAGCTCGTCCGCGGGAACGGGCTCGGCGGCGACCTTCCGCAGCTCCGCCGCGATCGTCTCGACGGCCTCGTCGATGCGGTTGATGTCGACGCCCGCCTGCGTGTAGAGCGAGCCCGCGTCGGTGTAGCTGTGGTTGAGCCCGAAGACGTAGTAGGCGAGGCCGCGGCGCTCGCGCACCTCGGTGAAGAGCCGCGACGACATGCCGCCGCCGAGCACGGTCGCGAGCAGCTGCAGCGCGTACCGGTCCGGATGCTCGATCGGGTAGCTGTGCACGCCGAGGCAGACGTGCGCCTGGTCGGACTGCTTCGTGAAGACCTTGACGCGGCCGTTCGCGTACGGGAGCGCGGGCGCGGGATCGCCGGTATCCGCGGGCGCGAGGTCGCCGAGCAGCGCCTGCGCACGCTCGAGGACGTCGTCGCCGGTGCGGCCCGCGACGCCGAGGATCATCCGCGAGGGCCTGTACCAGCGGTCGAGGTAGCCCAAGAACGTGTCGCGCCCGGCGCCGCGCACCGTCTCCTTGCGACCGATGATGTCCCAGCCGAGCGGCTGGTCGCCGTAGAGCAGCGCCTCGTACACCCCGCCGATGTAGTCGCGCGGCGTGTCGAAGTACATGTTCATCTCCTCGACGATCACGCCCTTCTCGCGCTCGATCTCCTCGGCGTCGAAGCGCGAGT
>DATKNT010000154.1:0-9127 GCA_035541175.1 Gaiellaceae bacterium
AATGGGGGCGGGAGGATTCGAACCTCCGTAGGCTGAGCCGACGGGTTTACAGCCCGTTCCCTTTGGCCGCTCGGGCACACCCCCTGGGGGCACGGCATTGTAGCTTTGGGGTCGTGAGCTCGTTCGACGTCGCCGTCGTCGGGGCCGGGCCCGCGGGCGCGACCGCCGCGTACCGACTCGCGGATGCGGGCGCGCGCGTCCTGCTCGTCGACAAGGCGGTGTTCCCGCGCGACAAGCCGTGCGGCGGCGGAGTGACGGGACGCGCGGCGCGGCTGCTGCCGTTCTCGATCGAGCCCGTCGTCGAGGACCGCGTCGAGCGGCTCGAGGTCAGGCTCCGCTACCGGTCGCGCTTCGAGCGGCGGGCGCGCGCGCCGCTCGCGCTGATGACGCAGCGACGCCGCCTCGACGCCTTCCTCGTCGAGCAGGCCGCGGCAGCAGGCGTCGACGTGCGAGACGGCGTCACCGTCGCCGACGTCCGTCCCGGCGGGCTGACCGTCGACGGGGAGGAGGTGCAGGCGCGGATCGTGATCGGCGCGGACGGCTGCAACGGCGCCTCTGCGCGCGCGCTCGGGCTCGCGCGCGGGATCATGCACGGCGTCGCGCTCGAGGCGAACGTCCCGTACGCGGCCGCGCCGCGCGAGCGGTACGCGGGGAGGATGGTGCTGGAGCTGGGCGTCGTCCGCGGCGGCTACGGCTGGGTCTTCCCGAAGGGCGACCACGTCAACGTCGGCGTCGGCGGCT
Organism: Gaiellaceae bacterium; assembly: GCA_035541175.1. Lineage (GTDB taxonomy): Bacteria > Actinomycetota > Thermoleophilia > Gaiellales > Gaiellaceae > Palsa-739. Next base: position 742 of record DATKNT010000154.1, read on the forward strand.
ATGCGGGCGAAGGGCCGCGGCTCCGCGAGCGCCTCCGCCGCCTCTGCGAGGTGCACGGGATCGACCCGGAGGCGGCGACCGACACGCGCGGCTACCGGCTGCCGATGCGAACGCCGGAGAGCCGGCTCGCGCGTGGAACCGCCGCGGTGATCGGCGACGCCGCCGGCCTCGTCGACCCGTTCTCCGGCGACGGGATGTACGAGGCGTTCCTCAGCTCGCGGCTCGTCGCCGAGGCGGCGCTCGCCCTCCTCGCCGGCCGGGCCGCGGGGCTCGAGCCGTACGAGGAGGCGGTCGCCCGGCGGATCACGCCGCTGACGGCGGCCGGCTGGGGCGCGAACGTCGCCTTCGACCGGTTCCCGCGGACGACGTTCGCGCTCGCGCGCATCCCCGCGACGTTCCGGGCGCTCGAGAAGCTGCTCGTCGGCGAGCTCGACCGGCCGGGGGCCGCCCGCGGCGCCGAGCAGGCCGCGATCCGGCTCATCTACACGGTTGCGCGCCGCGCCGGCGACCCCGGCCGGGCCTACCGCACCGTTCCGGCCTAAAGGTTCCGGCCGCTACGGCCGATCCCTCGTTCGAGCCGTATGGATCTCAACGGACTGCTCATGCGCGCCGTCGAGCACGGCGCCAGCGACATCCACCTGAAGCTCGGCCAGCCGCCGATCATCCGGCGGGACGGCGAGCTCGGACCGCTCGAGGGCTGGCCGGCGCTGAACGACGACGACCTCGCCGACGCGCTCAGGATCGTCGGCGCCCGCTCGCCCGAACGGCTCCAGCTCTTCCACGACAGCGGCGACCTCGACGTCGCCTACCAGGACGGCGAGCTGCCGCGCTTCCGCGTCAACGCGTACCGGCAGCGCGGCGCGACGTCACTCGCCTTCCGCGTCATCCCGAAGACGGTGCCGAGCTTCGAGCAGCTGAGCCTCCCGCCCGGCGTGCAGAAGCTCGCCGAGGAGCACCGCGGGCTGATCCTCGTCACCGGCGCGACCGGCTCGGGGAAGACGACGACGCTCGCCGCGATGATCGACTACATGAACCGGACGCGCCGGCAGCACATCATCACGATCGAGGACCCGATCGAGATCCTCCACCCGGACCAGGGCTGCATCGTCAACCAGCGCGAGATCGGCCTCGACACGCAGGGGTTCGGCGAGGCGCTCCGCCGGGCGCTGCGCCAGGACCCGGACGTGATCCTCATCGGCGAGCTCCGGGACGCCGAGACGGCGCAGACCGCTCTGCAGGCGGCCGAGTCGGGCCACCTCGTCCTCTCGACGCTGCACACGATCGACGCGGCCGAGACGGTCGGCCGCATGATCGAATTCTTCCCGCCGGAGAAGCAGGAGGTGATCCGCTCGATCATGGCGGGCGTCCTCCGCGGCGTGATCAGCCAGCGCCTGCTGCCGAAGGAGGGCGGCGGCCGCATTGCGGCGGTCGAGGTGATGGTGATGAACGCGCGCATCGCCGACCTGATCCGCGAGGGCAAGTCGGAGGAGATCGTCGACGCCGTCGCCGAGGGCGAGTTCTTCCTGATGCAGACCTTCACGAAGGCGCTGATCGACCAGGTCCTGTCGGGCAGGGTCGACCGCGAGGTCGCGGCGAACGCAGCGACGAACCGGCACGACTTCCTCGTGGCGCTCGAGCAGGCGATCAAGCGGAAGCGGGCGGCGGACGCGGAGGCGGCCGTCGAGGCGGAACAGGCCGCCAAGGCGGCCGCGCAGGCCCAGTCCCCGGCGGCGGGCTCCGGCGAGACCGAGAGCCCGCTCGGGCTCCGCATCGTCCCGGCCGGGTGAGCCGATGCGCCGCCTCGTGCCGATCGCGCTGACCCTGGCGCTCGCGGTGCTCGCCGGGACCGCGCGCGCCGACACGTACGCGATCGTCTCCTCGGCGCCGCTCGTCCTGCCGGGCGCCGACCTGCCGAACCTCCCGGGCTCGATCGTCGTGCCGGCGAGCCTCTCGACGCCGCCGGCAGCGCCGGAGCAGCTCTCGTACGACGAGCTGCTCGGCATCTGGCAGCGTGCGGGCGCCGCCTACGGCGTCCCGTGGCAGGTACTGGCGGCGATCAACAAAGTCGAGTCGAACTTCGGGCGGAACATGGGCCCGAGCTCGGCGGGCGCGATCGGCTGGATGCAGTTCATGCCCTCGACGTGGCTCCGCTGGGGCATGGACGCGAACGGCGACGGCGTCGCCGATCCGTGGGACGCGCAGGATGCGATCTACTCGGCCGCGCGCTACCTCGCCGCCGCCGGCGGCTCCTCCGACCTGTCCCGCGCGGTCTTCGCGTACAACCACGCCGACTGGTACGTGAACGAGGTGCTGTCGCTGGCGAGCCTCTACGGGCAGGACACGGGCATCGCCTTCTCGCTCGACCGGATGCAGCAGGACCTCGCCGCCGCGGAGCAGTCCGTCGCCGCCGCGAGCGACCGCCTCGTCGCCGCGCGCTCGCGCGTGCGCGCCGCGGCGCGTGTCCAGCACGCCTGGCTCGTGCGTGCGAACCGCGCGCCGCTCCTCTCCGACCGGCTCGAGTACGAGAAGGAGGCCGGGCTCGCGCAGCAGCGGAAGTCTGCGGCGCGGGCGGTCGCGAGTCGCGCCGCGGCGGCGCTCGACGCGGCGCGGTCGAGGCTCGACCAGGTGCGGCAGGAGTCGGCGCCGGTCTCGTTCACCGCCGGCGCGTCCTCGCTCCTCGGCGCCGCGACCTTCGACAACGGCTGGGCGTTCCCCGTCGGCGGCGGCCCCGGGGTCGTCTCCGTCGCGCACACGCACCACGACTATCCGGCCGCCGACATCGCCGCGCCCGCGGGCTCGCCGGTGTACGCGATCGCGCAGGCGGTCGTGCTCCGCTCGTGGACGCAGCCCGACCCGCGGTGCGGGATCGGCTTGACGATGCAGACCTTCGACGGCCAGACCTGGACGTACTGCCACCTCGCCTACCTCGAGCCGGCCGTGGTGCCGGGCGCGTCGCTGGCCGCCGGAGCGGCGGTCGGGCTCGTCGGCTCGACCGGCGACGCGACCGGGCCGCACCTCCATCTCCAGCTCGACCCGTCGACCGCGTACCCGCAGGACGAGGCCTGGTTCCAGTCCTTCGCCGGCGTCGCCTTCCGCTGGCAGGACGCGCCGACGCCCCAGGCGGCAACGCAGCCGCTGCGCTTCTCGGCCGCCGTAACGGGCTCCGCAACCCCGACGCCGAGCACGGCCGCTCCGGTCTTCGCCGTCGTGCCCTCGGACGCGGCCGCGCCCGCGCCCGACACGGTCCGTGCGAGCAGCGTCGTCCCGGCGAACGGCGTCGTGTTCTTCAGCCGGCGCCCTTCCTCTTGAGTCGCAGCCCGTTTCTGCCGACATCTCTGGCGAGATGGACCTGAATCGGATCCCGTCCGGGGTCGCTCAGCGTGCCGCCGCCGTCGTCGCACTTGCCGTCGTCTTCACGGCCGGCGTCGCGTGGGCGGCGTCCAGCGGCGTGCCCAAGGTCGCCACCGTGCCGCGGGTCACGAGGCCGGCGCCTCCGAAGCCGCTCGTCGTCCCCGACGTGCGCGCCGAGGCGTTCGTCTTCGCCAAGGGGGCGCTCGAGGAAGCCGGATTCGCCTGGCACGTGGTGGGAAAGGTGCACGGCTACGCTGCCAACACGGTGACCGCGCAGTCGCCGGCGCCGGGCACGAAGGTCTACGACACGGGCGCGCCGCTCGTGACGCTTACGCTCGAGCAGAACAGCGCCTACGCGCAGCGCGGCTTGGCCGAGGACGCGTCGCCGTACGCCGCGACCGACGTCGTCAAGGACGAGCCGGCCACGACGACGACCGAGGCGACCGCGCCGGTGACGACCGTCGCCGCCCCGGCCGCGACCGAGTCCACGACGACGGCCTCCACGACGACGGCCGCCGCGCCCGCCACGACCGGCGCCACGACCGCCGCGCCGGCCACCACGGCGGCGACCACGACGGCGGCGACGGCCACCGCCGCCGCGCCGAGGCGTGCCCCTGCCCACGCGGGCTGGCCGGCGACGCGTCCTCCGGCCTTCGTCGTCGCGGGCGCGAAGAGGGAGCCGCTCGACGAGATGCCGCTGCCCGACCGGGCGCAGCTCCTCGGCCGCTGGCTCGACGCACACCGGCAGCGGACGGCGGCGAACGTCAACTACTGGCTCTACCAGAACGCGTGGGTCGTCGACGGCGCGAAGTTCGGCTGGTGGCACGGCGCCGACGCGCTGCGCACGCTGATCGCCGTCGACCAGCGCGCCGACGCGCTCTGGGGCATCGGCCTGCAGAGCGCGAACGTCGCGCGCCAGGCGCTCGCCTTCGTCGAGGCGAAGTCGAAGTCGTAACGCCATGGACCTCGCGCTTGCGGCAGTCGCGCTCGCACCGGGCCTCGTGCTCGGGAGCTTCCTGAACGTCGTCGCCGCGCGCGTGCCGCTCCACCGCTCGATCGTCTGGCCGGGCTCCGCCTGCATGAGCTGCGGCCAGCCGATCGCGTGGTACGACAACATCCCGCTCGTCTCGTGGCTCGCGCTGCGCGGCCGCTGCCGCGCGTGCGGGGAGCGGATCCCGTACCGCTACCCGCTCGTCGAGCTCGTGACCGCGCTGCTCGTGGCCGCCTGCGTCTGGAAGTTCGGCGCGACCGCGGACGCCGCCCTCGCCGCGTTCTTCTGCCTCGCCCTCGTCGCCGTCTCCGCGACCGACCTCGAGCACCGGATCATCCCGAACCGGATCGTCCTCCCCGCGGCCGCCGTCGTGCTCGCCGCCAACACGGCGCTCCACCCGAGCCCGCAGTGGGCGATCGCCGCCCTCGGCGCCTCCGGCTTCCTCTTCGCGGCGGCGCTCGCGTATCCGCGCGGCATGGGCATGGGCGACGTCAAGCTCGCGCTGCTGATGGGCGCCGCGCTCGGCCGGTCGGTGCCGGTTGCGCTGATGATCGGGATGCTCGCGGCGCTCGTCCCCGGGATCGTGCTGATCGCCCGCCACGGGCAGGCGGGGCGGAAGATGGGCATCCCGTTCGGGCCGTTCCTCGCGCTCGGATCGATCGTGGCGCTGTTCGCCGGCCCCGCGATCCTCCACGCGTACTGGCACGTCTTCCGCTAGCCGAGAGGCTCGAGCTGAACCACGCCTCGCCCGGCCGCGCATGCGGCCGGCTTCAGGGGTTTTCGCGCGTGCCGGAATCCGCGCGAGCGGATTCCGGCGCTTGCGCCGACCAGACGGGGCTAGCCCGCCGTGGCGTAGCCCGTTCTGGCTAAGGGCTCGGGCCCGAAATGCCGATACCTCGTTCGAGGGATCGAACGTGGCATCCGCAACCTCCCCAACGCCGTGAGCGAGCGCGAACCAGAGCTTCCTGCGCTTCGTCTCGCCGGCAACGAGCCCGGCGAGGCCGGCATGCAGCCGGCGGCGTCGCCGTTCGGGATCAACAAGTCGGTCGAGCTCGTCGTCGACCTCCTGGCTGCGACACACCTCCTCTCCGACGACCGCCTCGCCCAGGCCGCGGCCCGCGCCCGCGAGACCGGCAAGCTCTTCGACGCCCTCGCCGAGGCCCGCGTCGGCCCGAGCGAGGGCAAGGTCCGGGTGCTCGCCACCCGCCACCAGCTCGGCTGGGTCGACCTCGCCACGGTCACCCACACGGCCGAAGGGGTCGAGGTCCCGGGGATCGACGAGGCGGCCGCGCGACTGTTCCCGCTCGAAGCGCTCGAGCGCCTCGTCGCCCTGCCCTACAAGTTCGGGGAGCACGACAAGCTCTGCGTCGCCGTCGCCGACCCGGGCAACCTCCACGGGATCGACGAGCTGCGGCTCGCCACCCGCCACCCGCTCGAGCTCTTCGTCGCGGATGGCGACGACATCCTCCTCGAGATCCGCAAGCTCGCGCGCACGGTGCAGCAGACGAGCATGCGCGGCTCCGTCTCCTTCGACGACCTCACGGCCCAGGTGGCGGCGGAGAACGAGGAGGAGGAAGAGGACGAGACCGACCTCGAGGCCTCCGACGACATGACGGACGCGCCGCTCGTCCGGATGGTCAACTCGATCCTCTCCGACGCGGCCGAGGAAGGTGCCTCGGACGTCCACTTCGCACCGGAGGAGAACCATCTCGTCGTCCGCTTCCGAATCGACGGCGTGCTCCAGACGAAGCAGGAGATCCCGAAGCGCCTCGCCGCCGGCGTGACGACGCGTCTGAAGGTGCTCGCGAAGCTCGACATCGCCGAGCGGCGCAAGCCGCAGGACGGCCGCATCTCGCTGAAGCAGTCGGCGATGTTCGACCGCGCGCTCGACATCCGCGTCGCGACGCTGCCGACCGTCGAGGGCGAGTCGGTCGTCATGCGTCTCCTCGACAAGTCGAAGAAGCCGCCGTCGCTCGAGGAGCTCGGCCTCTCCGAGGAGATGCGCGAGACGCTGTCGGCGATCGTCTCGCGGCCGACCGGCGCGCTGCTCGTCACCGGGCCGACCGGCTCCGGTAAGTCGACGACGCTGTTCGCGGCGCTCAACCAGATCCGCCGGCCCGAGATCAACATCATCACCGTCGAGGACCCGGTCGAGTACCGACTGCCCGGGGTCAACCAGGTGCAGATCAACACGCGCGCGGGCCTCACCTTCGCCGCTGCGCTGCGGTCGATCCTCCGTTCCGACCCGGACGTGGTGATGGTGGGCGAGATCCGCGACGGCGAGACGGCGAAGATCTCGATCGAGGCGGCCCTCACCGGTCACCTCGTGCTCTCGACGCTGCACACGAACGACGCGCCGAGCGCGCTGACGCGCCTCAACGAGATGGGCGTCGAGCCGTTCCTCACCGGCGCCGCCGTCACCGGCGTCCTCGCCCAGCGGCTCGCGCGCAAGCTGTGCGCCCACTGCTGCGAGATGTACACGCCGACGCGGGAGGAGCTGATCGCAGCCCGTGTGTCCCCCGAGAGCGACGGCTCGCCCTTCTACCGGAAGAAGGGCTGCCCGCGCTGCAACCACACGGGCTACAAGGGCCGGATCGGCATCTACCAGCTGCTCGCGATGACGGAGGAGCTCGCCTCCCTCGCCGCCTCGAAGGCGACGCGGGAGGAGATCGAGCGGTCGGCGCTGACGGCCGGGATGAAGACGCTCTGGGACGACGGCATGGCGAAGGTCTCGGCGGGCCTGACCTCGATCGAGGAGCTCGCGCGCGTCACGGTGTAGTACCGAGGGAACCCAGGGTTCCCTCGGTGGCTCCCTCCTTCGGTGTTGAGTGGCGTTTGGGAGTGGGCGCTGCGGCCGGAGCGCGGTCCGGCCTCCGCGCAGACGAGTCGCGATCATCCCAGAGCGATCTCGGGGCGTTCGCACATCCGCGCGGCTCGTGGTGGGCTGCGCCCATCCCGAGCCGCCGGTCCGCCTCCGGCTAACGCGCCCTCGGCCGCGTTAGCCTCCGGCCTGATTCGCACGAAGCTCGACGCGGCAGAAGCATGGAACGATGGTCCCTCGAGGCAGGCCCTAGCGTCGGGTGCAACTGACCGCGAGACCGCCGTGAGCCCGGGGCGTCAGATTGATCTGGAGCTTCGTGTCCCAGACCCAGGAGAACGCACTCATGTTCCGGTACAGACGACAGCGTCGCCGGGCCGGACGTGCACGAGCGTTCGTGCCTGGCCGACGTGGATCGCCAAGGTCGTCGCCAGAACCGCAACAACGAGCAGCGGCATGCGTCAAGATACTCCGCGCTCGCCCGGGCCAGCGTTCACAAATGACCCTGGTGGAGTGCCGGGTCCTGATCCCTCGCTCACCGTTTGCGAACAAGGCGAAGCTACCTTCGCGTTAATGAAAGCCTTCGTGCTCGGCCTGCTCGCCATTGGCTTCGCGATGCCTCCAGCGGCAAGCGCGACCGGAGGCTATCCCGTACTTCACCTCAGCCGCACATCCGGGCCGGCTGGCACACGCGTGGTGGTCGTCGCCCAGCACTGCTCGGAGCCTTTCGCTCAGGCCGACACGCTCGCATTCCACGACGCCTACTACTGGCTCCACGACCGGGAGAAGAAGCCGCCGATGGGCGTCTGGCGCTCGATCCCGGTGACTCGAACGTCGGCGACGACCGTGCGCGCCGTCTTTACGGTGCGCCGGACCGACCATCTCGGCCGTGGTCTCCTCGATCTCCTCTGCGGGACTGGCGGAAACGCGACAGCGATCTTCCGCGTCACGGAGCGATAGACGACTCGTCTGCGCGAGTGTTCCGGAATGACACCTGAACGGGAGCCGGGGCCATGCTCGCGACATGCCTGCGCGCGGCGTGCGGCTGATGCGCGAGATGCGTGTCACGGCTACCCTCTGAGCTGAGGGCCACTTCGGAGACGACATGCGTTCGGCTGCTCTCCTGTTCCTCTGTGGTGTCGTGATCGCTGTCACGGCCCCTCAGCGCACCCTCGCTCTAGGCGGACCGATCCTCCAGCTCCACCTGGCTGGCTTCGGCAAGCCGC
>DATKNT010000155.1:0-6647 GCA_035541175.1 Gaiellaceae bacterium
TCTCCTCTCCCCATCAATCTGAGCCGTCTGCGACCCGAACCGCGCCACCCGCACGCGGCGTTCCTCGTGCCTGCAGGGTCGCCGAGCAACCCGTGATCGGCTGTCTGATAGTGACCCCGACTCCGGCACTCGTCAAGATGGGACGTCGGCCCCGAACGGGGGGTTAGAACCGGGCGGGATGGGCCGGGTTCCCTCTAACCGTGCGGCTTGGCCATGGCCCGGTAGTCGAGGGCCTCGTCGAGGACGGACTCCTCGACGCCCTTCTCCCGGGCGACCTCGCGGAGGGAGCGGCCCGAGGACGCCGCCTCCTTGACGATCTCGCTCGCCCGGTCGTAGCCGATGTACGGGTTGAGGGCGGTGGCGGCTGACAGCGTCAGCTCGGCGTAGCGCTCGCAGGTCTCCCGGTTCGCCTCGATCCCGTCCACGCACTTCTCGGCGAACAGGCGGCACGAGGAGGCGAGCAACTTCACCGAGTCGAGGAGGTTCCGGGCCAGCAGCGGGACGAAGACGTTCAGCTCGAAGTGGCCCTGCATGCCGCCGACGGCGATGGCCGTGTCGTTGCCCATCACCTGGGCCGCGACCTGCGTCACCACCTCCGGCATGACCGGGTTGACCTTGCCGGGCATGATCGAGCTGCCCTTCTGGAGCTCCGGGAGGACGATCTCGGCGAGCCCGGCGCGGGGGCCGGAGCCGAGGTAGCGGATGTCGTTCGCGACCTTCGTCAGCGAGACGGCCACCGTCTTCAGCGCACCCGAGGCCTCGACGATGCCGTCGCGCGCGGCCTGCGCCTCGAACGGGTCGGCCGGAGCCGAGATCGGGAGCCCGGTCTCCTTCGACAGCAGCTCGCGCACGCGCGCGGCGAACTCCGGGTGCGTGTTCAACCCGGTGCCGGTGGCGGTGCCGCCGAGCGGGATCTGGCCGAGCCGCGGCAGCGCGTCCTGCACGCGCGCGGCGCCCTGGCGCACCTGGGCCGCGTAGCCGGCGAACTCCTGGCCCAGCGTCACCGGCACGGCATCCATCCAGTGGGTGCGGCCGGACTTGACGACGTCGTCGAACTCGCGCGCCTTCGCCTCGAGCGAGGCGCCGAGCTTCTCGAGCGCCGGGAGGAGGTCGTTCGTGATCTCGTCGAGCGCGGCGAGGTGGACGGCGGACGGGAAGACGTCGTTCGACGACTGGCCCATGTTCACGTCGTCGTTCGCGTGGACGCCCTCGCCGGCGAGCGTCGCGATCACCTCGTTCGCGTTCATGTTGGACGAGGTGCCGGAGCCGGTCTGGAAGACGTCGATCGGGAACTGGTCGTCGAGCTCGCCGCGCGCGATGCGGTCGGCGGCGGCCGCGATCCGCTCCGCCTTGTCGCGGTCGAGCAGGCCGAGGTCGGCGTTGACGCGCGCGGCGGCGCCCTTGATCCGGCCGAGCCAGCGCGCCACCGGCGCCGGGATCGGCTCGCCCGACACCGGGAAGTTGGCGATCGCCTTCGCGGTCTCGCCGCCCCACAGCTCCTGTCTGTCCTCTGTCGTGCTCATGGCGCGAGTGTAGGCGAACGCTCGCGGGCGAGGCGGGGGCGCGCATCCGCGTCCGCGCGGACGGCGGCTGCGGGAGAGGACGGACTGGGACGAGCTCGGGGGCGCTATGCGACGGTGCGCAGGCGGCGCGTGTGGAGCGGGCGCTCGCGGAGGGCCCGGCGCTGGTTCTCCGTCAGCTCGGCCGACGGGGCCCAGCCGACGTAGCCGCACCGCTGGCACTCGGCCGACTCGACGTGGCGCCAGACGTTGTAGCGGGCGGTGCGGATCGCGCCGCAGCGGAGACACTCGACCGTCAGCGTGTCCACGCCCGGACCATCGGCGTCCGGGACGGCTCGGCTCTCCCCTAAATGGGGGACGGCTCGCCGGCGGACTCCGCTGTCTCCAGCAAGGCGTCCCAGGTGCAGAGCTTGACGCGCGGGCGGCCGAGCCTCTCGCCCGCGGCCCGCTCGGCCTCGTCGATCGCGGCCCAGCCGGACTGCGTCACCGGGTGGACGCCGCGCTCCTCGAGCAGCGCGTCGACGGCGGCCGCGGTCGCGCCCTTCGGGACGAGACGGCCGGCGTGGACGTCCTCGAGCAGGAGCTCGACGGTCTCGGTGGCGTCCTTCTTGTTCGTGCCGATCACGCCGCTCGGGCCGCGCTTGATCCAGCCGGCGCAGTAGACGCCCGGGAGCGGCTCGCCCTCCTCGTCGAGCACGCGTCCGCGATCGTTGCGGATCGTCCCGCGCTGCTCGTCGAACGGCACCTCGGGGAGCGCGACGCCCCGGTAGCCGACGCTGCGGAAGACGAGGCCGCACGGGATCGTCTCCCGCTCGTCCGTCGGGACGGCGCGGATCCGGCCCGACTCGTCGGCCTCGAGCCGGTTGCGGACGACCTCGACCGCCTCGACCCGCTCGTCGCCGAGCAGGGCGACCGGCGAGACGCAGAAGCGGAGGAGGAGCCGTCGCGGGCGGCCCTGGAGCGGCCGGGCCGCGTACTCCCGGAGCACCTCGAGGTTCCGCGTCGCGTTCGTGTCGCCCTCGAGCGCCGCCTCGCTCGCCGGGTCGAGCTCGAGGTCGGCCGGGTCGACGACGACGTCGCAAGCGGCCAGCTCGCCGAGCTCGATCAGCTCCGGCGTCGTGAACGCGGCCTGCACCGGGCCGCGGCGAGCGAGCATGACGATCTCCTTGATCGAGGCGCCCGTGATCGCGGCGATCGCGGCGTCCGTCGTGTCCGTCGGAGCGAGCTCCTCCGGCGTCAGCGCCAGCATCCGGGCGACGTCGACGGCGACGTTGCCCGCTCCCACGACGACGACGCGCTCGACCGCGAGGTCGAAGTCGAGGTCCTGGTAGTCGGGGTGGCCGTTGTACCAGGCGACGAACTCGGTGGCGGGCCACGAGCCGGGCAGGTCCTCGCCGGGGATTCCCATCCGGCGGTCGGTCTGCGCGCCGACGGCGTAGATGACGGCGTCGTACAGCGCGACGAGGTCGGAGTGGTGGAGGTCGCGGCCGACCTCGACGTTGCCGAGGAAGCGGAAGCCGGGCTTCTCGGCGATCTTCTCGAACGCCCGCGAGACGGACTTGATCTTCGGATGGTCGGGGGCGACCCCGAGCCGGACGAGTCCCCACGGCGTCGGCAGCCGCTCGATCATGTCGACCTCGACGGGAACGTCGCCGCCGAGCAGCGCCCCGGCCGCGTAGAACCCGGCCGGGCCTGACCCGACGACCGCGGCGCGGAGAACCGGCTCGTTCGCGTTCGAGCTCATCGTCGGCTGATGCTAGTGACCCGGCTCACACACGGCCTCCGGGGAAGGCCGCAGCCGCCGTCAGTGAGAACAGCCGGAGCCGCAGCCGCCCGTGGCCGTGCCCGGATCGGCGTCGTCCGCGACCTGGAAGGAGTGGCCGCAGCCGCACGAGGAGACGGCGTTCGGGTTGTCGATCTTGAACCCGGACTCCTGGATCGTCTCGAGATAGTCGACGGTCGCGCCGCGGAGGTAGGGGGCGCTGAACGGGTCGACGACGACCCGCACGCCCTCGCACTCGAACTCGACGTCGCCCTCGAGGGCGCCGCGGTCGAAGCCGAGGCCGTACTGGAAGCCGGAGCAGCCGCCGCCCTCGATCGCGACGCGGAGGACGGAGACGTCGGTCTCCTCCGCCATCAGCGCGCTGATCTTCGCCGCCGCGGCGGGGGTCAGCGAGACGATCGCGTCGGTACGCTCCTGGATCTCCACGAGCTCATCGTACCAACGGCGTCCGTCGCTCCGAATGCCCCGTTCGGATCCATGTTTGTAACACCCGGCTCACGCACCGCTCCGTCGTTTGCCCTTGATCAAGTGCAGCCCGACGGAGCTTGATAACGTCATCCGTTCGGTGGGTGGAACGACCGTGACGAAGGCTGCTAGGAGAGGCGCCGCCGGATGCTGAACAGCTGGCTTCCGTTCCTGATCTACGCGCTCATGGCGCTCGCCATCCCCGCCTCGATGATCGTCATGTCCTTCGTGTTCGCGCAACGGCCGGCGCGCCGCACGCGCGCGCGCGTCGTGCCGTTCGAGTCGGGCGTGTCGAAGGGCCAGATGAAGGAGCAGCGCTTCACCGTCAGCTTCTACCTCACGGCGATGCTCTTCATCGTCTTCGACATCGAGATCGTCTTCCTCTACCCGCTCGCCGTGCAGCTGCATGCGCTCGGCTGGTTCGGGTTCGTCGAGTTCGTCTTCTTCGTGGCGATCCTGCTCGTCGCCTACGTCTACATCTGGCGCAAGGGCGCGCTCGAGTGGTGAGATGGCGCGGCTGAGGGATTACGGGCTCCAGTCGGAGCGGCTGCTCTGGCCGACGAAGGGGCCGTCGCACTTCGAGGAGGAGCTGGGGGCCGACGAGCTCGAGCAGGCGCTCGGGCTGACGACGCTCGAGAAGGCGGTCCGCTGGGCGCAGACGAAGTCGATGTGGCCGGACACGTTCGGGCTCGCCTGCTGCGCGATCGAGATGATGTCGATCGTCTCGGCCCGCCACGACATCGCCCGCTTCGGGATGGAGGCGTTCCGCTCGTCGCCGCGCCAGGCCGACCTGCTGATCGTCTCGGGCCGCGTCTCCCACAAGATGGCGGCGCCGCTGCGCCAGATCTACGACCAGATGCTCGAGCCGAAGTGGGTGATCGCGATGGGCGCCTGCGCGAGCTCCGGCGGGATGTTCAACAACTACGCGATCCTCCAGGGCGTCGACCGGATCGTCCCCGTCGACATCTACGTCCCGTTCTGCCCGCCGCGGCCCGAGGCGCTGATGGAGGGGATCATCCGCCTGCACGAGGCGCACCTCGCCGGGGTGCCGCCGGCGTACGAGCGGCGCGAGGTTGCGACATGAGCTGGGAGGACGTCCCCGGCTTCGTGTCGGTGCGCGAGGCGCACGGCGAGACGACCGTCACGATCGAGCGCGAGGCCGCGCACGACGCGTGCGCCTACGCGCGGGACGAGCTCGGCTTCGACTTCCTCTGCGATGTCGTCGCCACCGACTACCTCGGCTGGGGCGGCAAGGGCGTCTCCGGCTACATCGGCACCGCCGGCGGCCGCGACCTCAACCTGCCGATGACGCAGGGGCTCCAATCGACGCCGGCGGCGAAGCCGAAGCGGTTCTCCGTGAGCTGGCAGCTGCGCGCGCTCCGCGAGGGCTCGCCCACGCTGCGCCTCCAGACCTGGGTCGACGACGGCGAGGCCGTCCCCAGCGTCGTCTCCGTGTGGCCGACCGCCGACTGGCACGAGCGCGAGCAGTTCGACCTGATGGGCATCCGCTTCGAGGGCCACCCGAATCTCGGCCGGATCCTGCTCGAGGACGACTGGGACGGCCACCCGCTGCGCAAGGACTACCCGATCGGCGGCGAGCCGGTCCGCTTCTCGGACGCTGAATGAGCCTCCCGGCAGAACTCACCGGCGCCCGGCCCGCGATCACGCTGCGCGCTGCCGCGTCCTCAGTCGCGCCCGTAGCTTCGGCTACGAGCGCTCCCTGCGTCCTTGCATCGCTTGGTGCTAGCGACCCGGGCATCCGGCAGTCCTACCGGAAGACTCATCCATGACGGTGGCGCCGGAGAAGCCCACCGCGCGCCCGGCCGGGTGGCCGGTGGTCGCGCCGCCGCAGTACGAGGGCTCGCGCATCCCGCCGCGGGTGCCGACGATCAAGGACGTCCCGGAGGCGCTGCGCGACGTCGACGACATCCTCCAGGTCAACTTCGGCCCGAACCATCCGTCGACGCACGGCGTCCTCCGCCTGATCGTCGACCTCGACGGCGAGACGGTCGTCGGGCTGTCCGCCGTGATCGGCTATCTCCACACCGGCTTCGAGAAGAGCATCGAGTCGAAGACGTGGTGGAAGGCGATCACGTACCCGGAGCGGATCGACTACGTCGGCTACCAGAACGCGGAGCTCGTCTTCGTCCTCGCGGTCGAGAAGCTGCTCGGGATCGAGGTGCCGGAGAAGGCGACGTGGATGCGGATGCTGCTGTGCGAGCTGAACCGGATCCACTCGCATCTCGTCTACCTCGGCACCTCGGCGCTCGAGCTCGGGGCCGTGTCGATGTTCTGGTACTGCTTCCGCGAGCGCGACCTGATCATGGACCTCTCGGAGCTCGTCGCCGGGACGCGCATGCACACGCGCTACTTCCAGGTCGGCGGGCTCGCCGAGGACATCCCGCAGGGCTTCTACCCCGAGGCGCGCCGGTTCGTCGAGTTGATGCCGAAGGGGCTCGACGACTACCTCACGCTGCTCGACCGGAACATGATCTGGCTCGAGCGCACGAAGGGCGTGGGCACGCTCTCGGCGCAGGACGCGATCGCGCTCGGCCAGTCCGGGCCGAACCTCCGCGCCTCCGGCGTCGACTGGGACCTGCGGCGCGACGACCCGTACCTCGCGTACGACGAGGTCGACTTCCGCGTCCCCGTCTACGCGAACGGCGACGTGTACGACCGCTACCGCGTGCGGATGGACGAGATGGCGGAGTCGGTGCGGATCATCCGCCAGTGCCTCGACCGGCTCGAGCAGATGGAGGGCAAGCCGTGGATCGCGGACGACCGGAAGGTCGTCCTGCCGCCGCGCGAGGAGCTGCACACGTCGATGGAGTCGCTCATCCACCACTTCAAGATCGTCACCGAGGGCTACCGCGTGCCCG
>DATKNT010000156.1:0-4914 GCA_035541175.1 Gaiellaceae bacterium
ACGGTGATCACGGGGCCCAGCCGCCTCGCGGAGCTCGTCCGCGACCTGCTCGCGAACGGCCCGCCGCCTGAACCTTTGGACGCTGGAACCTGAGCGCGGCCCAGGCGTTCGCCTAACGCCGTTAGGCGAACGCGAACGAGCGTCCGGTCCTGCCGCAGGCACGACCGGATGCGACGGCACCGGCCGTGACCAGGCACCCCGACCGAAACGGCACGGAGCGCGACCGGGACCGCGCTCCCGGTCGCGCGGAGCTCCGCCTCTCACCAATCGTTGGCGCTACGAGCGCCAACGATTGGTAATAGGAGTGCGCCGGTCGCGGCCGAACGCCTTCGGCCGCAGCCGCACCCCGGGCGGCGCCTGCCGGCGCTTGTACTCGGCCCGGTCGATCATCGCCACCGCGCGCCGCACAACCTCGGGGTCGAACCCGTCGGCGGAGAGCTCCTCGAGCGAGCGGTCCTCCTCGACGTACGCCTCGAGCACCTCGTCGAGCTGCGGGTAGGGCGGCAGCGAGTCCTCGTCGAGCTGGTCGGGCCGCAGCTCCGCGCTCGGCGGGCGCTCGATGATCGAGGCCGGGATCAGCTCGCGCCCGGCGCGCTCGTTCAGGTGGCGCGACAGCCGGAACACGTCCGTCTTGAACACGTCCTTGAGCAGCGCGAACCCGCCGGCCATGTCGCCGTACAGCGTCGCGTAGCCGACCGACAGCTCCGACTTGTTCCCGGTCGCGACGAGCAGCCACCCGAACTTGTTCGAGAGTGCCATCAGCAGGGTCCCGCGGATGCGCGCCTGGACGTTCTCCTCGGTGAGATCCGGCTCGCGGCCGGCGAACGACTCCGCCAGCGCCGCGTCGAACGCGCCGACCATCGGCCCGATCGGGATCTCGCGGAACTCGCAGCCGAGGCTCGCCGCGAGCCGTCGCGCGTCCGCCCGCGTCCCCGCCGACGAGTACCGCGACGGCATCGACACGCAGTGGACGCGCTCCGGTCCGAGCGCCTCCGCCGCGATCGCGGCCGTCAGCGCCGAGTCGATCCCGCCGGAGACGCCGACGACGATCTCCGAGAAGCCGTTCTTCCGGACGTAGTCGCTCAGCCCGAGCACGAGCGCCTGGCGCATCTGCTCGAGCTCGTCGTCGAACGGGACGAGCGGCGGCGCCGCCGGCTCGGCCTGCGCCCGCGGCGGATCGAGCCGGATCGCCCGCACCGGCGGCAGCGCCCCGCGGTCGGCCGCGAGCGCGCGCCTCCGCGGGTCCGTGAGCCGCCGCGCGACCACCGCCGTCGGGTCGACGTCGACGACGAGCAGCGCCTCCTCGAAGCCGGGCGCGCGCGCGAGCACGGTTCCCTCGTCGTCGAGTACGACCGAGTGGCCGTCGAAGATCAGCTCGTCCTGGCCGCCGACCGCGTTGCAGAAGGCGACGAACGCGATGGTGTCGCGCGCGCGGACACTGAACATCTCCTCGCGCTCACGGTCCTTGCCGAGGTGGAACGGCGACGCCGAGATGTTCACGAGCAGCTGCGCGCCGCCGAGCGCGAGATCGGTCGCCGGAGGACCCGGCTGCCACATGTCCTCGCACACGGTGACGCCGACGACGGTCTCGCCGTGCTCGAACACGAACAGGTCGTGGCCCGGCGCGAAGTAGCGCACCTCGTCGAAGACGCCGTAGTTCGGGAGGAAGCGCTTCTTCACCATCGCCTTCACCTCGCCGTCCGCACAGACGGCACAGGCGTTGGAGAGATCGCGGTCGAGGTGCGGGGTGCCGACGAGCACGGTCGTCCCGAGCGCCGCCGCCGCGATCTCGGCGAGCGAGCGCTCCGCCGCGCGCACGAATCCGGGCCGGAGCAGCAGGTCCTCCGGCGGATACCCGGTGACGGCGAGCTCGGGGAAGACGACGAGATCGGCGCCGTCGCCCTTCGCCTGCTCCAGCCGCTCGAGGATCAGCTCGCGGTTGCCGTCGAGGTCGCCGACGATCGGGTTCGTCTGGACGAGCGCGAGCCGCATCGGTTTAAGACTATCAGGCGAAAACTAGCGACGGAGCCGGATCGCGTTGAGATCCTCGGCCTGGATCTCGGCGATCCGCCGCCGGAGCTTCTCCGGCGGATCGTGCTCCGCGTGGAGGTAGCGCCCCGCCAGCGCGTCGAACTCGCCCGACGCCAGCGCGAGCACCAGCCGCGGCGCGCACTCGGGCGGCGTCCACGGCGCGTCGTCGGGGAACGACCCCGCCGTCATCGCCGTGCGCACGAGACCCGGGCTGATCGAGAACGCGACCACCCCCGTGCCGGCGAGCTCGCCGGCGAGCACCTCGGTGAACCGGTTCACCGCCGCCTTGCTCGCGGCGTACGCGTCGTTGCGGCTCGCCGGGAGATAGGCGGCGCCGCTCGCGACGTTGACGATCCGGCCGCTGCCCCGTGCGAGCATCGCCGGGATGGCGGCGCGGCAGCAGAGGAAGACGCCGAGGACGTTGACCT
Source organism: Gaiellaceae bacterium (assembly GCA_035541175.1). Taxonomy (GTDB): domain Bacteria; phylum Actinomycetota; class Thermoleophilia; order Gaiellales; family Gaiellaceae; genus Palsa-739. The sequence goes on from DATKNT010000156.1 coordinate 2,460, forward strand.
CGAACGTGCGCCACCAGTCCGCGGGCTCGGCCTCCCAGGCGCGGCCCTCCCAGGACGAGATGCCGGCGCAGCAGACGAGCAGGTCGAGCGGGCCGGTCTCGCCCAGCCAGCGCTCGACGTCCTCGCGGTGCGAGACGTCGCCGGCGAGCGCGTGGCCGCCGATCTCCGCCGCCACCGTCTCGACCTGGTCGATCGTGCGCGCCGCCACCCAGACGTCCATGCCGGCGGACGCGAGCCCGCGGGCGATGTTCGCGCCGATTCCGCGGCCGCCGCCCGTGACGAGCGCGACCCGTCCTTGCAGATCACTCGACGGCATGTGCGATCTCCTCCAACGACTCGGGATTCTCGAGGGACGACAGGTCTCCGGGATCGCTGCCGAGCGCGCTCGCGCGCACCGCCCGCCGGACGATCTTCGCCGAACGGGTTTTCGGCAGCGCCGCGACCCACACGACCCTCTCCGGAGTGAACGCCTTGCCGAGGGCCGCCGCGACCGCCGACGACACGCGGGCGGAGTCGGGCTTCGCTCCGGGCGTCGCGACGCAGACGATCCACGCCGTCTCGCCCTTCACCTCGTGCGGGACGCCGATCGCGGCCGCCTCCGCGACGATGCCGCTCCCGATCGCCGCCGACTCGAGCTCGGCGGGCCCGATCCGCTTCCCGGCGATGTTCAGCGTGTCGTCGCTTCGCCCGTGCAGGAACCAGTAGCCGTCCTCGTCGATCGACGCCCAGTCCCCGTGCGTCCAGATGCCGGGGAAGCGGCGCCAGTACGCGTCGAGGTAGCGCTCGTCGTCTCCCCAGATGCCGCGGGTCATTCCCGGCCACGGACGCCGGCACACGAGCTCGCCGACCTCCCCGCGGACCGGGTTTCCCTCCGGGTCGACGACGTCCAGGTCCGCGCCGAGCGCGGCGAAGCCGAGCGCGACCGGCTTCACCGGCTCGGTGATGCAGGTCGAGAGGAAGCAGGCGCCGACCTCCGTGCCGCCGGAGATGTTCACGATCGGGACACGCGAGCCGCCGACGCGCTCATGGAGCCACCGGTACGGATCGGGGTTCCACGGCTCGCCCGTCGTGCAGAACGCCTTCAGCGACGACAGGTCCGCCTCCGGGTCGCCGTGCGGGACGAGCGCGCGCACGAGCGTGGGCGAGAGGCCGAGCATCGTCACACGTTCGGACTCGACGAGCCGCCAGAGCCGGTCGGCGGGCCAGTCGGGGGCGCCCTCGGCGAGCACGATCGCCGCGCCTGCGGCGCCCGCGCCGACGAGGGTCCACGGGCCCATGATCCAGCCCATGTCGGTGGCGAAGTGGACGCGGTCGCCGGCCTTCAGGTCGGTCTGGTACGCGGCCTCGCGGGCGACCGAGACGAGGAAGCCGCCCTGGACGTGCACCGCCCCCTTCGGGCGCCCGGTCGTACCGGAGGTGTAGGCGAGCAGGTACGGCGCCTCGGAGTCGACCTCGAGCGGCGGCAGCGTCCCCGGCCGCCGCGTCACGAGCTCCGGCCACTCGCCGCGCTCCCGGCTCCACTCGACGACGTGCTCGACGGCGAACCTGCCCGCCTCGTCGAGCGTCCGCCGCATCTCGATCCGCTTGCCGCGCCGCAGCGACCAGTCGGCGCAGATCACGACCTTCGCGCCGGAGTCCTCGAGCCGCGACGCGATCGCGGGAGCCGCGAAGCCCGAGAAGATCGGCGCCTGCACGGCGCCGACGTGGGCGCACGCGTGCGACGCGACGGCGACGGCCGGGCACATCGGCATGAAGATCGCGACGCGGTCGCCCGGCTCGACGCCGAGCTCGACGAGCGCCTCGGCGAGCTGCGTCACCTGCCGGGACGTCTCCGCCCAGCTCAGCGCCGCCCGCCGCCCGTCCTCGCTCTGCCAGACGAGCGCCTCCTCGTCCGGCCGCTCGGCGGCCCAGCGGTGGACGCACGCGCGGGCGACGTTGACGCGCCCGCCGACGAACCACGTCGCCCACTCCGGCCCGCGCGACACGTCGGCGACGGCCTCCCACGGCAGCGAGAACTCGATCCCGAGGTCGTCGACCACGGCCGGCCAGAACCGCTCCGGCTCCTCGACGGAGACGCGGTGCAGCTCCGCGTAGCCGCCGGCGCCGAGCCTGCGGGCGAGCCGGGTCAGGTTCGCCTGCTCGACGAGCTCGTCGGTCGGCTGCCAGATGAAGCCACCGTGCACGGGGGAGAGCCTATGCTTGCGGCTCGTTGCTAGTAGCTGCTAACTTAGTGGACACTAACAACGAACGCAGGGAGATTCCTCTTGAAGGCACGCATCTTCGCGCCGGAGAACCGCAAGTGGTGGACGCTCGCCGCGGTCGCCTTCGGCCTGTTCATGATCATGCTCGACAACACCGTCGTGAACGTCGCGCTCCCGTCGATCGAGCGCGACCTCCATGTCTCGATCTCCTCGCTCGAGTGGATCGTGACGGCGTACGCGCTGACGTTCGCGGC
>DATKNT010000157.1:0-7381 GCA_035541175.1 Gaiellaceae bacterium
ACGCAGGCCGGCGTGCAGTAGCTCGCCCGTCCGGCATGGTCGGCACCGCCGGGCGCCGACGGCACGAGCGTCAGCGCAACGGCGACGGCGGCGAACGCGAACAGCAATACGGAGTGACGCCGCACGCTCGGACATGTCCGGAGTGGACGGTGCTAGGTCGCGGCCAGCAGTGGGCTCGAGAGGATGTAGTCCGCCGTCGCGCGGTTGCACGCCATCGGAACGTTGTAGACGACCGCGATCCGCAGCAGCGCCTTCACGTCGACGTCGTGCGGGTGCGGCTCGAGCGGGTCCCAGAAGAAGATGACGAGGTCGACGCGGCCCTCGGCGACCGCCGCGCCGATCTGCTGGTCGCCGCCGAGCGGCCCGCTCAGGAACCGGTGCACCGGCAGGTCGAGCTCGTCGGCGATCAGCGTCCCGGTCGTGCCGGTGGCGAGCAGCTCGTGCTTCGCGAGCGTGCCGCGGTTGTACCGCGCCCAGTCGAGCAGGTCCTGCTTGAGGTTGTCGTGCGCGATGAGCGCGATCCTCCGGCGCGGCGCGGGCATGACCGGATGATCGCCGACACCGCGGACGGCCGGCTCAATCCAGCCAGGTGATCCGCATCGTGCGGCGTCCCGACACGCGGCGCTGTGGGGACCGACAAACGGCTTCGTCGCACCGAAGAGCGCAGCGCTTCTGCGCACGCGCGGACCCGGTGCCGGCGACGAGGGGAGCGACTGCCGTGAAGACGACGACGGCGAGTCTCATGGCCGGCGGTGTCGGCAACCGCCGTTGCGGTGCTGAGCCGGCTACGACTCGGCGACCACCGGGTTCGAGAGCACGCCGATCCCCTCGACCTCGACCTCGACGACGTCGCCGGGCTGGAGCCGCACCTTCGGGTCGCGGGCGAAGCCGACGCCGTGCGGGGTGCCGGTGAGGATCAGGTCGCCCGGCTCCAGCGTGAACACGTTCGACGCGAACGCGACGAGATACGGGACGTCGAAGATGAGGTCGCGCGTGTTCCCGTCCTGGAGCACCTCGCCGTTCAGCCGCTGCACGACGCGCAGCCCGCTCCCGTCGCCGAGCGCCGACACCGGCACCGGCTCGCCCGGGCCGACGGGGCAGAACGTGTCGAAGCCCTTGCCGCGCGTCCACTGGCCGTCGCCGTACTGGAGGTCTCGTGCGCTGACGTCGTTCGCGCACACGTAGCCCGCGACCGCGTCGAGCGCGCGCTCGCGCGAGACGCGGCGCACCGTCTTCCCGATCACGACGGCGAGCTCCGCCTCGGCGTCGACGTGCGCCGACTCGGGCGGCAGCACGATCGCGTCGCCGGGGCCGATCAGCGCCGTCGGGAACTTGCCGAACAGGATCGGCTCCGCGCTCTCGGCGCCGCCCATCTCGGCGGTGTGCGCGCGGTAGTTCTGCCCGACGCAGACGATCTTCGACGGCCTTCGCACGTGGCGTAGCGTACGCTCGCGCGATGGCGCGGGAGGGAGTCATCGGCGCGAGAGTCGTCGCGGGCGGCCTCGGCGTCGGCTTCGCCGTCGGCTGGCAGGTAACCGAGCTCGGCGCGGTCGCGACGCGGCTCGCGCACGCGTACGGCGTCGGGCTCGCGACGATCGGGCTGCTGACGACGGCGCAGTTCCTCGTCCACATGGGGATGCAGATCCCCGGCGGACGGGCGGCCGACCGCTTCGGCGCCTGGAACACGGGCCTGCTCGCGCTTGCGCTGATGGCGGCGGGAAACGCGGTCTCGCTGGTCGGGCCGTACCTCGCGCTCGCGTTCCTCGGACGGATCGTCGTCGGGCTCGGCACGGGCTTCGGCTTCGTCGCCGGCAGCGACTACATCCGGGCGCGCGGCGGCTCGCCGTTCCTCCAGGGCGTGTACGGCTCCGCCTCGGTGCTCTCGCCGGGGCTCGCGCTCGCGCTCGTGCCGGGGCTCGCGAACTGGGTCGGCTTCCGCGCGCCGTACCTCAGCGGCGTGATCGTCGCCTGCGTCATGGCGGCTCTGCTTGCGGTCGCGCCGCGGTCGCGCGGTGCCGCCCGACACGGCGGCGAGCGGATCGACCGCAGCCTCTTCCGCGACCGGTACCTGCTGCGGCTGGCGGCGATCCACGCGGCCTCGTTCGGCTTCAGCGTCGTCGTCGGGGACTGGGTGGTGACGCTGTTCGAGCACCACGGCCATTCGAAGGAGTTCGCGGCGGCGGCGGGTTCGCTGACGCTGCTGCTCGCCTTCTTCAGCAGGATCGGCGGCGGCGCGCTGCTGCGGCGAGCCGACGCCTCGCGCTGGGTCGCCGCGAGCCTCGTCCTCGGCGGCGCCGGCGCCGTCGCCCTCGCGCTGCCGCTGCCGGCGGCGGCGCTCGTCGTCGCGGCGGCCGTGATCGGCCTCGCCAGCGGAGTCCCGTTCCCGATGGCGTTCGCCGGCGCGCAGCTCGACCGACCCGAGTCGCCCGGCGCCGCCGTCGGCTTCGTCAACGCGTGGGCCGCCTTCGTGATCGTCGTCGGCACGCCGCTCGTCGGCCTGACCTTCTCGCTCCCGGGTGACGGCCGGCTCGGATTCGTGCTCCTCGGTCTGCTCGCCGCGCTCTCGTCGCTGCTCACGCCCGCGTGGCGTCCGCCCGTCGCGCGCTGACGGCGCTATGCTCGCGGCCTTCGACAAGGGAGGCCCAATGCTCAGCTTCGGCGTCACCGTCCTGCCCGACCCGCCGTTCTCGCGCTTCCTCGAGCTGGTCCAGCTCGCCGAGCGGCACGGCTTCGAGTACGCGTGGACGTACGACTCGCACGTGCTCTGGCAGGAGTCGATCCCGCTGCTCGCGGTCGCCGCGCGGGAGACGTCGAGGATCAAGATGGGCCACTTCGTCACGAACCCGGGCACGCGCGAGCCGACGGTGCTCGCGAGCGCCTACGCGACGCTGCACGACCTCTCCGGCGGGCGGATGGTGATGGGCATCGGCCGCGGCGACTCCGCGCGCCGCTACATCGGCCAGCAGCCGGTGAAGGTCGCCGTGTTCGAGGCCGCGATCGCGATGATCCGCGACTTCATGAACGGCCGCGAGGTGCAGTGGAACGACAAGGGCCTGCAGCTGAAGTGGGTGCGCCCGGAGCTGCCGCAGATCCCGATGTGGGTCGCCGGCTACGGGCCGAGGGCGCTCGGCGTCGCCGGCCGCGTCGGGGACGGCGTGATCATCCAGCTCGCCGACCCGGAGATCATCTCGTGGATCATGGACACGGCGCGGAAGGCCGCCGCCGAGGCGGGCCGCGACCCGTCGCAGCTGAAGTGCATCGTCGGCGCGCCGGCGCACGTGACCGACGACCTCGCCGACGCGCGCGACCAGGTGCGCTGGTTCCCGGCGATGGTCTCGAACCACGTCATGGACCTGATCGAGCGCTACGGCGCCGACGGCAGCTCCGTCCCGAAGGCGCTCACCGACTACGTCCAGGCGCGGAAGTTCTACGACTACAACGAGCACTCGCGCGTCGGCGCGGCGCACGGCGAGTTCGTCACCGACGAGATCTGCGACCGCTTCTGCGTGATCGGCGACGTCGAGCAGTCGAAGGCGAAGCTGAGGGAGCTCGAGGCGGTCGGCGTCGACCAGTTCAACATCTACCTGATGACGCACGGGCAGGAGGAGACGCTGCAGGCGTACGGCGACGACATCATCCCGGAGTTCTCCGGGGTCGCCGCGTAGCGCGAATGCTCGACCTGCGGGCGCTGCTCGAGATGCGGCAGGCGCTGCCGCTCTCGTTCTCCGCCGACGGCGCCACGCTGCTCGTCGCGTCGAACCTTCCGGGGACGCAGCAGCTGTTCGCCGTGCCGGCGCGCGGCGGCGCGCTCGTCCAGCTGACGGACTTCGCCGAGCCGGTCGACGGGCAGTTCCTTCCGGACGGGCGGATCCTGCTCGAGATGGACGAGCACGGGAACGAGCGGACGCAGCTGTACCTGCTCGACGCGGTGCCCGGCGCGTCGCCGGAGCCGCTCGTCGTCGACCGGCGCTACAAGCACGAGACGCCGCGCGTCTCCCGGGACGGGACGCTGCTCGCGTACGCGACGAACCGCCGCAACGGCGTCGACTTCGACGTCGTCGCGCGCACGCTGCCCGGCGGGGAGGAGCGGAGCTTCGAGCTCGGCGGCTGGCTCGCCGTCGACAGCGTCTCGCCCGACGGCCGCTGGATCGTCGCGGAGCGGCTGGGCGATCGCGCCGGCGACAGCGACCTGTTCCTGCTCGGGAGCGGCGACGGTGAGGTCGTGCACGCGACCCCGCACGAGGGCGAAGCGGAGTGGCGCTCGACCGTCTGGCTGCCCGACTCGTCCGGCTTCCTCGCCGCGACGAACGAGGGACGTGACACGTTCGCGGTCGCGCGCTACGACGTCGCGGCACGCGCGTGGGAGACCGTCGTCGAGTCGCGCTGGGACCTCGACTGCGCGGGCGACGACGCTGGACGCAGTTTGCTCGTGCTCGCGAACGAGGACGGCTACTCGCGGCTCGAGCTCCACGACCCGCACACGGGCGCGCTGCGCGAGGAGGTGCGGCTGCCCGGCCGCGGCGTCGCCGAGTCGCCGGTGTTCTCGAGGGACGGCGCGCTGCTCGCGTTCGCGTTCTCGCGGCCGACGGAGCCGCACGACGTGTACGTCTACGACCTCGACGCGCGCGCGCTGACGCGGCTGACGACGAGCCCGCGCGACGTCGATCCCGCGACGCTCGTCGAGCCCGAGCTGTACCGGTACGAGAGCTTCGACGGCGAGTCGATCCCCGTCTTCCTGTTCGAGCCGGCCGGCGACGGCCCGTTCCCGGTCGTCGTCACCGTGCACGGCGGCCCGGAGTCGCAATGGCGGCCGTGGTTCGCGCCGAGCTTCGGGCCGCTGACGCAGTACCTCGTCTCGCGCGGGTACGCGGTCGCCGCACCGAACGTGCGCGGCTCGACCGGATACGGGAAGCGCTACGAGCACCTAGACGACGTCCGGCTGCGGCTCGACTCGGTGCGCGACCTCGCCTCGCTGCACGCGTGGCTCGGCGCGCGGCCCGAGATCGACGCGTCGCGCGCGGTGCTGTACGGCCGCTCGTACGGCGGCTACATGGTGCTCGCCGGCCTCGCCTTCCAGCCGGAGCTGTGGGCGGCAGGGATCGAGGCGGTGGGCATCTCGAGCCTCGTCACGTTCCTCGAGAACACGTCGGACTACCGCCGCGCCGCGCGAGAGCGCGAGTACGGGTCGCTCGCGCGCGACCGCGACTTCCTCGTCGAGGTGTCCCCGGCGACGCACATCGACGCGATCCGCGCGCCGCTGTTCGTCCAGCACGGCCGGAACGACCCGCGTGTCCCGGTCGGCGAGTCGGAGCACATCCACCGCGTCCTGGCGGAGAAGGGCGTCCGCTGCGAGCTGCTCATCTTCGAGGACGAGGGCCACATGGTGGAGAAGCTCCCGAACCGGATCGAGACGTTCGAGCGGGCGGTGGCGTTCCTGGACGAGGTGCTTGCCCCGGCGTAGGCCCCGGCTACGATTCAGCGGCCGGGCGCCTTGGCCGAGTGGTTAGGCACAGGTCTGCAAAACCTGGTACACCGGTTCGACTCCGGTAGGCGCCTCTTCTGCTGTGGCCTCGAACCGGGGGCTCCCCCAGGAGAGGTCCCGGACGCGATCCATGGCCTTCTCCCGGTTGAGCCGGCGAAGGTAGACCTGGGTGGTCTCGATTCGCTTGTGGCCCATGAGCGCTTGCAGCGCTTCCAGGTCGCCGATGTGGGTTTCTAGGTATTGCACGGCGAAGGCCGCCCGGAAGGCATGCACGTTCGTCTTGACACCGACCCGCCTCCCCACACGGTGGACAGTTCGCCAGATCATCCGGTCGTCGCGTTCGCCGGATCGCAGCTGCTTCCGCTGCATCGGGATCACGTAGTTGTCCGGCCCTGACGGAACCTCGGGACTCGCCTCCGCGTAGCGCAGGAGCGCCGCCAGGACGTGGGGGAGGGGCTTCGTGATCACCTTCCGGCCCTTCTCCCTGAACTTGACCATCTCCCGGTTAAGGTCAACGTCCCGCCAGCGCAGCTGGGATGCCGCCCGCCGGCGCGGGCCGAGGTAGCAGAGAACGCCAAGGCAGAGGGCCTCGTGCCAGTTCTCGCAGGCATCGAGCATCCGCCGCACGTCCTCGGCGCCGATGGTGATTACGTCCAGTTCTTCGGGCGCCTGTCGGCGCGGGCGCTTCAGCTTCTCCGCCGGCGAGTGTTCGATCCAGCCCTGATCCTCTGCCCACCGGAAGAAGCACTTCACCGTCGTCACCGAGTGCGCGAGCGTCCCGACGCTCGAATCGCTCCATTGGTCGAGGAACCGCGCGCAGTCCTCGGCGGTCACGTCCTCCACATGCTTGAACTCGTCGCAGAGCTTGATCAGCTTGAACCAGTACGACCGGCGCGTCGCCGGCGAGTACCCCCGCCTCGCGAGGTCGCCCATGTAGAGGTCGAGGGCCCGGTCTAGTCTCACGGCGTCTTCTTCGCCCTGCGCTGAGCGCGCTTGATTGCCTGCTCCCGCCTCCACGCCTCGTCCTCCCGCTCGGCCTCGCGAATGTCCTCCTCGACTTCCTCCGGCGACTGCGAGTGGTAGTCCGGGGGGTGCAGCATCTCGTCCAGCGCCCGCACAGGATCATCATCCCGAAGAATCACGTCGAAGGCCTGCGCCTGGTCGATGGCCCAACGGAGCGTTCGACTGAACTCGCCGTCGAAGCGCCTCCCCGCAACCCACCGCAGCCAGTAGTCCTGTTCCGGGCGGATTCGCCCGCTGACGTTGCTAGTGAGCGCGTCGATCTTCCGTGGTCGTCCCATACTCGTTGTTGTAGACGAAAACGTACAGCGTGTCAAGATGTGTTACCCGCGTGGTCTACGTGATCAAGTCGGCTGGTTGGAACCGTCCGTGCCCCGGACTATTGTGATCTCGTGCCTTACCATTTGGTCGCGACCCTTCCCAACGGCGGCCGGAAGAGTGTCTTCAATCGGGACCGCGCCCAGGTCCTCGAGCACGTCACTGAGTTCGTCCGAGACGGCACGCTTACTACGGCCTGGGGCAACACCCAGCGCACACGTCAGGCCTACGAGATCCGCGTCTTCGAGACCGACCTGCCGTACAACAAGAAGACCAGCGGCGCGTTCGACTCGTTCATCGCCGGCAAGCGAAACCAGTACGCGAAGTTCGAAAAGGAGGCAAAGAAACGCCTAGATGTTCGCCGCCGTCGCGTCTTTGTCGTAATGCCGATCCAGGGCGACGAGTACGGCCCCCAGGCTGAGCGAAACATCTTCCTTGAGTACACCGCCCGTTTCACCGTGATCGAAAGGGCCTTGGAAGCCTTCAACTGTGTCGCAATTCGCATTGATCGCGAAGCGCCCATGGGGAGCCTTGTCGAACGAATCAAGCGAGAGATCGCAC
>DATKNT010000158.1:0-10497 GCA_035541175.1 Gaiellaceae bacterium
CGTCCCTCAGGGCGTCGGTCGGCGCGAGCCGCCACGCGACGAGGAGGATTCCCGACTCGCCGCAGAAGAGGGACGACTCGGCCCGCGTCGGCAGCTCGAGCCCGCGCATGAAGTCCGGCGCGGCCCGCCACGCCTCGAGCGTCCTCAGCGCCGCGTCGGCGAGATCGATCCGCGACTCGGCGTGCCCGCGCCGCTGGAGCGCGTCGAGGGCCCAGACGACGCCGGCCGCGCCGGCGTAGAGGTTTTTCAACGGCGTCGGCGTCTCCCAGCCGTCCCACTCGTCCGCGGGCCAGAGCTCGTCGCCGCCGTAGGCCGCACCGACGTCCGCGACGATCGTGCGAATCGCCGCGCGGGCGCGCGCGTCGTCCCACGGCTCGTCCGTCAGCGGCTCGAAGTCCTCCGGCCGGTACAGCACCGGCCGAGCCTAGTTCACGCGAACACGCGCGTGCGCCGTGCCCGCACCCACACGACGTCGCCGGCCGCGAGCTCGAGCTCGGCCGCAGCCTCGCGCGTCAGCTGCACCGAGAGGCGCTCGCCCTCCGCGTCGACGAGCTCGACGCGCACCTCGAAGCCGAGGTGGACGATCCGCTCGACCATCGCCTCCGCGTCGGCGCCGTCCGGCGAGAGCAGGATCTCGATGTCGTGCGGCCGCACGTACGCCTCGGCGAGACGGGTCACCGGGCCGACGAAGCTCATCACGAACTCGTTCGCCGGCCTCTCGTACAGCTCGCTCGGCGGCCCGACCTGCTCCACGCGGCCCTTCGCCATCAGCACCACCTCGTCGGCGACCTCCATCGCCTCCTCCTGGTCGTGCGTGACGAGGATCGTCGTCGTGTGCGTCTCCTCGTGCAGGCGGCGCAGCCACGCGCGCAGCTCCTTGCGCACGCGTGCGTCGAGCGCGCCGAACGGCTCGTCGAGCAGCAGCACCTCCGGCTCGGGCGCGAGCGCGCGGGCGAGCGCCATCCGCTGCCGCTGCCCGCCGGAGAGCTGCGCCGGGTAGCGGCGGTCGAGCCCCGTCAGCTGCACGAGCTCGAGCAGCTCGTCGACCCGCGCCCGCACCTCCGTCCTCGGCCGGTGGCGGATCTTCAGCGCGAACGCGACGTTCTCGCGGACCGTCATGTGCTTGAACGGCGCGTAGTGCTGGAAGACGAAGCCGACGCCGCGCTTCTGCGGCGCGACGGCCGTCGCCTCCTTGCCGGAGATGAAGACGTCGCCCGCGTCGGGGACCTCGAGGCCGGCGATGACGCGGAGGAGCGTCGACTTGCCGCTCCCGCTCGGCCCGAGCAGCGCCGTGAGCGAGTCGCTCTGCGCCGTGATCGAGACGTCGTCGAGCGCGACGAAGTCGCCGAACCGCTTCGTGACGTTACGCGTCTCGATTGCCACTGCGCTCCTCCTTCGGTCTCACGATGGTCATGGCCACGAGCGTCGCGATCGCGAGCCCGGCGAGCACGACCGACGCCGCGTACGCGCCGGTCAGGTTGAAGTTCTCGTACGACGCCTGCACGTACTGCGTCAGCACCTGCGTGCGGCCGGCGATGCCGCCGGAGACGATGCTCACGGCACCGAACTCGCCGAGGCAGCGTGCGGTCGTCAGCACGACGCCGTACGTGACCGCCCAGCGGATCGCGGGGATGGTCACCTTCCGGAACGTCGTGAACGCGGAGGATCCCAGCGTCGCCGCCGCCTCCTCCTGGTCGATCCCGATCTCGCGCAGCACGGGCACGACCTCGCGGACGACGAACGGCAGCGAGATGAACAGCATCGCGAGCAGCATCGCCGGGTAGGCGAACAGCATCTGCACGCCGTGGCGCGTCAGCCACCCGCCGAACCAGCCGTCGCGCGCGTAGAGCAGGTAGAGCGAGAGGCCGACGACGACCGGCGACAGCGCCAGCGGCAGGTCGACGATCGCATTGACGAGGCCGCCGCCCGGCATCCGGTAGCGGACGATCGCGATCGCGCACGCGATCCCGAACGCCGTGTTGAGCGGCACGGCGACGACCGCCAGCTCGAGCGTCAGCTTCAGCGCGTGCAGCGCGTCCGGCGTCGTGATCGCCGCCCAGAACGGCCCGAGCCCGTGCTCGAACGCGCGCCAGAAGATCAGCGCGACCGGCGCGACGAGGATGACGGCGACGTAGCCGAGCGCCGAGAAGCGGACGAGGTACCTACCGATCATGGCGGGTGGCCCAGCGGCGGACTGCGCCGATCGCGAGGAGGACGCCGAGCGAGATGACGAGCAGGACGACCGCGAGCGCGGCGGCGCCGGTCGGGTCGTCGCTCGACACGTGCTGGTAGACGTAGACCGAGGCGACCTCGGTCTTGAACGGGATGTTCCCGGCGATGAGCACGACGGCGCCGAACTCGCCGAGCGCGCGCGCGAACGCGAGCGCGACGCCGGAGAGGAGCGCGGGGAAGAGGTTCGGGAAGATGATGCGCCGGAAGACGGTGAAGCGCCCCGCGCCGAGCGACGCCGCCGCCTCCTCCATCTCCTTGTCGAGCTCGAGCAGCACCGGCTGCACCGTGCGCACGACGAACGGCAGCGTCACGAACAGCAGCGCCATCAGCACGCCGGCGCGCGTGTACGCGATGTTGACGCCGAGGCCGCCGGTCGGCCCGTAGAGCGCGAGCAGCGTCAGGCCGGCGACGATCGTCGGCAGCGCGAACGGCAGGTCGATGATCGAGTTGAGCAGGTTCCTGCCCGGGAACTCGTCGCGGACGAGCGTCCACGCGAGCGCCGTCCCGAAGACGGCGTTGACGAGGACGACGAGACCCGCGAGCTCGAGCGTCAGCTCGAGGGCGGCCTTCGCCTCCGGGTTCCACGCGACCTGCCAGAAGTGGTGCCAGCCGCCGGCCGTCGCCTTCGCGACGACGGCCGCCAGCGGGATGAGGACGATGACGCTGAGGTACGCGAGCGTGAGCCCCGTCGTCAGCGCCGGAGCACCGAGGGCGCGGCGCCGCGCCCTCGGCATCCGTGCCGCGTCAACCGCCAGTGGACACCCCCAGCCCCTGCTCGATCTTCGCGACGATCCCGTTGGTCGGGTCGAAGAACTGCGTGGTCACCTTGTCCCAGCCGCCGACGTACTCGATCGTGAACAGCTGCGGCCGCACCGGGAACGCGGCGGGGTAGCTCCGTTCGACGCTGGGCAGCACCGAGCGGAAGCCGTTCTGGGCCCAGATGTTCTGCGCGGCCGGCGTGTACAGCCAGTTGACGAACTGCTGTGCTGCGGCCTTGTTGGAGCCGTTGACGGCGGCGAGCGGCGTCTCGATCTGCAGCGTCGCCTTCGGGATCAGGTAGTAGACCGGCTTGCCCTGCGACTGGGCGAGCTTGGCGTCACTCTCGTAGTCGAGCAGGACGTCGCCCTTGCCCGACAGGAACGTGTTGAGGGCGTTCCGCGCGCTCGTGTCCTGCGAGACGTTGTGCTGGAAGAGCTGGGTGAGGTAGGCGATCGCCTGCTTCGGCGTCTTGCCTTCCCGCAACTGCGAGCCATAGGCGGCCATGACGTCCCAGCGGGCGCCGCCGGAGCTGAACGGGTTCGGGAACACGACCTGGACGCCCGGCTTGACGAGGTCGTCCCACGTGCGGATGTGCTTCGGGTTGCCGTTCCGCAGCACGAAGACGACGACGGACTTCGAGACGATGCCGTGCTGCGGGTTGTTCGCCCACGTCTTGTCGACGAGGCCGGCCTGGACGAGCCGGTCCATGTCGGTCGAGATCGAGAAGTTGACGACGTCGGCGGGCAGGCCGGCGGCGACCGCCTTGCTCTGCACCTCGGAGGCGGCGAAGGAGGTCGTGAACTTGATCCCCTGGCCCTGCGGCGTCGCCTGGTAGGCGGAGATCAGCTTCGGGAAGACGGTGGTCGGGATCGAGTAGGCGACGAGCGAGAGCGTCGTATCGCTCTTCTCGGCATGTCCGGCGAAGGCCGCCGGCACCGCCGCGAGCGCGGCGAGGACGAGGACTGCAAGGAAGCTTCGGCGGGGCATCGGGCTCCTTCCCGGGAACGGCCACAGGTCTTGTCTGGATTTGAAGTATTGATCCTAGACATAAGACCTGTCAATCGAGAACCGTCAGCCGACGGCGAACAGCCGCCACGAGCCGGGCACGCCCTTCAGCTCGCGCTCGCCGCGGTCGTCGAACGCCACCTCGGAGCCGGCGAGCAGGTCGGTCACCGTCCGGGACACGAGCACCTCGCCCGGACCGGCCTCGGCGGCGACCCGCGCCGCCACGTGCATCGCGAGGCCGCCGAGGTCGTCGCCGCGGAGCTCGCACTCGCCGGTGTGGAGGCCCGAGCGCACGTCGAGGCCGAGCGCCGGAGCGCCGGCTGCGATCGCCTGGGCGCAGCGGATCGCGCGCAGCGGACCGTCGAAGCGGGCGACGAAGCCGTCGCCGGTGGCCTTGACCTCGCGGCCGAGATAGCGCCCGAGCTCCTGGCGGACGAGCGCGTCGTGGGAGTCGAGGAGGCGCCGCCAGGCCGCGTCGCCGAGCTCCGCCGCCCGCCTCGTCGAGCCGACGATGTCCGTGACGAGGATGGTCGCGAGCACGCGGTCCGGGTCCGGCGCGGCCCGGGCTCCCGTCAGGAACTCCTCGACCTCGTCGAGCAGCTCGTCCTGTCCCTCGGTCCAGAACAGATGGTCCGAGCCCTCGTGCTCGACGAAGCGGCAGTTGGGCAGATGCTCGGCGAGGTAGCGCCCGCCCTCGACCGAGAACAGGCGATCGCCCGTGCGGTGGAGGACGAGCGCCGGCGCGGTGACGGTCGGGAGGGCGTGCCGGACGTCGATCTCGGCCGCGCCCTCGATCACCGCGCGTGCGTCGGCCGGGCTCGCCGACAGCCGCTGGAACCGCGCCCACCACTGCAGGAAGCGGGCATCCTCGGCACGACTCGGCGCGAAGGCGGCGAGCGCGATCCCGGTTCCCCAGCCCTCCTCCAGCCCGGCGGCGAACTCGTGCAGCAGGCCGGGCCCGACGCCCCAGGGGTAGTCCGGGGCCTCGAGCACGCGCGCCCACGTCCCGTAGAGGGCGAGCGCGCGCACGCGCTCGGGGTACGTCGCCGCGAACAGCAGCGTCAGCGGGCCGCCCTCGGAGACGCCGAACAGCGCCGCCTGCTCGACGCCGGCGGCGTCCATCACGGCGCGGATGTCGTCCATCCGCTCCTCGAGGCTCGGCAGCCGCCCCGTCCGGTCCGAGAGCCCGGTGCCGCGCTTGTCGAAGGCCGTGACGCGCGCGAACGACGCGAGTCGCCGGAGGAAGCGCGCGAGCGACGGCTCCTCCGCCGCGCACTCGAGATGCGAGACGAACCCGGGTACGAAGACGAGGTCGCCGCCGCCGGAGCGCCCGCCGAGCACCTGGTAGGCGACGTGGACGTCGCCGCTCTTCGCGTACGCGATCGGCGCCGCGTCCACCTCAGCGCCCGTCAGTCGTCGGCGAGACGGGCCGCAAGGCTCGTGAGGATCTTTCCCGGGATCGACGGGGAGTCCCTGAGCAGGCGCCGGAAGGCGCGGTCGGTGATCACGAGCGCCTGCACGGGCGAGGTCGTCGTCACGGTGGCGTTGCGGGGCTTCCCGGTCAGGAGCGCGGCCTCTCCGAAGACGCTCATGTCGCCTTTCGGAGCGAGGCGCCGGCCCTGCCGGCGCACCTCGACCGTTCCGTCGACGACGACGAAGAGCTCGCGCCCGGTCGCGCCCTCGCGGATCAGCGTCCGGCCGGCCGGGAAGCGCATCTCGTCGGCGACGGCGGCGATCTCCCCGAGCTCCCGGCGGGAGCACGCGGAGAAGAGCGGCACCCGCTTCAGGAGGCCGATCTTGACGTCCTTCCTGAACATCCGGCCGATCGTACGTTCACGCCGCGCCCGGCGCTAGCCGTCCGGCGGCCGCCGCAGGCGCTTCGTCTCCGAGCGGCGCCGCTTCCCCTCGAGCCGCCGCTCGCGGGAGGCCGCCGTCGGGGCCGTCGGCACCCGCCTCCGCTCGACGCGCAGCGCCTCCCGGAGCTGCGCGACGAGCCGCTCGACGGCGAGCTCGCGGTTCCGCGCCTGGCTCCGCTCGTCCTGCGCCGTCGCGCGCAGCACCGGCCCGGCCTTCGCCGCCACGCGGCGCTTCTGCGCCGGCGTCAGCGCGCCCGACGCCTCGACGTCGAAGACGGCGACGACGCGGGTCTCCGAGCGCTGCGCGTGCTGGCCGCCGGGCCCGCTCGAGCGGGAGGTCTGCAGCTCGATCTCGTCGATGGGCAGCGCGACCGAGCGCGTGACCCGAATAGACTCGCCGGGCATGGCCGCGATTCTGCTCGACGTGGACGGGGTGCTGCACGTCTCCGGTGAGCCGATCCCCGGGGCGGCCGAGGCGGTGCGGCGATTGCGGGCCGGCGGCCACCGGCTCCGCTTCGTCACGAACACGACGACCCGCTCCCGCGCCCAGCTCGCGGCCGAGCTGCGCGGGTTCGGGATCGAGCTCGACGACGAGGACGTGCAGACGACCGCCGGCGCCGCGGTGCGGGCGCTGCAGGGCAAGCGCGTGCTCGCGCTCGTCATGCACGCGCTCGTCGGCGACCTCGAGGGGCTCGAGCTCGTCGGCGAGGGCGCCGACGCGGTCCTGCTGGGAGGCGCCGACGAGACGCCCGAGACGAACCTCGTCTTCTCGTACATGAACCTCGCGCGCGCGTTCGCCGAGCTCGAGACGGGCGCAGAGCTGTACTGCCTGCACCGGAACCGCTGGTGGCAGACGAAGCGCGGCCCGCTGCTCGACGCGGGCGCGTTCGTCGCCGGGCTCGAGTACGCGTCCCAGGTGGAGGCGCACCTGCTCGGGAAGCCGAGCCCCTCGTTCTTCGCCGCGGCCTGCGAGGCGGTCGACGCCGATCCGCAGATGACGTGGATGGTCGGGGACGACCTCGAGAGCGACATCGTCGGCGCGCACGGCGTCGGTCTGCGCACGGTGCTCGTGCGGACGGGGAAGTTCCGCCCCGACCTCGTCGAGCGGTCGACGATCCAGCCGGACGGGATCGTCTCGTCGATCGGCCATCTGCCGGAGTGGCTCGAGGAGCACCTGTGAGCGTCCGCGTCGGCACCGACCTGATCGAGATCGCGCGCGTGCGGCGGTCGCTCGAGCGCTATGCGGGATTCCGCGACCGCTGCTTCACGGCGGCGGAGCGGGCGTACTGCGACTCGCGGAAGAACCCGGCGGAGAGCTACGCGGGCCGCTTCGCGGGGAAGGAGGCGGTCGGCAAGGCGCTCGGGTTCGGCGTCGCCCGCGCCTTCGCGTGGAAGGAGATCGAGATCGTCGGGCGCCCGAAGCCGTCGGTGCGGCTCTCCGGCCGCGTCGCCGCGTGGGCGGAGCGCGTCGGCGCCGGCGAGATCGACCTGTCGATGACGCACTCGCGCGAGCTCGCGCAGGCGGTCGCGGTCGCCACCCATGCCTGACCGGGAGCCTCTGTACACGGCGGACGAGATGCACGCCGCGGAGGCGCGGTATCCCGGCTATCCGGGCACGATTCCCGAGCTGATGGAGCGCGCCGGCGGGGCGGCGGCGGAGACGGCGCTCGAGTTGTACCCGGGCGCGCGGCGCTGGACCGTCGTCTGCGGCGGCGGCTCGAACGGCGGCGACGGGCGCGTGATGGCGGCGCACCTCGCGCGTGCCGGGCACGAGGTGCTGATCGTCGACGCGAAGGCGGGCGAGACCGGGCTCGGCGAGCCGGACGTCGTCGTCGACGCACTGTTCGGAACGGGATTCGCGGGCGAGCCCCGGGCGGACGCGGCGGCGCTGATCGAGCGGATCGACGCGGCGGGCGTGCCGGTGTTCGCGATCGACCTCCCGTCCGGGGTGGACGCGTCCACCGGCGAGATCGCCGGCGCGGCCGTCCGCGCCGACGCGACCGTCACCTTCCACGGGCGCAAGGTCGGGCTGGAGGTGGCGCCGGGACGCTTCCACGCCGGCGCGGTCCGCGTCGCCGGCATCGGCCTCGAGCCGCTCGAGACGGAGCACGCGCTCGTCGGGCCCGAGGTGCTCCGAGAGGTTCCGCGGCGCGGCCCGCGGGACAACAAGTACACGGCCGGCCACGTCCTAGTGGTCGGTGGCTCCAGGGGTCTCACCGGCGCGCCCTGCCTCGCGGCGATGGCGGCGCTGCGCGCGGACGCGGGCTACGTGACCGTTGCGGCGCCCGAGTCGATCCTGCCCGTCCTCGAGCAGCGGCTGCTCGAGGCGGTCAAGCGTCCGCTGCCGGCGGAGGGCGGCGCCGTCACGGAGGAGGCGGCGGGAGCGGTGCTCGAGCTCGCGGGGAGGGCGTCCGCGCTCGCGCTCGGGCCGGGGCTCGGGCGCGGGCCCGGGCCGCAGGGGCTCGTCCGGCGCGTGCTGGCCGAGGTGAAGCTGCCGGCGGTCGTCGACGCCGACGCGCTGTACGAGCTCGAGCCGGGGGACTGGCCGGCGCCGCGCGTGCTCACGCCGCACGAGGGCGAGCTCGGCCGCCTGCTCGGCCGCCCGTCGACGGAGATCGCCGCGCACCGGCTCGCCGCCGTCCGCGAGGCCGCCGACCGCTTCCGCTGCGTCGTGCTGCTCAAGGGCGCGGACACGCTCGTCGCGGCGCCCGGGAAGGGCGTGCTCGTGTCGGCGCGCGGGCTTCCGTCGCTCGCCACGGCCGGAACCGGCGACGTCCTCACCGGCATCGTCGCGGCCTTCCTCGCCAAGGGCGTCGAGCCGCAGCTCGCCGCCGCGGCCGCCGCCGTCGCGCAGCAGCGCGCCTCGGTGGAGGCGCCGCAGCGGGCCGGCCTCGTCGCGAGCGACCTCCTCGATGCGCTGCCGCGCGCGCTTGGATAGGAACGCGTCGTGCACCGCTCGGAGCTCACCATCGACCTCGGCGCGCTGCGCCGGAACGTCCAGCGGCTCCTCCGCGTCCTCGACGGCGCCGAGCTCTGGGCGGTGGTCAAGGCGAACGCCTACGGCCACGGCGCCGTCGACGTCGCCGGGGCCGCCCTCGGCGCCGGCGCGTCCGCGCTCTGCGTGGCGACGGTGCCGGAGGGGCTCGACCTGCGCGAGGAGTTCCGGACCGCGCGGATCCTCGTCATGGGCCCGGCCGGCAGCAACCGCGAGGTCGCGCTGGCGCGGGACGCGGGGCTCGAGCTCGCGATCGGCGGCGGCGAGATCCCCCAGGGCGTCCGCGTCCACCTCAAGCTCGACACCGGCATGGGACGCTGGGGCCTCTCCGAGCTGCCGTCGCCCCCGTTCGAGGTCGTCGGGCTGATGAGCCACCTCGCCACCGCGGACACCGACGCCGGCTACACCGACTGGCAGATCGAACGGTTCCGCGCCGCGACGCAGCCGTGGTCGGCCCTGACGCGGCATCTCGCCAACAGCGCGGGGGCGCTTCGCTATCCCGCGTCCCGCTTCGACGCGGCCCGCTGCGGGATCGCGCTCTACGGGCTGTCGCCCTTCGGCACCGATCCCGCCGAGGACGGGCTCGAGCCGGTGCTCGCGTGGACGAGCCACGTCGCCCAGTCGCGGCTGCTGCGGGCGGGCGAGAGCACCGGCTACGGCCGGCGCTTCGTCGCCGAGCGCGACACGTGGATCGGGCTCGTCCCCGTCGGCTACGCCGACGGCTTCCGGCGCGACCTGACCGGGACGCAGGTCCGCGTCGCGGGCGAGCTCCGCCGTGTCGTCGGCACCGTCTCGATGGACGCGTTCGCCGTCGAGCTCGACCGCGAGCTCCCGCCGGGGACGCCCGTCGTGCTCGTCGGGCGCGGCGTGCTCGCCGAGAGCCATGCGAGCGTCGCCGGTACGATCACCTACGAACTGGTCTGCGGCATCAACAGTGACCCATCCCGAGCCCGCCGTGTCGTCGTCGACGCCTGACCGGTTCGCCAGGACGGCCGACCGGATGGCGGCGCGTCAGGATGCCCGCGCCGCGGAGCTGGCCGAGCACGTGCAGACGTTCGTCCTTCCCGAGGGAGACGAGCGGGCCGTCGACGTCGGCACCGGCGCCGGAGCCCTCGCCTTCGCGCTCGCGCCGCTCGTCCGCGAGGTCGTGGGCGTCGACCGCGTCCCCGAGCTGCTCGCGCTCGCGCGGGAGCGCGCCGCAGACGTGCCGAACGTCTCCTTCGTCGAAGGCGACGCGACGGCGCTGCCGTTCGAGGACTTCTCCTTCGACCTCGCGGCGACGGCGCGGGTGCTGCACCACGTCGCGCACCCGGAGATCGTGCTCTCCGAGCTCACGCGCGTGACACGGCTCGGCGGCCGCGTCCTCGTCATCGACCAGATCGCTCCCGTCGACCCGCTCGAGGCAATCGAGCTCGACCGGTTCGAGCGCGCGCGCGACCCGTCGCACACGCGGCTCCTGCCGGAGGGCGACCTCCGCACGCTCTTCGACACGAACCGGCTCGCCCTGATCCGCGAGCGGCGCGACGTCGAGCAGCGCGACCTCGACGCCTACCTCGACCTCGCCGGCTGCGAGACCGAGGACCGCGAGGCCGCCCGCGCGCTCTCGCCGCACGGCCCGAGCCAGACGGTCGCGCTCGTGGGCTGGTATCT
>DATKNT010000159.1:0-5186 GCA_035541175.1 Gaiellaceae bacterium
GCTCCTCCCGGCGCGACCATCGTCAGCGCGGTGGACGCCTGCGTGACCCGGAGCGCGTGCAGGAAGCCGAGCCCGGGCAGCGCGGCCATCCACGGGGGCGCGCTCGTGACGACGTTGATGATCACCGCGAAGGCAAGCCCCACGATCCACTGCCAGCTGATTCCCTGGATGACGTGCCAGACGTCCCGGTAGTCCGCGATCCGCGGCAGCACGAACAGGAACACGCCGCCGATCACGACGGCCGCGACGGCGATGCCGATCACGCGGTTCCTGCCCTTCCGCCGCTTGGCCTGCTCGTAGGCGAGCTCCTCCTGGACGAGCTCGTCCTTTGATTCGGCCGCGGTCGGGTCGGTCATGTCGGACTTCTTACACGACGTTCAGCTTCAGCTGCTCCAATGGAGGTCGGAATGGCACGCACGAGGACACGCATGAAGGCTCTCGCCGGCGCGATCGTCGCCGCGGCGGGCACCCTGGTCGCGGCGCTGCTGCTGGCCCAGGGAGGCGCCGCCGCCGTCGTCAACCCGACGGCCGGCATCGTCGTCATCGAGACGAACCTCGCCTACCAGAACGCGGCGGCGGCCGGCACCGGGATGGTGCTCACCTCCTCCGGCATCGTCCTGACGAACAACCACGTGATCAAGGGCGCGACGACGGTCAAGGTCGTGATCCCGTCGACGCACCGCAGCTACACGGCGACGGTGCTCGGCTACGACGTGACCGACGACGTCGCGCTGCTCCAGGTGAACGGCGCGAAGAACTGGAAGACCGTGACGCTCGGCAACTCGTCGAAGGCGAGGACGGGGCAGCCGGTCACGGCGATCGGCAACGCGGGCGGGACCGGCGTCCTCACCACCGCGACCGGCCGGATCACCGCGCTCCGGCAGACGATCACCGCGAGCGACGGCGCCAGCTCGGAGCAGCTCAGCGGGCTGATCGAGACGAACGCCGCGCTGCAGCCCGGCGACTCGGGCGGCCCGCTCGAGGACGCGACCGGGCACGTGCTCGGGATGGACACGGCGGCGTCGAGCGGGTTCGTCGTCCAATCGCAGGGCAATCAGGCGTACGCGATCCCGATCAACAAGGCGGTGACGATCGCGAAGCAGATCGAGTCGGGGCACTCCTCAACCACGGTGCACCTCGGCACGACCGCGTTCCTCGGCGTCAGCGTCGAGTCGCCCGACCAGGGCGGCCAGGCCGGCTCCGGCGCGCTCATCGCCGACACGGTCGGCGGCGGCCCCGCCGACCAGGCCGGGCTCGTCGCCGGCGACGTGATCGTCTCGTTCGACGGGCAGACCGTCGACTCGCCGACGGCGCTCGGGCCGCTCGTGCTGAAGCACTCGCCGGGCGACAGCGTCCAGGTCGTCTACCTCGACCAGTTCGGGCAGCAGCAGACGGTCACCGTCACGCTCGGCAGCGGGCCGCCCCAGTAGCGCTCCCTACGGCCGCGCGCGGGCGGTTCCGCCGGTGCGGTCGAGCGCGTCGAGCGCGCGCATCGCGTCGTCGTCGAGCTCGAAGTCGAAGATCCGCGCGTTCTCCCGGATGCGCTCCTGCCGCGCCGACTTCGGGATGACGACGCAGCCGCGCTGCACCGCCCAGCGCAGCATCACCTGCGCCGGCGTGCGGCCGGTGCGTTCCGCGATCGCCGTCACCGCCGGGTTCGCCAGCTCCTTCCCGCGCTCGAGCGGGCTGTACGCGGTGGGCACGATGCCGTTCGCGCTGCAGTAGTCGAGCAGCGCGCGCCGGTAGTGGAACGGGCTGAGCTGCACCTGGTTCACGGCGGGCTTGCGCTCGGCGCGGCCGACGAGCGAACGCAGCCGGCGGACGCCGAAGTTGCTCACGCCGATCTCGCACGCGAGTCCCGACTCCTGCAGCGACTCGAGCGCGCGCCACTGCCGCGGCACCACGAGCGGCATCGGCCAGTGGATCAGGTACAGGTCGACGTGGTCGAGCCCGAGCCGCTCGAGGCTGAGCTCGAGCTCGCGCGTCACGTCGAGGCGCGCGGGGTGGAGCTTCGTCGTCACGAACAGCTCGTCGCGCGGGATGCCGCTGCGGCGGAGCGCAGCGCCCACGCCGCGCTCGTTCTTGTACAGGGCCGCGGTGTCGACGTGCCGGTAGCCGGCCTCGAGCGCCCACTCGACGGCCTGCTCGACCTCGGGCCCGTCCGGGATCTGCCACACGCCGAGCCCCAGCACCGGCATGCGGGTGCCGCCGGGGAGCGCGAAGGACGGCTGCTCGTCGATCCGCCGAATCTATACGGTTCGGGACGTGGAGCCGTTGCTCCGGATCGTCGACGAGCTCGAGCGCAGGGACGAGGCGGCCGCGGCCGCCCTGGCGGAGATCGAGGCGCTGCAGGCGGAGGTGGACTCGACGCGTGCGCGCGCGGCCGGGATCGCGGCCTTCCTCGCCGGGCTGCCGGACGCGCTCGCCGCGCGCGAGGCGGACGAGCGGGCGGCGGCCGGGTCGCAGCGCGAGGCGTCGACGGCGCTCGCCGAGGCGGAGGCGGAGCTCGCGCGCGCGCAGGAGCGCGGGCGGGAGGATGCGCGGATCGCCGCCGAGCGGGCGGTGCAGCACGCACGCGACGCCGTGCGCGAGGCGGAGCTCTGGATCGAGCGGGCGCGGGCCGAGCGGGCGCGGCTCGAGCGCGAGGCGCAGGCGCGGCGCGACGACGCGGACCGGCTCGTCGCCGCCGTGCAGCCGCTCGCCGAGCGGCTCGCGGCGGATCCGCGAATCGCGACGGTACCGCCGGGGCCGCCGGGCCTCGACGGCGTCCTCGGCAGCGTCATCGAGTGGGCCTCCCGCGCCCGCGGCGACCTGCTCCTCGCCCACGCGGGCCTCGCGACCGAGCGCGACAAGGTCGTCCGCGAGGCGACCGAGCTCGTCGCGAGCGCCGTCGGCGAGCCGCTTCCCGGCGCCGGCGTCGCCGGCGTCCGCGCGCGCCTGGGACGCGCGACCGGCCCGTAGAGCCCCTTCGGCTCCCGGGCGTCCGTACACTCCGCCCGTGGCCAGCCTGGAGGCATCGCCGCTCGAGCGCCCGCTCGAGTGGGACACGCCGCTCTTCCTGATGGCGCGGGCGCAGTTCGAGCAGGCGCTCCCGCACGCCGACATCTCGCCGATGGTCGCCGAGCGGCTCAGCTTCCCCGAGCGCGCGATGATCGTCAGCGTCCCCCTGCGCCGCGACGACGGGACGATGCGGGTCTTTCCCGCGTACCGCGTCCAGCACTCGACGGTGCTCGGGCCGACGAAGGGCGGCATCCGCTACGACCCGGAGGTGTCGCTCGGCGAGTGCGCGGCGCTTGCGACCTGGATGACGTGGAAGTGCGCGCTCCTGCGGCTCCCGTACGGCGGCGCGAAGGGCGGGATCCGCTGCGACGTTCGGGCGCTGTCGCCGGCGGAGCTCCAGCGGCTGACCCGGCGGTTCACGTCCGAGCTCGTCGAGGTGATCGGCCCGCAGATGGACATCCCGGCGCCGGACATGGCGACGAACGAGCAGACGATGGCGTGGATGATGGACACGTACTCGATGCTCGTCGGCCACGCCGTGCCGGAGATCGTCACCGGGAAGCCGATCTCGATCGGCGGCTCCGTCTTCCGCCGCGAGGCGACGGGCGCCGGCGTCGTCATGTGCGCGGAGCGCGCGTGCGTGCGGCTGGGGATGGAGCTCTCCGAGCAGCGCTGCGTCGTCCAGGGCTTCGGCAACGTCGGCGGGGTCGCCGCGTCGGAGCTGCACGACCGCGGGGCGACGGTGATCGCGGTCTCCGACATCTCCGGCGGCGTGCACGCGCCGGACGGCCTCGACGTGCCGGAGCTGCACGCGTACGTCGCGGAGCACGGCTCGCTCGAGGGCTACGACCGCTGCGAGCGGATCACGAACGAGCAGCTGCTCGAGCTGCCGTGCGACGTGCTCGTCGTCGCCGCGCGCGAGGACCAGCTCACCGGCAGGAACGCGGCGAACGTGAATGCGCGACTCGTCGTCGAGGGCGCGAACGGGCCGACGACGCTCGAGGCGGACGCGATCTTCGCCGAGCGCGGGATCCCGGTCGTGCCCGACATCCTCGCCAACGCGGGTGGCGTCACCGTCTCGTACTTCGAATGGGTCCAGGATCTCGGCCGGCTGTTCTGGGACCGCGACGAGATCCGCGCGCGGCTCGCCGAGAAGATGGCCGACGCGTTCGACCGCGTCTGGTCGGTCGCCGAGGAGAAGCGGCTGACGCTGCGGCCGGCGGCGATGGTCGCGGCGATCCGGGAGGTGGCCGGCGCGCTCGAGGCGCGCGGCATCTATCCGTGACCGGGCAGACCGTACGCGACGCGATGGTGCCGGAGCCGACGAGGCTCGGCGTCGGCGCGTCCGCGCAGGAGGCCGGGGTGCTCCTCGCCGACACCGACGTGCGCGCGATCTTCGTCTGCGACGACGGCGGCCGCCTCGTCGGCGTGATCACGCGGAAGACACTCGTCCGCGAGGTGGTGGCGAGCGGGCTCGACCCGGCGACGACGCGGGTCGACGCGATCGCGGAGCCGCCGGCGCACACGCTCGACGCGGCGCTGCCGCTCGACGCGGCGTTTCGCGCGCTCGAGGAGGAAGACCTCGAGCGGGTGCCGGTCGTCGAGGAGGGCCGCCTCGTCGGCGTGCTCTCGCGCGCCGTCGTGCAGCGGCGCCTCGCCGAGGACGAGCCGCCGCCCGAGGACGGCGACGACGCCGAGCCGGACGCCGTCGTTCTCTAGCCCGGTCTCCTCCTAGCGGTACGGCGCGAGCCACGCGACGCGGCGCAGCATCGCGTCGACCTCGTCGAGCGCGTCCGTGAGCACCCCGAGGCGCGCGAGCGAGACCTGCAGCCGCCGGAGGCTCGTCTCGAGGCGCCCCGTCGCGTCCTCGGTCGCCTCGAGCTTCGCCGCCATCGCCTCCGTGCCGGCGGTGAGGCGCTCGAGCTCCTTCAGCAGGTGCCGCCGCGTTCGCTTGAACTGGCGCCACGTGCCGCTGATCTGCGTCACGAGCCGTGCGATCGAGATCCCGATCGCGACGCCGCCCGCGATCAGCGCCGCCCAGATGGCCCAGTCGTACACGTCCCGGATCGTAACGGGCAGGAGAGCGGTGCTACCATCCGAGACACGCCGCGGGGTGGAGCAGCCAGGTAGCTCGCCGGGCTCATAACCCGGAGGTCGCGGGTTCAAATCCCGCCCCCGCTATGTCA
>DATKNT010000160.1:0-3498 GCA_035541175.1 Gaiellaceae bacterium
GCGCCGACCGACGTGCCGGACTCGTTCATGTAGGTCTCCGGCTTCAGCAGCGCGAGCTTGTGGCCGTCGATGCGGATGTCGGCGAGCTGCCCCGAGAACTTCGAGCGCCACGCGCCGCCGTGCCGGCGGGCGAGCTCGTCCACGACCATCGCGCCGACGTTGTGGCGGTTGGCGGCGTACTCGCGGCCCGGGTTGCCGAGCCCGACGACGAGCAGGTCGAGCGACGAGCCCTGACGCCGCGGCCAGAGCCGCACGGGTTAGCCCTCTTCGCCGGAGGACTCGGCCGGGGCCTCGGCCTCGGCGGGCTCCGCGGCGGCAGCAGGCGCCTCGCCCTCGGCGGCCTCCGCGGCCTCCTCGCCCTCCGCGGCCTCGACCTCGATCGCGCGGGTCGGGGCGGTGACGCTCGCGAGCACCGTCTCCGGGTCGTCGAGCAGCTTCACGCCCTCCGGCACCGTCACATCCGAGACGCGCAGCGCCTCGCCGATCGCGAGGCCGGACACGTCGAGCTCGATCGCCGGCGGCACCTCGAGCGGCAGCGCCTCGACGCTCAGCTCGCGCAGCTGCTGCTGGAGCACGCCGCCCTCGCGCACGCCCGGCGCGTCCTCGCCGCCGACGAGCTGCACGGTGACCGACGCGTGGATCGTCTGGTCGAGCCGGACCTCCTGGAGGTCGACGTGCGTGACGCCGCCCCGGATCTTGTCCACCTGGTAGTCCTTGAGGATCGACGGATGCGTCTTGCCGGCGCCGTCGATCTCGACGTCGAGGATCGCGTGGAGGCCGCCCTCGCCGGTGAGCGCGCGCCGCAGCTCG
The DNA here is from genome assembly GCA_035541175.1 of Gaiellaceae bacterium. Lineage (GTDB taxonomy): Bacteria > Actinomycetota > Thermoleophilia > Gaiellales > Gaiellaceae > Palsa-739. The sequence goes on from DATKNT010000160.1 coordinate 811, forward strand.
CGCTCGGCGACGGAGATGGCGACGGGGTCGCCGTTGCCGTAGAGCACGCCGGGCACGAGGCCCTCCCTGCGCAGGCGCCGCGTCTCGCGCGAGCCCGTCCGGTCGCGCTGCGCCACCACCAGCTTTGTCCGCTCTCCGGCCATACCGGCGCGGAATGGTACAGAACCCCGGCTAGTGTCCGGGTGTGTTCGAGGAGCTGCTGCGGGAGTGGGACGGCGAGCAGGCGGTGATCCGCTTCGACCGGGAGAGCGGGGCCTGGATGTTCGTCTGCATCCACTCCACCGTGCTCGGGCCGGCCGGCGGCGGGACGCGGATGCGGGTCTATCCCCAGCCGTCGGACGGGCTCGCCGACGCGATGCGGCTGTCGGCGGCGATGACGCGGAAGATGGCCGTCGTCGACGCGCCGCGGGGCGGCGGCAAGGCCGTGCTCGCGGTGCCGGTGCTGCCGTCGGGGGAGGCGCGGCGCGGCCTGCTTCGCCGCTACGGCGACCTCGTCGCGTCGCTCGGCGGGCTGTTCCACACGGCCGGCGACATGAACGTCGGCCCCGCCGAGCTCGACGTCGTCGCGGAGCGCTGCGCGTACGTGTACGGGACGAGCGGGCGCGGCGGCGACAGCGGCCGCGGTACCGCACGCGGCGTCCTCCACGGGATCCGCGCGAGCGTCGAGCACGTCTTCGGCTCCCCCGCGCTCGCCGGGCGGACCGTGCTCGTCCAGGGAGTCGGCTCGGTCGGCGCGGATCTCGCGGCCGCGCTCGCGGCGGAGGGCGCGCGCGTGCTCGTCGCCGACCTCGACGCCGAGCTCGCGGGACGCGTCGCCGGGACGGCCGGCGCGGCGGTCGTCGCCGCCGACGCCGCGACCGCCGCGGAATGCGACGTCTACGCGCCCTGCGCCGTCGGCGGGACGCTGAACGCGGACTCGATCCCGCGGCTCCGCTGCCGGATCGTCGCCGGCTCGGCGAACAACCAGCTCGCGGAGCCCGAGGACGCCGAGCGGCTGCGCGAGGCGGGGATCCTCTATGCGCCGGACTACGTCGTCAACGCGGGCGGCGTGCTCCAGCTGCTCGGCCTCGAGGGACTCGGCTGGGACGAGGACGAGCTCGAGCGACGGCTCGCCGCGATCGGCGACACGCTGCGGACGCTGTTCCGCGAGGCCGACGAGGCGGGGATCACGCCGGCGGCCGCGGCCGAGCGGCTCGCGGCGCGGCGACTGAGCGCTCAGCCGAGCGGCGTGATGTCTTCCCGGTAGGCGGCCGGGCCCATCGTCTTCACGAACCCCGGGTCGTCGATCCCCCACAGGCCCCACCCGGGGAACGAGAACGGCAGTGTCGACGACGCGCGCGATTCCTCAAGAGCCGGAGCCGCGCAGCCGATGTGGACCGTACGTGGGCCTGCTCCGTCGTTCCCTCGCCGTCTTCGATCGCGCCGCCGTCGCCGGCGGCGTGGTCTTCGTGCTGGCGATCGCCGTCGACCTCGGGACGAAGGTCTACGCGGTCGACCACGGCGGGCTCGGGCTCGTGGTCTACAACGACACCCACGACGGCGACGGGCTGCGCCGGGTCGCGATGTCCGTCGCGGCGCTGGCGTTCACGGCCGTCGCCGCCGTCGTGGCGCGCCGCCGCGGGATCGGCCGGTTGTGGGGCGCCTGGGTCGGCGCAGGCCTCCTCGTCGGAGGCGTGCTCTCGAACGGCTTCTCGCAGTTCATCTGGTCGCGCGGGACGCCGGACTTCATCCACGTCTACTCGATGTCGCCCGACGTCTGGAACATCGCCGACTTCGAGATCTGGTGGGGCCTGACCGGAGGCGTCTTCTCGATCGCGATCGCCGCGCTGATCGCCTTCGCGCGGGAGCGACTCCCGCGGCGCGGCGAGCCGATCTCGGAAGGCTAGGCGCAGAGCGTGGCGTGGCGTGGCGTGGCCAAGCTCGCGCGACCGTCCCGAGCGGGTTTGCGCGTGGCGTCGCCAACTCGACGTCGCCGACTTGGCGTCGCGTAGCCAAGCTCGGGGTCAGACCCGTGGACGTGTCCACGTTGTACGGCAACGCCCACAGCAGCCATGAAGGCCGGAGGCTAACGCGGCCGAAGGCGCGTTAGTCGGAGGCGGACCGGCGGCTCGGGACGGCCGCAGGCCGCCACGGGCCGCGCGGGGGAGCGAGCCCGCTCAGACGGCCTTGACGCAGTGAGTGAACCGTGAACCGCGAGCCGCGGCGCGGAGCCGGGACCGCGCTCCCGGCGGAGCGCACATTGCCAACCGCCACGCGAGCGCAGACCCGCCGGAGGTGCGGAGCACTTCCGGCGACTAAAAGAGCTGATTCTCGCCGCCGAAGATGGCGGACACCGAGTCGTCGGCGAAGACGTTCATGATCGTCTCCGCGAGGAGGCCCGCGACCGGGAGCACGGTCAGGTTCGGCGGGGCCTCGAGCTGGTTGATCGGGACGGTGTCCGTGACGACGATGCCGTCGATCGGCGCCTTGTGGAACTTCTCGAGCGCACCGCCGCAGAAGACGCCGTGCGTCGCGAACACGTAGACGCCCTTCACGCCCTTCTCGCGCAGCGCCTCGACGTTCGCGATCAGCGTGCCGCCGGTCATGATCACGTCGTCGCCGACGATCGCGGTCTTGTCGCGCACGCGGCCGGTGATCTCCGTCACCTCGACCTGGTCGCGCTCGGGTCGCGTCTTGTGCATGATCGCG
>DATKNT010000161.1:0-2862 GCA_035541175.1 Gaiellaceae bacterium
TCGCGGCGATCGTCCACCTTCTGTGCAACGCTGTGAACGGTGGTCGCGCCTCTCGTCACCTCTGCGGTCCTGCTGATCGCGAATCCGCAGGTCAGCCTGCACCCGTCCGTCGTCATGCTGCGACACCGCGCGTCGGTGACCGTCACCGGCATCGCGGCGCCGACGCTCGAGGTCCATCTCCTCGGCGGCTCGACGGCGCTCGGCAGGGCGCTGCCGTGGACGGAGCTGACGCGCGTCGGCGACACGTGGCGCGGCACGCTGCCGCTGCCGGAGTTCCGCGGCGTCTATCCGATCGAGCTCCGCGTCGCGCGCGGCGACCAGGTGATCCGCTCCGACCGCTGGCTGTTGCGCGTGTTCGCCCGGGGCACGCTGGCGCGTCCGTCGTTCGCGACGCCGCAGGCGGTCGCGCGGTACTGGGTCGGCACCGTCGGCGGGCGCCTGCAGGCGCTGCGGCTCTGGCCGCGCCCCGCGTTCGACCGCCGCGACCGGCGGCTGCACCAGCTGATGGTGATCGCGTACTCGTTCCCGGGGCAGACGAAGCTGCGCGACCGGCTCGGCATCTTCGTGACCGCCGTTCGCGACGGCTATCACGGCCGCTGGCGCCTGCTCGAGGCGACCGCCGCCCCGTAGCAGGATCGGCGGCGGCGCGGGCGAACAGGGCCGCATGCCGCGCACGAAGCGCAGGAGCAGGCTGCGCCCGAAGCGGAAGGCCCGCGCGAAGACGCCGCGGACGTTCCGGCATCCCGAGCTCTGGGGGCTCGGGATCGTCGCGCTGGGGGCGTTCCTCGCGAGCGTCGTCTACGTCGGCTGGAACGGCGGCTACGTCGGCAGGGCGCTCGCCGACGGGCTCGACGCGGTCGTCGGCAAGGCGACGTGGGTGCTGCCGGCGCTGCTCGTCGTCCTCGGCTGCCTGATGGTGGCACGCAGCGCGCTCGTCGACGTTCGCCCGTTCCGGACCGGGCTCGCCGTGCTCGCGGTCGGGCTGATGATCGCGCTCGGCAAGGACGAGGGCGGCTACCTCGGCCGCGCGCTCGGTGGGGGCGTCGGCGTCGCGCTCGGCGCGACCGGCTCGACCATCCTCGGGGCACTGCTGCTGCTCGTCGGCGCGCTGCTGCTCACCGGCGCGTCGCTCGGCGCGATCCTCCGCCGCTCCGGCCGGGGCGTGAAGACGGCCGCCGCCAAGGCCCGCCGTCCCCGCCGCCGCCAGCAGCCGACCCTCGAGGACTGGCCCGAGCCGCCGGCGGTCGCCGCCGGCCCGCGACGCTCGCACAGGCCGGTCGACGGCGAGGAGGCGTACCCCGACGTCGTCGGCGACCACGCGGGACACGTCCCGCTGGCCGTGTCGCCGCTCGTCCACGCCGAGCCGGAGCCGCTGATCGCGCAGCAGCCGCTCGCCGAGGACCCGCTGACGCTGTTCGACGACGTCACGGCCGAGCACCTCGAGTATCGGCTCCCGGACCCGAACGTCCTCCGCCCGGCGCCGGAGGCCGCCGCCTCGTCCGAGGAGACCTCGGCCCGCGTTGCCGACCTGCTCGTGCAGACGCTCGCCCATTTCGGCGTCGAGGCGCACGTGGTCGGCCAGATCTCCGGCCCGCGCGTGACGCGCTACGAGCTGCAGCTCGCGCCCGGGACGAAGGTGGCGAAGGTGGCGGCGCTGAAGGACGACCTCTCGTACGCGCTCGCGACGACGGAGATCCGGATCCTCGCGCCGATCCCCGGGAAGCAGGCGGTCGGCGTCGAGCTGCCGAACCTCTCGCCGAACCTCGTCACGCTCGGCGACATCTTCGACGAGCTGCCGGCGACGGCGAGCCCGCTCGCGGTGTGGCTCGGCAAGGACATCTCCGGCGCCGCCGTCTGGACCGACCTCGCGCGGATGCCGCACCTGCTGATCGCCGGCACGACCGGCTCGGGCAAGTCCGGCTGCATCAACACGATCCTCACGTCGGTGCTCCTGCGCGCGACCCCGGACGACGTGCGGATGATCCTCATCGACCCGAAGCGGATCGAGCTGAGCCACTACGAGGCGATCCCGCACCTGCTCACGCCGGTCGTCTCGAGCCCGAAGGAGGCGAGCGCCGTCCTCGCCAACTGCCTCGCGGAGATGGAGCGCCGCTACGAGCGCCTCTCGTCCGTGCGCGCGCGCAACCTCAACGAGGCGAACCGCGCGTTCCGCCAGCGCGGCGAGCAGACGATGCCGTACCTGCTCGTCGTCATCGACGAGCTCGCCGACCTGATGATGATCGCGCCGCAGGCGGTGGAGGACGCGGTCATCCGCCTGGCGCAGAAGTCGCGCGCCGTCGGCATCCACCTCGTGCTCGCGACGCAACGCCCGTCCGTCGACGTCATCACCGGGATGATCAAGGCGAACGTCCCGTCGCGAATCGCGTTCGCGGTCTCGTCGCAGACCGACTCGCGCGTGATCCTCGACCAGGGCGGCGCCGAGTCCCTGCTCGGCCAGGGCGACATGCTGTTCAAGCCGCTCGGCACCTCGCGGCTCCAGCGCGTGCAGGGGGCGTACGTCAGCGAGGAGGAGATCGCGCTCGTCGTCGAGCAGACGAAGCAGCGCGACCAGGAGCTCGACGAGGGCTACCTCGAGCTGCCCGAGGTGTTCGCCCCGGAGGACGGCGGGAACGAGCACGGGGAGTTCGACCCGGACGACGATCCACTGCTCGAGCGGGCGATCGAGATCGTCATCCAGACCCAGACGGCGTCCGTCTCCCTGATCCAGCGGCGCCTCCGCGTCGGCTACACGCGGGCCGGCCGGCTCATCGACATGCTCGAGCGCCGGGGCATCATCAGCGGCTACGAGGGGTCGAAGCCGCGGCGCGTGCTCGTCGACGAGGCCGGGCTCGAGCGGGTCGG
>DATKNT010000162.1:0-8927 GCA_035541175.1 Gaiellaceae bacterium
GGCCGCGCTCGTCCGGATCCTCTCCGACCGGGCCGAGGCGGAGCGGCTCGGCGCCGCCGCCCGGCGGACCGGCGAGGAATGGGGCGTCACGCCGGCGCAGTACGCGGCGAAGGTCGGTTCGCTCGTGACCGGCGTGCTCGAAGGATACCCTGGACCCTGATGCGCGAGCAGATCAAGCAGCTGTTGAAGAACTCCGTCTACCGCGCGATCGGCGAGACCGCGAACGGGCTCCGCGCGGTGAACGGCGACGGCCGCAGCCTTCGCGTCCTCATGTACCACAAGGTCAACGACCTCCCGAACAACCGCATGTCGATGCCGGTCTCCCGGTTCGACGAGCAGATGGCGGAGCTGAAGGAGCTCGGCTACACGGCGGTCGACCTCGACGCGGTGCTCGCGCACTACGTCCGCCACGAGCCGTTGCCGGACGGCGCGGTGCTGATCACCTTCGACGACGGCTATCGCGACAATCTCGTCAACGCGGCTCCTGTCCTTGCACGTCACGGCTATCCGGCGGTGCAGTTCGTCCCGATTGCATACGTCGGCGACGCGCGGCCGCTGCCGCACGAGAAGTACCTCTCGTCGCACGGCGTCCACAACCCGACCGTCGACTGGGACGAGATCCGCGAGCTGGAGCGGCTCGGCGTCCGCATCGAGTCGCACGGGATCAGCCACAAGCCGCTCGCGGAGCTCGAGATCGACGAGGCCGCACGCGAGATCACGATCTCGAAGCTGAAGCTCGAGGAGCGGCTCGGCCGCCCGGTCCGCGCCTTCTCGTACGTGAAGGGCTCCGAGGCCGACTACAAGCCGGTGCACCCGAGCCTCGTGCGCCAGGCGGGCTACGACCTCGCCTTCACCGCCGTCTCGGGCGCGAACACGCCGGCGAGCGACCCGCTGCAGCTGCGCCGCTACAACGTCGAGCCCTACTCGCCGCGCACGTTCGAGCTCGTCCTCGCCGGCGCGTGCGACCTGATCGCCGTGAAGGACACCGTCACGGGCACGCACGCGCGGCGGCTGTTCAACGCCGCGCTCGGCACGTCCTCGAGATGAACGTCGCGCCGGCCGGGCGCGACGACTTCCTCGCGCTGATGCGGGAGAACTACGGCTCGGCGATGTCGGTCGAGGAGTTCGACTGGTGGTTCGACGGCAATCCCGCCGGTCCGCGCATCCTCAACGAGGCGCGCGACGACGACGGGACGGCGCTCGGCGTGCTCGCGATGAGCGGCGCGCGGATGACCCAGGGCCTCGCGTTCTTCGCGGTGCACGCGGTGTCGACGCCCGCGGCGCGCGGCCGCGGCGTGTTCTCGACGCTCGAGCTGCACAACGAGGAGGAGGCGGCGCGGGCCGGCGCCGCGTGGGCGCTCGGCTTCACGAATCCGATGGCGGGGCCGATCCTCGTCGGCAGGCTCGGCTGGGAGGACGTGTGCTCCCTGCGGATCTGGGTGCGCCCGAAGCGGTTGCGGCAGCGCGGCGAGGGCGGGCTGCGCGTCGCGGCGTCCTGCCCGCCGTTCGAGCCGAGGCACGAGGTGTCGTTCGACGCGCACTCGTTCGTCCACGACGTCGCGTATCTCGACTGGCGCTACGCGCGCTCGCCGCGCGAGTATCTGCGCGTCGACGGCGACGAAGGCTGGGCGGTCGTCTCGCACGCCGTCTGGCACGGGTACTCGTCGGCAGTCGTCTGCGACGCCGTCGGGCGCGGGCTCCCGGCGCTGCTGCGTCGCTGCTCCGCCGCGGTCGACGCGGACCTCGCCGTCGCGATGGTGAACCCCGGCGAGGAGCGCACGTACCTCGCGGCGGGGTTCGTGCCGACGCCGCGGCAGATCCGCTTCATCGGCAAGCGGCTCACCGAGGACGCGCCGCCGCTCCCGAAGCGGCGCGAGGCCTGGCGCTTCTCCCTCGGGGACCTCGACTTCTTCTGAGCAATTCGTCGGCGGGGCTGGTCATCGTAGCCCGATGCGTTCAGGATACGCGCCAACGTGGCTGTTCTCGTCCGCAGCGAGAAGGCCTCGGCCGCCGAGCGTCTTCGCGCGCCGCCCGTGGCGATCTTCCTCTGGAGCCGCCTGCTCATCTGGGCGTCCGCGGTCTTCGTCTGGATCTGGTTCGAGCCGCGGCCCGGCCTTCCGCCCGAGGCGAAGGACCTCGGCTACGCGACCGAGGTCTGGTACCGCGCCGACGCCGCCTGGTTCGTCTCGATCGCCGAGCACGGCTACGCGGGGAACGGGAGCGCCGCGTTCTATCCGCTCTACCCGCTCTCGGTCGGGCTCGTCGGCCGCGCGTTCGGCGGGCTGTACGTCACCGCGGGCGTCGTCGTCTCCCTGGCCGCCTGCCTCGGCGCGTTCGTCCTGCTCCACCGGCTGGCGCTGCCGCGGCTCGGCGCCGACGGTGCGCGGCGGACCGTCCTCTACCTGGCGTTGTTCCCGATGGCCCTGTACCTCCAGGCCGTCTACTGCGAGTCGCTCTACCTCCTGTGCTGCCTCGGCGCGTTCACGCTCGCGGAGCGGCGACGGTGGCTGCCGGCCGGGAGCGTCACGGGCCTGGCGATGCTGACTCGGGTCGCCGGCGTCGCGCTGCTCCCGGCGCTCGCGGTGATGGCGTGGCGCTCGCCGGAGCGGCAGCGCGCGCTCGCGAGCCTCGCCGTCGCGCCGCTGATCTGGGCGCTCTACCCGCTCTGGCTCCAGCTCGAGCTCCACGCGCCGCGCGCGGAGTTCGCCGCGCAGGCGGCCTGGGGCCGCCATCTCTCGTACGCAGGACCGCTCGCCGGGCTCTGGCACGGTCTTCAGGCCGCCTGGGCCGGGATCGAGCAGGTCGCCACCGGCGACGCCACGCGCTACTGGCCTCACGCAGCGGCCGCGGCCGACCCGCTCCGCACGGCATCCCGGAACCTCGAGGACTTCGCCTTCCTCGCCGTGTTCGCCTGGCTCGGAGTTCTCGCGTGGCGGCGCTTCGGCGCCCCCTACGGGCTGTTCGTCCTCGGCAGCCTCGCCGTCCCGTTGAGCGCACCCACCTCCGGGTATCCGCTCCTCTCGATGCCGCGCTTCTGCCTGCCGCTCTTCCCCGCCTTCATGGCTCTTGCCGCGATCACCGTCAGCCCGCGGCGCGAGCGGACGGTGCTCGCCGCCAGCTCCCTCCTGCTCGGGGCGGTGATCGTCGAATGGGTCGCGGGCCAGTGGGTCTCCTAGATCCGCCGCGGCGCAGGCAAGCTTCTGCCCGTGCGGCGGCTGATCTTCGCGACGCAGAAGCTCGACCCGGACGATCCCGTGCTCGCGGCGACGGTGCCGATGGCGCGCGCCCTCGCGGAGCGGGTGGACGAGCTCGTCGTGCTCTGCGACTCGGCGGTGCCGGCGGCGGTCCCGGACAACGCGCGCGTCCGCGCCTTCGGCGCGCGGACGCAGGCGCAGCGCGGCGCGAAGTTCGCCGCGGCGCTCGCGCAGGAGCTGCGGCCGCGGCCCCTCGGCGTCGTCGCGCACATGGTCCCGCTCTATGCGGTCCTCGCGGCGCCGCTCGTTCGGCCCGCCGGCATCCCGCTCGTCCTCTGGTACACGCACTGGAAAGGCCACTCGGTCGTCCTCGCCGCCGAGAAGGTGTGCACCGCCGTCGTGTCCGTCGACGCGCGCTCGTTCCCGCTGCCGTCGGCGAAGGTGCGGGGGATCGGCCACGGGATCGACCTGGCCGAGTTCTCCTGCAGCGAGTCCCCGGGCGGCGACGGGCCGCTGCAGGCGCTCGTGCTGGGCCGCTACTCGCCGGCGAAGGGGCTGGAGACGATCCTGCGCGGCGCCGCGCTCGCCGGCGGCGTCCGGATCGAGGCGCACGGCTCCACCGGCGACGGGGAGTACGACGCGCACGTGCGCGGGCTCGAGCGGCTCGCGCGCGAGCTCGGCGTCGACGCGGAGCTCGGCGCGCCGGTGCCGCGCGCCGAGGTGCCCGCGCTGTTCGCCCGGAGCCACGTCCTGGTCAACAACATGCGCGCGGGCGCACCCGACAAGGTCGTCTACGAGGCGGCCGCGTCGTGCCTGCCGGTGCTCGCGTCGAATCCCGTCTTCGACGACCTGCTGCCGCCGGAGCTCCGGTTCGACCGCGACGACCCGGAGAGCCTCGCCGCGCGGCTCCGCGGGCTCGACCGGCGCCGCCGCCCCGAGCTGCGCGAGATCGTCGCCGCCCGCCACTCGGTCGAGCACTGGGCGGACGGCGTCCTGGCTACCGTTGCGGAGCGATGAGGCGCGAGGTCGTCCTCCACCTGCAGAAGGTCGCAGGCATCTCAGGCTCCGAGGCGCACCTGCTGGCGCTGCTGCCGAAGCTCCGCGAGCGCGGCTGGGACGTGCGGATGCTGATGCTGCACGAGAACGAGCCCGGCGCGTGGGAGTTCGCGCGCGCGCTGACCGCGCGCGGCGTCCCGCTCGACTCGATCCCGCTGCGCGCCGACGTCGACCCGATCGCGTTCGTCCGGCTCGTCGCGTACCTCGCGCGGCTGCGGCCGGCGATCCTCCACACGCATCTCGTCCACGCCGACGCGTACGGCCTCCCTGCCGGGACGCTCGCGCGCGTGCCGATCCGGTTCTCGACGAAGCACGGCTTCAACGAGTTCCGCGAGGCGCCGTACTTCGGGCTCGCGGACCGCTCCGTCGCCGCGCTCGCGCACGTGCACATCGCCATCTCGCGCGGGCTCGCGCGGTACCTCGAGGACGCCGAGGGCTTCGACGACGAGAGCTTCGAGATCGTCCACTACGGGATCGACCCGGACGGCGAGCCCCGTGCCTACGGGGACGGCGTCCCACGGCTGCTCTGCGTCGGGCGGCTGATCCCGATCAAGGGCCACATCGTCCTGCTCCGCGCGTTCGCCGACGCGAGGAAGGAGCTGCCCGAGCTGGAGCTCGACATCGCCGGGCGCGGCCCGCTCGAGCCGGCGTTGAGGGCGGTCGCCGCAGAGCTCGGCGTCGCCGACTCGGTGCACTTCCTCGGGCACGTCAGCCCGATCCAGGGGGCGATCGAGCGCTCGGCCGTCGTCGTCGTCCCGTCGATGGGCGAGGGCTTCGGGATGGTCGCGCTCGAGGCGATGGAGCGGGCGCGGCCGGTGATCGCGGCCGCGATCGGCGGGCTCGGCGAGCTCGTCCGCGACGGGGAGACCGGCCTGCTCGTCCCGGCCGGCGAGGCGGAGCCGCTGCGCGCGGCGATCGTCCGCGTCGCCGGCGATCTCGAGCTGGCGCGGGCGATGGGCGAGGCCGGCCGCCGGCGCGCGCTCACGCGCTTCCTCCAGACGTTCTGCACCGACCGCACCGAGCTGCTGTACCGCGGCGCGCTCAAGCGCGTCACGGGCTAGACCTGCCGGAAGAGGTGGTTCTCGGCTCCGAACCCGGGCGGAGTCGCCTCGGCGTAGCCGATCTCGCCGAGCCGTGCCGCGAGCGCAGCCGAGGCGTCTCCGGGGTCGGCCTCGACGAGCAGCGCCGGACGGCAGGCGCGGACGAGGCCCCCGGCGCCGTCGAGCACGCTCAGCTCGGCGCCCTCGACGTCGACCTTCACGAGCGCGACGGGCGGCCGCCCGAGCTCCTCCCAGAGCGTGTCCAGTCGCCGTGACGCGACTCGAAGGACGCCTGCGGCACGGACCTTCGTCACGGTTCCGAGACTGGCGAAGCCCGGGTCGGCGGCGAGGTGGAGCTCTGCCTCGCCGTCCTCCTCGCCGGCGACCGCCGCGACGACGTCGACGTTCGCCAGGCCGTTGCGGCGGAGGTTGCCGGCCAGCCGCTCGACGTTCTCGGGGAGGGGCTCGATCGCGACGACGTGTCCTTCCGGGCCGACCGCGAGGGCGAGCGGAACCGTGACGAGCCCGACGTTCGCGCCGACGTCGAACACGACGTCCCCGGTGCCGACGCAGGCGCGGGCCGCCTCGACCTCCGCCTGCTCGAAGCCACCGTGCCTGAGCACGTGCCGTCCGACGACCTCGTCCCAACGGAGCACCACCACTCCGCCCCCGGGGACATGAGTCTCGAACTCGCGATCCTCGACGGGGAGATGCGGCGCGAGTCGTCGCAGGACGACGCCTTTCCCGCGCGCGACGGGGAACGCGACGACGTACTCGCGTGCCGCCGCCGCGACGAGACGCCGGGCTCGGCGGATCACGCGAGCTCTCCGTAGAGCTCGGCGGTGCGGTCCGCCATCCGCGCGACCGAGAACTCGGCGTGCGCTCGGGCTCGGCCCGCGTCGCCGAGCGCAGGCGCCTCGAGCGCGCGCGCGATCCCGAGCGCGAGCGCGGCCGGGTCGTCGGGCCGGACGAGGATCCCCGTCTCCCCGTCGACGACGAGCTCCGGGAGCGAGCTGACGTTCGAGGCGACGACGGGCAGGCCCGCGAGCATCGCCTCGAGCACGGCGAGGCCGAAGCCCTCCCAGCGGGCGGGATGGACGAGCAGCGTCGCGCGGCGCAGCCAGGCGGCGACGTCGGGGACGCGGCCGAGCAGGAACAGGCGCCCGTCGACGCCGAGCTCGCGCGCCAGCGTCTCGAGCGCCGCGCGCTCCGGCCCCTCGCTGAGGACGACGAGGACGGTGTCGTCGGGGAGCGACGCGAGCGCGCGCACCGCGACGTCGACCCCCTTCTGCTCCGTCAGCCGCGACACCGCGAGCAGCACGCGTGCGCCGGCGGGCACGGCGTCCGGCGGGTTCTCGCCCCACGGCTCCGGCAGGTCGTCGAGCCCGTAGTGGATCGTCTCGACCTTCGCCGCCGGGATCCCGACCTCGTCCACGGTGAACCGCCGCAGCGACTCCGTGATCGTCACGATCCGGTCCGCCAGCCGCGCGACCCCGCGCTCGACATGGCGGAACGGACCGAGCCGGAACGGGTCGTCGTTGTGCTTCGTCGACACGAGCCGCTCGCCGCGCAGCGTCGCCGCGATCCCGCCGTAGACGTCGGCGTGGACGAGATGCGTGTGCACGACGTCGGCGCGGAGCGAGCGCAGCAGCCGCGCCAGCAGCAACGGGTCGAGGTCGCGCGGCGACGGGATCCGGATCGCCGGCACCGCGAGCGCGCCGTAGAAGTCGGCGGCATCCCACGCCGGGTCGTCGAGCCCGACGAACACCGGCTCGAGCCCCCGCTCCGCGAGCGCGGGCAGCAGCGTCAGCAGGTGCCGCTCCGAGCCGCCGATCCCGCGGATCCTGTGGACGTGCGCCACTCTCACGTCCCTGGCCGCCTTTCGCTCCCGCCCGGCGGAGCCGGGCTCCGCGAAAGGCTGACGACGCCGGCGCCACGCTCCGAGGTCCGGCGGGCCGTGGCCGTACCCGCTTGTACTGTCCCCGTCCCGCCGGACGATGGATCGCGACGTCGGCGCCGACCCAGGAACGTGAGCAAGCTCACGGGAGGCTCCTGCGCGCCTGCAGCCACTCCCACGCGCGCTTCAGCGTCGCGGTCGCGAGCAGCACGACGAGGAAGTCCCAGGCGATCCGGTAGCGGGTCGCGCCGACGAACACCGCCGCGCAGACGCTCTGGTACGCGAGCAGCAGCAGCGCGAGCACGACGAACGCGCGCGGCGCGAGGAACAGGCCGCCGATCGCGAGGACGTAGATCGCCCACATGTAGGCCGGCTCGGCGACGCGCCGGCCGACGTCGAGGCTCGTCCCCGCGCCGTTGCGTCCGCTCGTCTCGAACACGTTCGGCTGCCACAGGAGTTGCAGCGACAGCGCCGCCACCTTGGCCTTGTCGCCCGGATGGTGCTTCCAGTACTCGACGGTCCGGTGCTCGTAGAAGCGCATCGCGACGCACTCGTCCGGATACACCCTGTACGCGACGTCGGGACGCCCCTTCTCGAGGTAGCCCCACGCGTCCTCCGGCGTGTCCTGGTTCGGCCGCGGCGGGCGCGGCGACGAGGGGCTGACGTTGTCGATCCACTGCCCCGACGAGAGCAGCCCGTACGTCTGGAGGTTGTTCGCCTTCCAGAGGGCGCGCCCGTCCGTCGTGATCGCCCAGCAGCCGAGCTGCACCTTGTTGCGGACGATCCACGGCGCGACGGCGACGGCGGCGCCGCCGAGCACGAGCGCTGCGACCCACGCGGTCAGGCGGACGCGCGGCAGGCGCCAGGCGAGGTAGCCGGCGCAGAGGACCGGCAGGAAGACGAGCCGCGTGTTGCCGAGCATCGCCAGCCCCGCGACGACGCCGAGCAGCGCCCCGAGCTTCTTCGACGGCCGGTCCGCGACGATCAGCGTCAGCAGGACGAGCGCCGCCGAGCAGACCTGGTCGACGATCTCGCGGTTGACGTGCATGTCGTGCCACGCGAGATACGGGTTGAGCGTCGCGATCGCGGCGCCGACGAAGCCCCAGCGCGCGCCGTACAGCCGCCGCCCGATCTCGAAGACGAGCCACGCGGTCACGATCGCGAGCGCGAGCTGCGAGAACCCGATCGAGGCCCAGCTGCGCCCGAACATCCAGTACACCGGCACGAGGAACCAGCCGTAGAGCGGTTGCGTGTACGCGGACGGCTTGCCGGCGAGGAACCCGAATGTCCCGTGCTGCACGAACGTGAGCGCGAACGTGTCGCTCTTCTCCGTGAACGACGCGGTGATCGTGTCGCGCTCGTGGAGCAGGATCGCGAGCCGCGGGACCGCGCAGACGACCGCGAGAGCCGGATACGCGAGGCGGCGCGTCACGCCGTGGCGACGGGCGCGGCCGCGGGCGCCTCCGCCTCGACGTGCGTCCGCTGCCACAGCTCGAGCATGCAGAGCGTCCACAGCTCGTGACCGTGGTCGGCGCGCTCCGCGTCGTGCTCGGTGAGCAGCCGCTCGACGGTCGCGGTGCGGAACCAGCCGCGCGAGCGCGCGCGCTCGTCGAGGAGCAGGTCGCGGGCGAGGTCGCGGAGATCGGTGCGGAACCAGCGCGCGAGCGGCACGCCGAACCCGCTCTTGCCGCGGGCGGCCACCTGCGGCGGCAGCTCTTCGGCGAACGCGCGGCGGAACGC
>DATKNT010000163.1:0-6535 GCA_035541175.1 Gaiellaceae bacterium
CTGCCGGATGAGGATCTCGGCCGCCTCGGCGAGCGCGTCCTTCGGCTCGACCGAGCCGTCGGTCGTGATGTCGAGCGTGAGCTTGTCGTAGTCGGTGCGCTGCCCGACGCGCGCGGCCTCGACCGCGTACGCGACGCGCCGTACCGGCGAGAAGATCGAGTCGATCGGGATGACGCCGATCGTGTGCTGCGGCCCGCGGTTCAGCTCCGCCGGGACGTAGCCGCGGCCGCGGCCGATCGTCAGGGTCAGCTCGAGCCGTCCGCGGTCGGACAGGTTCGCGAGCTCGAGCTCCGGGTTGAGGATCTCGAGCTCCGCCGGCGCCTCGATGTCGCCGGCCGTCACGACGCCCGGGCCCTTGCGGGCGATGTGCACCTCGACCTCGGGGGAGTCGCCGTGGAGGCGCGCGACGAGGTTCTTGAGGTTGAGCACGATGTCGGTGACGTCCTCGCGGACGCCCGGCAGCGTCGTGAACTCGTGCGCCGTCCCCTCGACCTTGACCGAGGTGACCGCGGCGCCCTCGAGCGACGAGAGCAGCACACGGCGCAGCGAGTTGCCGAAAGTGTGACCGAAGCCGCGGTCGAGCGGCTCGATGACGAAGACGCCCCGATGCTCGTCCACCTCCTCGTGGACGATCTTGGGCATCTGGAAGTCCATAGCGCGCGTTGCCAAAGGGGTTCCTTTCCTACTTCGAATAGAGCTCGACGATGAGCGATTCCTGCACCGGCGTGTCGATCTCACCGCGCTCCGGCTGCTTCAGCACCTTGCCGGTGAGGCCGTCGTGGTCGGCCTGCAGCCACGGAGCGACGGTCGACACGAGATCGGTCGCGTCGCGGATCACCTGCTGCGCCGAGGAGTTCGGGGCGACCGTGACGATGTCGTTCGGCCGCACCTGGTAGCTCGGGATGTTCACCCGCCGCCCGTTCACGTGGAAGTGGCCGTGGCGGACGAGCTGGCGCGCCTGTGCGCGCGACGCCGCGAAGCCGAGGCGATAGACGACGTTGTCGAGCCGCGTCTCGAGCATCCGCAGCAGCTCCTCGCCGGTGACGCCGGAGCGGCGGGACGCCTTCTCGTAGTACGTGCGGAACTGCTTCTCGAGCAGACCGTAGTAGCGGCGCGCCTTCTGCTTCTCGCGCAGCTGCGTCAGGTACTCGCTCTGCTTGATGCGGCCGCGGCCGTGCTCGCCCGGCGGGTAGGAGCGGCGCTCGATCGCGCACTTCTCCGTGAGGCAGCGCTCGCCCTTGAGGAAGAGCTTCATGCCCTCGCGGCGGCAGACGCGGCACTTCGGACCGAGATCCCTCGCCACCTAGACCCTCCTCCGCTTGCGCTGCCGCACGCCGTTGTGCGCCTGCGGCGTCACGTCCCTGACGGAGAGGATCTCGAGGCCGGCGGCCTGGAGCGAGCGGATCGCCGTCTCGCGGCCGGAGCCCGGCCCCTTGACGAACACCTCGACCTTCTGCAGGCCGTGCTCCATGCCCTTGCGCGCGCACGCGTCGGCGGTGACCTGCGCGGCGAACGGCGTCGACTTGCGGGAGCCCTTGAAGCCGGCGGAGCCGGCGGACTCCCACGCGATCACGTTCCCCTCCTTGTCGGTGAGGGCGACGATCGTGTTGTTGAAGCTCGTCTTGATGTGCGCCTGGCCGATCGCGATGTTCTTCCGGACGCGGCGGCGCGCGCGACCCCTGGTCGCCTGTCTCCTCGGGGGCGCCACGCTACTTGGCCTTCTTCCCGCGTCCGACGGTCTTCTTCGGGCCCTTGCGGGTCCGCGCGTTCGTCTTCGTGCGCTGGCCGCGAACGGGGAGGCCGCGCCGGTGGCGGAGCCCGCGGTACGCGCCGATCTCCGAGAGCCGCTTGATCGCCTGCTGGCGGTCGCGGCGGAGGTCGCCCTCGACCTCGAGGTTCGCGTCGATGTAGTTGCGCAGCTTCGTGACCTCGTCGTCGGTGAGGTCCTTGATCTTCGTGTCCGGGTTGAGCCCGAGCTCGAGCGCGACCTTGCGGGCGGTCGACTGACCGATCCCGTAGATGTACGTCAGCCCGACCTCGAGCCGCTTCTGATTCGGGAGGTTGACTCCGGCGATGCGCGCCACGCTGCTCCTGTTCCTAGCCCTGCCGCTGCTTGTGCCGCGGGTTGCTGCAGATGACCATGGTCGTGCCGTGCCGCTTGATCACGCGGCAGCGCTCGCACATGGGCTTGACGGACGGACGGACCTTCATCGCGATTACCTGTGCCGGTAGGTGATTCGACCGCGGTTCAGGTCGTAGGGGCTCAGCTCCACCTTGACCTTGTCGCCGGGCAGGATGCGGATGTAGTGCTTCCGCATCTTCCCGGAGATGGTCGCGAGAACGGAGTGGCCGCCGTCGAGCTGTACCCGGAACATCGTGCTGGGAAGGGCCTCGACGACCTCGCCTTCGACCTCGATCTTCTCTTCCTTCGTCGGCATATCCTTTCGACTTCAGACGTAGTTGCGCGCACGGCAAAGCCGGTGCGCGGCGGACGGTCATCGTAGCAGAGCGGCTTGGGCCTTCGTGAGAATCCGGGGGCCGTCGGCGGTCAGCGCGACCGTGTGCTCGAAGTGGGCCGCGAGCGAGTGGTCGACCGAGGAGATCGACCAGTCGTCGTCGTGGACGTAGACCTCCGCGCCGCCGGCGGTGATCATCGGCTCGATCGCGAGGGTCATCCCCTCCTGGAGGAGCGGGCCGCGGCCGGGCGGGCCGTAGTTCGGGATCTGCGGGTCCTCGTGGTAGGAGCGGCCGACGCCGTGGCCGACGAGGGCCCGGATGACGGAGAAGCCGGCCTCCTCGACGACGACCTGGATCGCGTGGGAGATGTCGGAGAGCCGGTTTCCGACCCGCGCCTGCTCGATCCCGGCTGCGAGCGCGTCCTGGCAGACGTCGAGCAGCCGCTGGGCCTCCGGGTCGATGTCGCCGACGCCGACCGTGACGGCGCTGTCGGCGACGAGCCCGTCGAGCGTGACGCCGAGGTCGATCGAGATCAGGTCGCCCTCCTGCGCCCGGTACCCGTTCGGGATCCCGTGGACGACCATCGAGTTGGGAGAGATGCAGAGCGCGGCCGGGAAGCCCTTGTAGCCCTTCGAGGTCGGGACGCCGCCGTGCGCGACGATGTGCGCCTCGGCGATCCGGTCGAGCTCGAGCATCGAGATCCCCGGCTCGAGCGCCTCGACGCAGAGGGCGAGGGTGTCGGCGACGAGCGCGCCGGCCTTCGCCATCCCCTCGATCTCCTGCGGCGACTTGCGGATGATCATGCGGACACGCCGTTCCGGCGCCGCTGCACCTGGTCGACGGCCTCGGTGATCTCGTGGAAGACCTCGTCGATCGAACGGTCGGCGTGGATGCCGACGACGTTGCCCCGGGTCGAGCGATACCAGTCGACGAGCGGGGCGGTCTCCTTCTCGTAGAGCTCGAGCCGGCGCTCGATCGCCTCCGGCGTGTCGTCCGAGCGGTTCTCCTCCCTCGCGCGCTTCAGCATCCGCTCGAGCAGCTGCTCGCGGTCCGGCACCTGGAAGTCGAGCACGATGTCGAGCGACCGCCCGAGGTCCAGCAGCAGCCCGTCGAGGGCCTCCGCCTGAGCCATCGTGCGCGGGAAGCCGTCGAGGACGAAACCGGGAAGCGTGTCGCCACGGTCGAGCCGGTCGCGGATCAGCCGGATCATCAGGCCGTCCGAGACCAGGTCGCCACGATCGTAGACCTCCTTCAGCTCTCGCCCCGCCTCGGTCGGGAGCTCCTTCATCTCGCGGATCATGTCGCCGGTCGCGATGTGCGCGAGCCCGTAGGTCGCGGCGAGCCGCTTCGCCTGGGTTCCCTTCCCGGAGCCCTGCGGTCCGAGGATGAGGATGTCGAGCACCGCCGCCCGCCCTACCGGAGGAAGCCCTCGTAGTGCCGCATCATCATCTGCGACTCCATCTGGCGCATCGTGTCGAGAGCGACGCCGACGACGATCAGCACCGACGTGCCGCCGAGTGCGCGGGAGGTCGCCTGCGAGAAGCCGAAGTAGCGGATGAAGACGCTCGGGGCGACGGCGATCGAGGCGAGGAAGAGCGAGCCCGGCAGCGTCAGGCGCTGGAGCACGCGGTCGAGGTACGCCGCCGTCGGCGGCCCGGGCCGGATGCCGGGGATGTAGCCGCCGTACTTCCGCAGGTTGTCGGCCTGGTCGACCGGGTTGAACTGGACCGACGTGTAGAAGTACGTGAAGACGATGATGAGGATCGCCTCGACGAGCAGGTACCACCAGCTCGAGGGCAGGAAGTGCCGGTTGACGAAGCCCGTCCAGGAGGGGACGAACTCGGCGATCGTCGGCGGCAGCGCCATGATCGCGGCCGCGAAGATGACGGGGATGACGCCGGCCATGTTCACGCGCAGCGGCATGTAGGTCGAGCCGCCGCCGGTCTGCCGCGTCCCGAGCTGTCGCCGCGCGTACTGGATCGGGATGCGGCGCTGGCCCTCCTGGACGAACACGACCGCGACGATGATCCCGATCGCGATGATCGGGAAGAACAGCCGCTCCATCGTGCCGCCGTTGATCCACGCGCTGATCCCGGCCGGGGCGTACGCGAGGATCGACGCGAAGATCAGCAGCGAGATGCCGTTGCCGATGCCGCGCTTCGTGATCATCTCGCCCATCCACATCAGCAGCGCGCAGCCGCCGGTGAGCGTGACGACGATGATCACCATCTTCCCGGCGTTCACGTTCGGGAGCGCACCCTGCCGCTTGAACAGGAACGCGTAGCCCGTCGCCTGCGCCGCCGCGAGCCCGACGGTGAGGTAGCGCGTGTACTGCGTGATCTTGGCGTAGCCGGCCTCGCCCTCCTTCTGCAGCCGCTCGAGGGTGGGGATCACGACCGTGAGCAGCTGCAGGATGATCGACGCCGTGACGTACGGCATGATCCCGAGCGCGAACAGCGAGAAGCGCGACAGCGCCGAGCCGGAGAAGAGGTTGAGCAGCGTCAGGATCGAGCCGCCGGCGCCGCTGAAGTAGCTCTGGATCGCGGCCTGGTCGATGCCGGGGGCGGGCACCCACGAGCCGAAGCGGTAGACGGCGAGGACGAACGCGGTGAAGAGCACCCGCTTGCGCAGCTCCGGGACGCGCCACGCGTTCGCGAGCCAGGAAAGCACCTGCTAGCTCTCCTCTTCCTCGGAACCCTGCTCGCTTTGGGACTCGACCTGGCCCTCCGGCTCCTCCTCGTGCCCCGCAGGTGCCTTCCTCGTCGTCCGCCGCTTGCGGCGGACGACCGGTTCGCGCAGCAGCTCGACGGTGCCGCCGGCAGCCTCGATCTTCTCGCGCGCGGTCGCGGAGATCGCGTGCACGCGCACGGTGAGCTTCGTCGTGATCTCGCCGACGCCGAGCAGCTTCACGTCCGTCTTCGTGTTCTTGATCAGCCGCTTCTCGACGAGCGTCTCGGGCGTCACCTCGTCGCCGGCCTCGAAGCGCACGAGATCGCGGATGTTGACCGGAACGGTCGAGGTGCGGAACGGGCCGATCGGCATCGCGTCCTTCGACGTCGCGCCGCGCAGCTTGCCGATGCGCATGTAGATCGGCATCTGGCCGCCCTCGAAGCCGGCGCGCATCTTGTGCGAGCCGGCGCGCGACTTCTGGCCCTTGACGCCGCGGCCCGAGAACTTGCCCTTGCCCGAGCCCAGGCCGCGGCCGACGCGCTTGCGGTCCTTGCGCTCCTGCGCCGGCTTGATGTTCGACAGGTTCAGCGACTCGCCCATCAGACGCTCTCGACCTTCACGAGGTGGCGGACCTTGCGCAGCATGCCTGCGAGCACCGGCGACTCGTCGTGCTCGGCGCTGCGGCCGATCTTGCCGAGCCCGAGCGCGCGGAGCGTTCCCCGGTTGCGCTCGTTCTGGCCGATCTGGCTGCGGACCTGCGTGACCCTGACCTTCGCCACGACGCTACTCCTCCGTCTTCTTCCGGCGGATGCTGCGCCGCTTCGGCTTCGGCTTCGTCTCCGGCTCCGCCGGAGACTGGGGCTCTTCGGCAGGCGCAGGCTCCGCCGGGGAGGCCTCGGCGTCCGCCTCGGCCGCGGGAAGGGCCTCCTCCTCTGCAGCCGGCGGCAGGGCCTCTTCTTCCGGCGCCGGGGGCAGAGGCTCGTCGGCGGCCGGCGCGGGCGCAGCCGCCGCGGCCGGCGCAGCGGCGTCCTCGGCGACCGCAGCCTCGACCGCGGGGAGCGGGAGCACCTCGTTGATCTGCTTGCCGCGGATCTTCGCCACGTCCTCGGGGCGGCGCAGCTCGCGCAGCGCGACGACGGTCGCCTTCGCCATGTTGATCGGGTTCGTCGTGCCGAGGCTCTTCGCGAGCACGTTGCGGACGCCGCCGAGCTCGAGCACGGCGCGGACGCCGCCGCCGGCGATGACGCCGGTGCCCTCGCTCGCCGGGCGCAGCAGCACCCTCGCCGCGTCGAACCGGCCGAGCACCTCGTGCGTGATCGTCGAGCCGTGCTTCGGCACCGTGAACATGTTCTTCTTCGCGTCCTCGACGGCCTTCGTGATCGCGAGCGGGACCTCGCGCGCCTTGCCG
>DATKNT010000164.1:0-2167 GCA_035541175.1 Gaiellaceae bacterium
GGGCAGCTGGAGGCGGAGGCTCGCGACGCTGCCGTTGCGCGGCTGGCCCTGACGACGGACCTCGCCGCCCTCGCGGACTGCGACCTCGTGATCGAGGCGATCGTCGAGGAGCTCGCGCCGAAGCAGGAGCTGTTCGCCGAGCTCGAGCGCGTCTGCCGCGCCGACGCCGTGCTCGCGACGAACACGTCGGCGCTCTCGGTGACGGAGATCGCGTCCGCGACGTCGTCGCCGGGCCGCGTCCTCGGCATGCACTTCTTCAACCCGGCGCCGCTGATGCCGCTCGTCGAGATCGTCCGCGCCGAGCTGACGGCGGAGGACGCCTTCGAGACGGCATACGCATTTGGGGCGGAGCTCGGCAAGCATCCGATCCGCTGCCACGACACGCCGGGCTTCGTCGTCAACCGCGTGCTCATCCCGCTCCTGAACGACTGCGTGCGCACGCTCGACGAGGCGCGCGTGACGGTCGAGGACCTCGACGCGGGGATGAAGCACGGCGCCGGCTGGCCGATGGGCCCGTGCGAGCTGCTCGACCTCGTCGGCATCGACGTGCACGTGCATGCGAGCGAGGCGCTGTGGCAGAAGCTGCGCGAGCCGCGAATGGCGCCGCCGCCGCGGCTCGTCGCGATGGCGAACGCCGGGCTGCTGGGCCGCAAGACCGGCCGCGGCTTCTACACGTACTCCTAGTCGGCGCGCGCGCAGACCCCGGAAGCCGGCCGCATGCGCGGCCGGACGACGATCGATGTCTCCAATCCCTCCTCTAAGCGGCGAGCGGGACCGGCTGCGCGTCGCGCGGCGGCTCCCCGGGCGGCGCGGCGGCGGGAGCGGCGGCGAGGATCAGGTCGATCGCGAGCGCGTCCATCGCCGCGGCGGCGGCGGCGCCGAGCAGGCGCTCCGACGCGGCGGGAGCGACGCCGGCCGCGCGCAGCGCGCGCGCGAGCGCGTCGAGCCGCTCGGTCAGCACGCCCCTCCGGTCGGGATCCGCCATCCCTCACAGGTTCGTGTGGCGGGCGGACGTTCCTCCGTTCCCGACCGCATAGCATCAGCGGCCGATGTCCACCGGCGCCGCGCTCCTCGTCTTCGTCGTCTCGCTCGTCGCGACGCTCCTCGCCGCGGCCGTGTTCGCGGAGCGGCTCGACCTCCTCGGGCACCGGCTCCGCCTGCCGGAGGCATTGATCGGCGTCCTCACCGCGGTGGCGGCGGACGCGCCAGAGCTCGCGTCGGCGATCGTCGCGCTCGCGACCGGCGCGAGCGCCGTCGGCCTCGGCGTCGTCGTCGGCTCGAACGTCTTCAACATCGCCGCGATGCTCGGGGTGTCGGCGCTCGTCGCCGGGCGCGTGCGGCTCGCGCCCGAGGCGCTCGCGCTGGAGGGAGGCGTGGCGCTGCTCGTCACCGTCGTCGTCGCGCTGCTCGCCTTCGGCGTCCTGCCCGCGTGGGCGACGGTGCTGCTCTGCGCGCTCGTGCTCGTTCCGTACGTCCTCGTCGTCAGCGTCGCGGAGGGAGACCGGCCGGCGCGGCTGTCGCCCCACAACTGGCGGCACCTGCGGCGGGCGCTCGGCGGCCGGGACATCCGGCGGGCGGTCGCCGACCGCGACGTGTGGGGGCCGCTGCTCGTGCTCCCGCCGGCCGTCGCCGCGATCGTGCTCGGCAGCATCGGGATGGTGCACTCCGCGCTCGACGTCGCCCACCGGTGGGGCATCCCGGACGCGGTCGTCGGCGCCGTCCTCCTCGCCGTGCTGACGAGCCTGCCGAACGCGTACACGGGGGTGCGGCTCGGGCGCGCGCATCGCGGCGCGGCGCTCGTGAGCGAGACGATGAACTCGAACACGATCAACCTCGTCGGCGGGATCGCCATCCCGGCCCTGTTCGTCGCCCTCGGCGGCTTCTCGACGCTCGCCGCGGTCGACGCGGCCTGGCTGCTCGGCGCCACCGTCGTCGCGATCGCGCTGCTCGCGCCGCGGCGCGGACTGACCCCGGGCGGCGGCCTGCTGCTGATCGGCGCCTGGATCGGATTCGCCGTCGTCCAGGGCGTCTGGGGCTGACCCCGGCCCGTTACAGAACCTTTACGGACCGATCAATCCCCCGGAACCGGACCGGGACATACTGTGAGGGCATGCGACGGCTTGCAGTGATCTCTGCGGCTCTGCTCGTGCTGGGAGCGCCCGCCGCC
>DATKNT010000165.1:0-9715 GCA_035541175.1 Gaiellaceae bacterium
GAGGGCGTCAGCTCGTCGACTCGGCCCGGCGTGTTGAAGCCGGCGACCAGGATGTCGCCGTTCGGAAGCAGTTGCGCATCCGACGGGTACGTCGTCGGCGTGCGCAGCGCGTAGACCAGATGGCCCGACGCGTTGATCCGGTCGACCCAGCCGCCGATCTCGGTCACGAGCACGCCGCCGTCCGCGAGTGGCGTTGCACCGTTCGGTGACGAGAGCCCGACGGGCGGGTCATGGGTGCAGTCGCCGGCGTGGCCGATCTCGCGCACGACCTTCTTTTGGTGGTTGATGAACAACACCCGGCAGTTCTTGATGTCGGCGACCATCAGCAGGCCGTTCTTGAGCAGGTAGGCGTCGTCGGGGTTCGAGAGATAGCCGAAGGCGGAGCCGGCGACACCCGCGTGGCCGAAGCTCCAGACAATGCGGTGGGCGCGGACCGCGACGAGGCTTGCAGTCTCGTTGAATTCCTCGTTGATCGAGATCGCGCGGTAGCCCGGGGTGAAGAACGCGTCGTCGGGGTCGTGGAACGTCTGGCCGGCGCGGAGGTCGCCCGGCCGCGGGAACTGCCAGACGATCTTCCGTGTCTGCGGGTCGAGGATGACGATCCGGTTGTTGTTCCGGTCGGCGATCATCAGGTAGCCCGGCACCGGGCCGTTCTTCAGCGGCGGGAAGCCGAGCCGCTGGGCGGGCGTCGGGGCATTCGCGGCCGTGGCGGAGCCGGCGAGGAGGACGAGACCCGCGACGGCGAGCGGGAGGACCTTACGCATGCAGCTGAATGGTGCCGAGGACTCCGGTCCGGTCGGCGTTCGGACCCCAGCTCGCGCCGACCCAGCGGGGGGCGCCGCTCGGGAGCACGCATCGTCCCGAGAAGCTCGTGAACCCGATCCGCGTGACGCGGCCGCGGCAGACATCGCCGCTCGGCAGGTACTCGAGCTGGAGCGAGGTCGCGTCGAGCGAGCGCGGCGACACGAGCAGGTCGGCGCGGACGAGCAGCTTCTGGGGGCTTTCCGCGCTGCCGACGAACGAGACGATCTGCTTGAACTCCGTCCCGTTGCGGATCACCGTGCCGGTCAGCCGCTCGTTCACCGTCGCCGCGTTCCACGCGCGCACGTTCTTGTGCAGCGGGCCGAGCATGAGCACGGGAAGGCCGACGACGGCGAGGGCGCCCGCGCCGGCGACCGTCGGCGAACGGAGCACGAAGCCGCCGACGCGCCAGAGCAGCAGCACTGCGACGGAGGCGACGGCGGCGCCGTAGAGGACGGCGAGCCACGTCGCGCTGCGGTCGGTGCCGGCGAGCAGGCCGTGCAGCGACGCGGCGCCCCAGACGGCGAAGTTGAGGTAATGCGTGCGTCGCCAGACCCGGTACGGCAGGCGCCGCCGGTAGTGGTTCGCGATCGCGAGCGCGAGCAGCAGCTCCGCGGCGGCGATCCCGAGTCCCGTCCACAGCGGCCGGTAGCGCGCGGCGAACGGGACGACGAGCTGCGTCACCGAGAACGGGAGGAACGAGTCGGCGGCGATGGTCGCGACGTGGACGGCGATGAGCGAGCCGACGAGGAGCCCGCCGAAGCGGTGCACGTCCTCGGCGGCGAAGCGCGGCCAGCGGCTGCTCTGCGCCTTCCCGGCGAGGGCGATCCCGAGGCAGGCGACGACGGTGAGGACGACGTACGCCGCGACGCCGGAGGCGCGCGCCGCGTACCAGATCGCGGGCGAGGAGGTCAGGTGCACGCCGGCTCGGGGACCGTCCCGCGACGCCAGGCGCCGTTCGCGACGATCGCGCCGTCGCGGGCGAGGAAGCGTCCGGGCAGGCCGCGCTCGTCGAGCCAGCGCGGGCCGTCGGCGCCGAGCAGGAACGCCGCCTTCGCGGCGACGTCGGCGACGAGGCACGAGGCGCCGGAGACGGTCACCTGCGCCCACGGAGAGTCCGAGGGCCGCCCGGTGCGCGGGTCGACGAGATGGTGCTGCCCGACGCCGTCGCGGCGCCAGCTCCGCGTGGCGACCCCGCTCGTCGCGAGCCCGCCCTTGACGACGCGGACCGCGCCGCCGCCCGGGAGGCCGACGTCGACCGGGCCGCGCACGGCGAGGTCGCCGCCGGCCGAGACGAAGCCGTCCCCGGTCAGGCGAAGCACCGCCTCGTCCACCGCGAGCGACTTGACGACGCCGTTCAGGTCGAGCGCGAGGCCCGGCGGCCGGCGCAGGATGAGCCCGTCGAGCCGCACCTCGCCGAGCCGCGAGGGCGCCGCCGGCCCGGCCGGCTGCGGGCGGTCGCCGACGAGCGGGAAGTCCCGGTCGTAGCCCGCCGACTCGAGCGCGGCGGCGAGGGTCGGGTCGACGAGCCCGTCCGTCTCGGCGGCCGCGTCGAGCGCCGCACGCAGCGCGCGGGCGAAGAGCGGCGAGACCTTCAGCGCCCAGGCAGGCGACCGGTTCACGCGCGAGAGCTCGCTCTCCGGCAGGAAGCGGCTGAAGACGCCCTCCCAGCGGGCGAAGACCTCGGCGACCGCGGCCGCGTCTCCGCCGGAGAGGACGACCTCGCAGCCCATCGCCCGGAAGCGGCTCACCCCGCTCACGAGGTGCTCGTGACGACGGGGGGCGGCTGCACCGGCGGGGCGATCGCGCCCGCCGCGAAGGCGCTCTGCCGGACGGCGAGCTCGAAGGAGGACGGCGCGGCGAGCGGCCTCGCCCGGTGCCTCGCGTGGCCGGGTGCGTGCGACTTCGCGCCGACGAAGGCGACCCCGAAGACGAGCGTCGTCAGCGCGCCGAGCACGACCTTCGCGCCGCGGGCACGGGCGCGCGCCGCCGCGACGCGGGACCGGTTGTCCGCCTCGGCCGCCTTCCTGGACACGCGCGGAGTATCGGGACGCCGGATGAGAGGACGATGTGACGCGGCTGAACGGGCGTTGATAGATCCGCCCGGTCCTGGCATCGTGCGCCCATGCGCCGCGTCGCCCTCGCCGCGCTCGTGCTCTCAGCCGGGCTCGTCGCCGTGCCCGCGGCGTCGGCGTGGACCACGCTCTCCGGCGGCGTCGAGAACATCGTCGTCCCCTCGATGATCGTCACCCAGGCGGGCACCGAGCTCGTCTCCTTCGAGTCGCCGAACGGGGACACGATTTCCGTCTCGCGTGCCGGCGGCACGCCGAAGGTGATCGTCGCCAACGACCCGATCGCCGGGCGCACGCAGCTCCTGCAGCAGCCGAACGGCACGATCCAGCTCTACTTCCCGAACGGGTCCGGCGTCGCGCGGATGACCTCGAGCGACGACGGGAACAGCTGGACCGGCCCGGTCCAGACGCTGTCGCACGACGTCGGCGGCGTCGTCGGCTCCGCGCTCATGCCGGACGGGACGCCGCTGTTCTCGCAGGACGGCACCGGGTTCGTGAACGTCTTCCGCGGACTGAACGGCGAGACGGTGAAGAACGTCTACACGCGCTGCTGCGGCTACGCCGAGTCCCTCGCGGTCGATACGACGGGGCTCGTCCAGGTCGCCTTCTACTCGAACGCCGACCCGGACGGCGCGTTCGTCTACGAGCCGCTCGGCGGCGACCTGACCCCCGGCACGCCGACGGTGCTGAAGCCGACGGCGCCGCACGACGACCGGGTGCCGCTCGCCTCCGACCACTCCGGGAACACGTTCATGGCGTGGCCGCCCGGATACCCGACCGCGACCGCGTTCACCGTCGTTCCATTCCGCGGCGGCCAGCCCGCCGGCGACGGCGTCACCTTCCACGGGACGTTCTCGGGCGGTGATCCGCACATGGCACTGTCGGTCGACCCGAGCGACAGGCTCTGGGTCGCGTGGACGAGCCAGAACGCCGTCCACGTCGCCCGCTCGCGCACGCACGGGATGGACTTCGGCGCGACCGTGAGCACGCCGGTCTCCGGGACCGCGTACCAGATCTCCGCCGTCGGCCTCCCCGGCGACCCGGGGAAGATCGACGTGATCGTCAACACCGGCTCGTCGCTGATCGAGCAGCAGCTCCCGCCCGGGCTGTCGGTGAAGGTCACGAAGACGACGAAGAAGGTCGGGAAGAGCACGCTCGTCACGTACTGGGCACAGGCGCTCGACGACGGCGCACCCGTGCCGACGGCGACGTTCACGATCGGCGGCCACACCGTCCACGCGAACGCCGCCGGCAAGGCGAAGGTCGGCACGGGCTCAGGGAAGGCTGCGGCGCCGGGCTATGCCGGGGCCGCTTTCAAGGTTCCTTAGTGCCCTTCCAAGCAATACATGCTCGCTTCTGACCCGCGATCACACGGCGGGCTGCCGCGTCCTCAGTCGCGCCGATAGCTTCGGCTATCGACGCTCCCTGCGTCCTTGCATCGCTTGGTGCTCGCGACCCAGAAGCTGAGCGGCATCACTTGAAAGGGCACTAGCTGGCTACGATGAGCTCGTGGCGGTAACCACGAGCCGGAAGCTGGACGCCCGCGCGCTGCGCGCCGATTTCCCGATCTTCGAGCAGGAGATCCACGGCAGGCCGCTCGCGTACCTCGACTCGGCCAACAGCTCGCAGAAGCCGCGGCAGGTGCTCGACGCGATGACCGAGTTCTACGAGACCTCGTACGCGAACGTCCACCGCGCGGTCCACGTGCTCGGCGAGCGCGCCACCGCCGGCCTCGAGGGCGCGCGCGACAAGGTGCGCGCGTTCCTCAACGCGCGCGACGGGCGCGAGGTGATCTTCGTCCGCAACGCGACCGAGGGCCTGAACCTCGTCGCGTACTCGTGGGGCGGCAACAACCTCGGCCCCGGCGACGCCGTCGTCGTGACGGAGCTCGAGCACCACTCGAACTTCGTCCCGTGGCAGTACGTCGCGCGCCGGCAGGGCGCCGAGTTCGTGATGCTGCCGCTCGACGAGCGGAACGAGGTCGACCTCTCCGGGCTCGACGCGATCGCCCGCGACCACCGCGTGAAGGTGGTCGCGACGAATCTCGTCTCGAATGCGCTCGGGACGATCCAGGACCTCGGCCCGTTGACGCGCTGGGCGCACGAGCAGGGCGCGATCTTCGTCTGCGACGCGGCGCAGGCGGCGCCGCACCTGCGCGTCGACGTGCAGGCGCTCGACTGCGACTTCCTCGCGATCTCCGGCCACAAGCTGTGCGGGCCGAGCGGGATCGGCGCGCTGTGGGGCCGCGCCGAGCTGTTGCAGGCGATGGAGCCGTTCCTCCTCGGCGGCCACATGATCAGCTCCGTCCGCTACGAGAAGACGACGTGGGGCGAGCTGCCGCACAAGTTCGAGGCGGGGACCTCGCCGATCGCCGAGGCGGTCGGGCTCGGCGCCGCGATCGACTATCTGGAGGCAGCGGGGCTCGACGCGATCGAGGCGTGGGAACACGAGCTCGTCGCCTACGCGCTCGCCCGGCTCGCCGAGGTGCCCGGGATCACGCTCTGGGGGCCGCCCCCGGAGCGCCGCGCCGGCGTCGTCTCGTTCGACCTCGAGGGGATCCACCCGCACGACGTGGCGCAGATCCTCGACCGCTACGGCGTCGCCATCCGCGCCGGCCACCACTGCTGCCAGCCGCTCATGCACCATCTCGGCGTGGCGGCGACGAACCGCGCGAGCTTCTACCTCTACACCGTCCCCGAGGAGATCGACCAGCTCGTCGAGGGCCTCCACGGCGTCCGCGAGGTGTTCGCGTGAGAACGCCCACGTCTCCGGGGCGGCGCCGGCGTCGCGACCCATCGTCCGGCGGGCCGGGGACAGTACACGCGCGTACGGCCACGGCCCGCCGGACCTCGGGGCGTGGCGCCGGCGTCGTCAGCCCTTCGCGGAGCCCGGCTCCGCCGGGCGGGAGCGAAAGGCGGCCGGCGGCGTGAGCGACGAGTTCGAGCAGATGTATCGGGAGGTCATTCTCGATCACTACAAGAACCCGCGCGGGCACGGCGTGATCGACCCGGCCGACGCGTCCGCGGACGGGCAGAACCCGCTCTGCGGCGACGAGGTCTCGATCTACGTCGCGTTCGGCGAGGACGGCGAGACGATCGACGAGGTGAAGTTCTCCGGCCGCGGCTGCGCGATCTCGCAGGCGGCGACGTCGATGCTCACCGAGATGGTCGCCGGCCGCACCGCGACCGAGGTGGCGACGCTCGACAAGGACGAGCTGCTCGAGGAGATCGGCATCCCGCTGACGCCGGTGCGGCTGAAGTGCGCGCTGCTCGGGCTGACGACGCTGAAGGTCGCGCTGCACAAGGCGAAGGGCACGCCGCTCCCCGAGGGCCTCGCCGGCTTCGACGAGCTGGAACTGAGCTAGGTGCCGCCGATCGACGTCGCGCCGGCAGAGGAGTTCCCGCCCGGCTCCAGGAAGCTCGTCACGCACGGCGCCCGCACGATCGGGGTCTACAACTGCGGCGGCTCGCTCTACGCGATCGAGGACCGCTGCTCGCACGACGACGGGCCGCTGTGCGAGGGCGACTGGGACGAGGAGACGTGCACCGTGATCTGCCCCAGGCACGGCTCCGCCTTCGAGCTCGCGAGCGGGCGCCCGCTCTCGCTGCCGGCATACGAGTCCGTCGAGACGTTCCCGGTCCGGATCGTCGACGGCGTCGTCAGTGTCGAGCTCGGCTGACCTCCCGCGCTGCTGGGGGACGACCGACCCGCTCTACGTCGCGTACCACGACGAGGAATGGGGCCGGCCGGTGCGCGACGAGCGCGGGCTGTACGAGCGGCTCTGCCTCGAGGGCTTCCAGTCCGGGCTCGCATGGATCACGATCCTGCGCAAGCGGGAGAGCTTCCGGGCCGCGTTCGAGGGGTTCGACCCGGAGAAGGTCGCGCAGTTCGGCGGCCGCGACGTCGAGCGGCTGCTCGGCGACGCCGGCATCGTGCGGCACCGCGGGAAGATCGAGGCGGCGATCGCGAACGCGCGCGGCGTGCTCGCGCTCCGCGAGGCGGGGACGCCGCTGCACGAGCTCGTCTGGTCGTACCGGCCGGCGACGTACGGCGTCCCGAGGTCCACGGCCGACTGGCACGCGCAGACGCCGGAGTCGGCGGCGCTGTCGAAGCGGCTGAAGCAGGCGGGCTTCCGCTTCGTCGGCCCGACGACGGTGTGGGCGGCGATGCAGGCGTGCGGCGTCGTCAACGACCACCTCGCCGGCTGCTGGGTGCGCGCGGAGGTCGAGCGGGAGATCGGCGCGGCTTGAGGCTCGGCGCGCTCGTGCTCGCGGCCGTCGCGGTGCACGGAGCCGGGCCCTCGCGCAACGGGCTCGTCGCGTTCGTCCGCTGCTGCGGCGCGGGAACGGGGATCTACGCCGTGCGCCCGGACGGCGGCGGGCAGCGGCTGCTCTACCGCGCGCTCCACGACGACGCGCCGCTGACGCCGGCCTGGTCGCCGGACGGCAGGCGGATCGCGTACGCGCCCGGCGTGCCGCTCGGCGGCATCTGGGTGATGAACGCCGACGGAACCGACCGGCACCGCGTCGTCCGCGGCAACGGCGACGCCCTCTTCCCGAGCTGGTCGTACGACGGCCGGAAGATCCTCTTCGCCGACCGGTCGAGCCCGAGGAGCGGGTCCCACGACATCTACGTCGTCAACGCGAACGGGACGGGACTGCGTCGGCTGACGGCCGCGCCCGCCGACGAGACGGAACCCGCCTGGGCGCCCGACGACAGCACGATCGCCTACGTCCGCGGGCGCGACCTCTGGCAGATGAACGACAAGGGCGGGCGGCAGCGGCTCCTGCTCCGCAACGCGGGCTCGCCCGCGTGGTCGCCCGGCGCGACGACGCTCGCGTTCATCCGCGGCGGCGATCCGTGGATCGTGAAGCGGAACGGCACCGGCGCGAGACGCGTCGTCCACGAGCCGGCGCAGCAGATCGCGGTCACGTGGTCGCCGGACGGCCGCTGGCTCGTGACGGCGCCGATCGACCGCGGCGACCTCATGCTCGTCCGCCCGAACGGCTCGGCGACGCAGCCGTTCACGCGCGAGCCGGGCTATTTCCACGCCTGGCCGAGCTGGCAGCGGATCCGCCAGAGGCGTTGAGCGCCGCCCAGCCGGGGAATAGCATCGCCCTCAACTGCCCGGGCTGCGGCCCTCTGCCGCTGTACGCGCGCCGGGTGAACGATGAGAGGAGGCAGCGTGCCGAAGTACGTGACCCTCTACAACTGGACGGATCAGGGCGTCAAGAACGCCAAGGAGACCGTCGACCGCTACGAAGCAGCCCAAGCGCTCGCCGAGAGCAAGGGCGGCAAACTCGAGACGGCCTACTGGACGATCGGCCCGTACGACCTGGTCGGGATCTCCGAGTTTCCCGACGACGAGACCGGAACAGCGGTCGCGCTTCAGATCGCCGCCGCCGGCAACATCCGCACGGTCACGATGCGGGCGTTCGACGAAGACCAAATGAGAGCGATCATCGCGACGATGGGGTAAGGGTTCACCGAGGCCCTGCCCAGCACGGGGCCTCGGTCAACCATCAACCCTCTTGTTCACGGCGCACCGCCTCGAGCACGCGCTTCAGCCGCTCGACGTCCTTGCGGAACTGGCGCTCGGCGCCGCGCATCATCAGGCCGGCGGCGAAGCCCGGAACGTGCTTCACCTCGCCCTCGACGGCGACGGTCAGCGCGGTCGCGTCGCCGCTCGGCTCCAGCTCGTGCCGCACCGTGAGGAGCGCGGGGCCGTCGAGCGCCCGCAACGTGAACAGCCGCGGCGGGTCGTACTCGACGATCTCGAGCGTCGTCTCCAGTTGCTTGCCGAGCAGCGTCCGGGACTCGCGCACGCGCGCGCCCGCGCACGCCACGCCGCCGCCCTCGATCGCGGCCGAGTGGACGCCGGACTGCCACTCCGTCAGGTGCGACACGTCGGCGAGGTACGCGAACACGTCGTCGGGAGAGCGCTCGATCTCGATCGTCAGCGCGCTGCGCACACCGGCCAGGGTACGCTCGTTCCGTGCTGGACGACAGGGTGCGCGCGGTGATGGAGCGGCTCGAGCGCGAGGACGCGGACGAGCGTGCGCGGGGGCTGCCGCAGGAGGTGCGCTCGCGCGCGGTCGCACCGACGACGGGGCGGTT
The DNA here is from genome assembly GCA_035541175.1 of Gaiellaceae bacterium. Taxonomy (GTDB): domain Bacteria; phylum Actinomycetota; class Thermoleophilia; order Gaiellales; family Gaiellaceae; genus Palsa-739. The sequence continues at coordinate 8,991 of DATKNT010000165.1, forward strand.
CCTCTTCTCGCTCGTCGCGCCGCAGGCGGACTGCGAGGTGCTGGAGATCGGCGGCTCCCGCGGCTACTCGACGCTCTGGCTCGCCGCCGCCGCCCGCATCCTCGGCGGCCACGTCGTCTCGCTCGAGAGCGACCCGCGCAAGGCGGATGCGTGGCGGGCGAACATCGCCGACGCCGGCCTCGACGAGTGGGCGGAGCTCGTCGAGGGGGACGCGCGCGCGACGCTGCCCGCGCTCGACGACGTGTTCGACGTCGTCTTCATCGACGCGGAGAAGGACGACTACGAGGAGCTGTACGTGCTCGCACGCCCGAAGCTCGAGCCCGGCGCGCTCGTCGTCGCGGACAACGTCGTCTCGCACCCGGACCCACTCGCGCAGTACTCGGCGGCCCGGCAGGCCGACCCGACCGTGGTCAGCGTGACCGTCCCGCTCGACCGCGGCCTCGAGCTGACGACGACCCTGAGGTAGCCGTGAGGACCGCTAAGGTTCCGGTACCGCGGAAAGGAGGTGGTCCGGCAGTGAGCGATTCAAGTACGGGCAGTGGAGGTACCAGCGGGTAGAGGCGCGTCCCCGGGACCTACGGGGAATCGCCTAGCCAGCGTAGGGGACGACGCGTCTCGCGCCGCCCGGCCGCCGGACCACCGGCTACGCCGGAGCAGGAAGCGCCTCTGCCAAGTACAACGCTGGTAACCGGATCGAGGGGCCGCGCGAGCGGCCCCTCGTCTTT
>DATKNT010000166.1:0-5361 GCA_035541175.1 Gaiellaceae bacterium
CGGCGAGGAGCTCCCGGACTACCTGCCCGTGCTGCTGGAGTACGCCTCGCTCGAGCCCGAGGACGGCGAGGCGCTGCTGAACGAGCTGCGCGTCCCGCTCGAGCTCGTCCGCGCGCGGCTGCACGAGAAGGACGGCCCGTACGCGGAGTTGCTCGACCGCGTCGTCGGCGCGCTGCCGCGGCGCACGCGCGCGCAGGCGGAGGCGGCGCGCCGCCTGGCGGAGGAAGGGCCGCCGGCCGAGCTCGTCGGGCTCGAGCCGTTCGCCGCGGGAGCCGCGTCGTGAGTCGCCTGGACTTCCTCCTCTGGGTCGCGCTCCCGTACCTGTGCATCGCCTCGTTCGTCGTCGGGCACGGCTGGCGCTACCGCCGCGACCAGTACACGTGGACGGCGCGCTCGACCCAGCTGCTCGAGCGCCCGCTGCTGCTCGTCGGGAGCACGCTGTTCCACTTCGGGCTCCTGTTCGCGATCGGCGGCCACCTGCTCGGCATCCTCGTCCCCCGCTCGTGGACGGAAGCGATCGGGATCAACGACACCGTCTACCACTGGTTCGCCGTCGTCGCCGGCACGATCTCCGGGGCCGCGATCGTCGCCGGGTTCGCGATTCTCGTCTACCGCCGGCTGCGCGTCGGCCGGGTGCGCGTGACGACGACGGGGAGCGACCTCGTGCTCTATCCCGTGCTCGCCGCGACGATCCTCTTCGGGATGCTCGCGACGACATGGGGCTCGGCCGCGGACCGGTACGCCTATCGAGAGACGGTGAGCCCGTGGTTCCGCGGCATCTTCGCACTCGACCCGCACGCGTCGCTGATGGTCGGCGCGCCGTTCGTCTTCCAGGCGCACGCCGTCACCGCGTGGCTGCTCTTCGCCGTGTGGCCGTTCACGCGGCTCGTCCACGTCTGGAGCGTCCCGCTCGCCTACGTCGGGCGCGCCCCGATCCTCTATCGCCGGCGCGTCAGCGAGAGTCCAGCGCCCCGGACACCGCTTCGAGGAGACGCGACTCCGTGACCGGCTCCTCGACGACGATCGCCGTGCCGATCTCGTAGTCGCCGTGCTCGAGGACCGACCTCGAGGACTCGACGACGAGCGCCGGCGTCCGTTTGCGGCCGAGCGCGGAGAGGATCCCGCGGCTCTGCGGGAGGTCGGTGGTCGAGATGACGACGTCGGCCTCCTCGACGAGCGAGCAGCGCCCGTTCACGAGGAGCGGGCACGCCTCGGGCTTCTCGCCGGCCGGCGCCTCCTCGTCGGAGAACGTACGGAGCCGGACGTGGAACGACCGCTCGCGCTCGAACGGCTCGATCGGGCCGCTGCAGACGGCGACGTCGTAGCCGGCCTCGCGCATGATCTGCTCCTCGGCCCAGAGGGCCGCGCGGTCGGGGTGCTCGATCAGCACGCGCGCCCGGCCGCTGCGCGCGGGCCATTCACCGGGGTCGATGCACCTGGCGTCGGAACGGTGACGCCGAAACGAAAGGTTCATCTCGTCCTCCTGTTGCGCATCCACTTTGAGCGCATCGTGACGAGCCCTCCGTCAGGGACATCCGTGGCGCCGACGGTTTCGCGTGCGGTTTTCTACGGAGCATGAGCAGCCGCCGAGACAGTCCCGGCCGGGCACAGCCGCTTCGCGGGCGGCCGGGGACGAAGGCGCTCCCGCTGACCGACGGCCGGGCGGTCGGCGGGCCGATCGCCCTCGGCCTCCTCGCCTCGTACCTGGGCGTTGCGCTCGCGGGCTGGGCGGCGGGCGCGGTCGCGCTGCTCGTCGCGGCGCCGGAGCTCGCCGCCCGGGATCCGCTCGCGACGCAGGTCGTGCTGGCGGTGCACCTCGTCGCGCTCGGGTTCCTGCCGCTGGCCGTGACCGGCGCGTCGTTCCATCTGCTGCCGGTGCTGCTGCGAAACGACATTCGCCGCCCGCGGCTGCTGCAGGTCGCGCTGCCGCTGCTCGCGGGCGGGTTCGTCGTCGCCGCGGGGGTCGCGCTCGACAGCGCGGCCCTGCTCTGGCCGGGCGCGACGTTGGTGACCGTGGGTCTCGTCCTCGTGCTCTGGGAGCTGTTCGGGCTCGTCTTTCGCGCGCCGGGGAACCGCACGCTCGTCGTCAGCCGGATGGGAGTCGCGCTGTCGGGCGCGAGCGCGGCCGGTGCGCTCGTGCTCGGCGCCGTCGTCTTCTCCCACGGCGACGCGCCGGTCGCCGGCGTCGACCACGCGCGCTGGCTGCTCGTCCATCTCGACCTCGCGGTGATCGGGTGGCTGACGCTCCTGATCGTGACGGTCGGGCGCACGCTCGCGCCGATGCTCGCGCTCGCGCCGGCGCCGCCGCCGCGCCGCTTCCCCGCGGGCGAGCTGCTCCTCACCGCCGGGCTCTGGACCTTGCTCGCCGGCATCGCCGCGGCGTTCGACCCTGCCGTCGCCGTCGGCGGGTTGTTGATCCTCTTCACGCTCGGGCAGTTCGCGGTGGCCACGGCGCGCGTTGCCCGCGGACGGAGGATGGGAATCGAGGCGCCGCTCGCCCACCTGCTCGCCGGAATCGCGTTCATCCTCCAGGCTGCGGCGGTCGGCGGAGCCGTGCTCGTGGGCGCAATCGCCGCTCCGGCCGGCTTGACTGCGTATGTCGTCTTCCTGCTGATCGGCTGGGCGGCCGGCGTCACGCTCGGCCACGCGGGCAAGCTGCTGTCGCTCTCGCTCTGGGTCTGGTGGCCGCCGGGACCGCGGCCGAAGCAGACGGCGCTGTATCCGCGCCGGGCCTGGCTCGCCGAAGCGTCGGCGTTCGCGCTCGGCGTCGAGCTCCTCGGGGCGGGGACGCTCGCGGGGAGCGTCACCGTCACGAGGCTGGGCGGCGTCCTCGTCGTCGTCGCGGCGGCGCTGGCCGGCGGCGCCGCGATGTGGACCTGGCGGCGGCGTCCGCGTCAGCCGGCGGGCGGCGGCGGGGCCACCTCGGCGGCGTAGCGGCGGATCTCCGCGAGCGACGCCACGCGATCCGAGGCGTCCGCGGCGGCGATGCCGGCGAGGAACGACGCCAGCGGTGCGCTCGTGCGGTCGCCCGTCCCGTGGGCGGCGATTCCGGCGAGCTCGAGTATCGACTCGACCTCGGCTTCCGTGAGCGGCGGCGCGCCGATGTGCACCGCGAGCGCGTCTGCGAGCTCGGCCCTCGTTGCTGTCATGTGCTGCTCCTTTCTCCGCGTGTTGCGGCATCGTAGGCGAGTGGCGCGAGTGCGTTCTTGCGCGCGCAGCCGGCGCAGAGGTCGAGCGGCGCGCCGGCGAGCTCGGGCAGGAGCTGGCGAAGGCGGCGGCGCATCGGCTGCGGCGGCAGGTCGGCGCCGCAGCGCGCGCAGGCCTCGCGGCCGGCGCGGACGAGCTCGGCGGAGCCGGCGGCGAGCCGGACCGCGTCGATCCCGCGCGTGACCCCGAGCGCGTGCTCGGGACACGCGCCGACGCAGCGCGCGCACGCGACGCACGCGGCCGGGTCATGGTGCAGCACGGTTGCGTCGACGTCCTCGACGAGGCGGAGCGCCGACGTCGGGCACGCGGCCGCGCAGGCGCCGCAGAGCGTGCAGCGGTCCTCGTCGCAGGCGAGGAGCCCGAGCGGCGAGCCGGCGTGCTCGATCGCGGCGGTGGGCGCGAGCCGGACAACCGCGTCCACCGTCGCGCGCGGCTCGTCGAGCGTGATCGGGGCGGCGGGGTCCGGCGTGCCGCCGTCGAGCACGCGCTCGGCGAGCGCAAGGGCATCGTCGGCGCCGGCGCAGCACGCGCCGCCGCACGGCGCGAGCCGCACGCGCGCGCCGCGGGCGCGCGTCTGGAGGATCCAGCCCGGCGTCACGAGCCTGAGCGCCGGCAGCTCGACGAGCGCCCAACCGGGCGGCGCCTCGGCGCGTGCCTTCTCACAGGCGAAGATCACGTCGGTGCCGGGAACGAGCTCCTCGAGCTGCGCCTGCACCTGCGCGTTCGCCGCGCCCGCCAGGCGCAGCGCGCCGTGCGGGCAGCCGGGCACGCACGCGCCGCACGCGTTGCACGCGGCGGCGTCGATCGCCGGCAGCGTTCCCGCGGCGGAGATCGCCCCCGCGGAGCACGCCGCGACGCAGAGCGCGCAGTGGGCGACGCCCGTGCACGCGCGCGTGTCGAGCACCGCGACGGGCGCATGCGGCATCGCCACGGCGACGGAGAAGAGCCTGCGCCGGCTCAGGCCCTTCGTCGCGACGAACGGCCGCCCGCTCTCGCCCGGCGCGAGCGCGGCGAGCCTCGACGCGGCGGCCGAGACGATGCGCGCCGCCTCGTCGTGCTCCCGTCCGCCGACCGCGACGGCGACGATCCCGAACGGCTCCACGCCGGCGCGGCGGAGCGCGCCGAGCAGGTCGCCGCTCGGCCGCCCGTCGCACAGACCGAGCACGACCCGGGTCGCGCCGAGCTCCCGCAGCGTCGCGGCCGCGGCGTCCGGACGGCTGCACAGGTCGTCGACGGTCTCGACCGCCGCGCCCGTCCCGGCGACCGCGTCCGCGTCGAGCCCGCTCGCCCCGCAGAGCAGGATCGCCAGCCCGCTCATCGCACGGCGTCGCCGGTCCACGCCGAGGTCAGCTCGGCGAGGACCGCGTAGAACGGCTCCGTCGTCGCGGTCGCGACCGCCGCGCAGAACGGGCCCATCCAGGCGGCGAGGTGCATGCGCGCGAGCCCGTCCGACGCGTCGTCGTCACCCTGCTCGAGCGCGTACGCGAGCGCCTCCCACTCGATCGCGACGTGGTCGGGGAGCTCGTGCGCGTCGGCGCGCACGCGGAGCCCGATCTCCTCGTAGATGCGGACGACGTCGTCCGTGACGTCGCCCATCAGGCGGCCCTGGTCCCGGCGCGGCACGTCGCCGCGCCAGAGCGACTCGTACGGCCCGCACGGAACGCGCCCCGGGCCGACGAAGAGCCGCTCGTACTCCTCGAGCAGCGCCTCGGGCGCCGCCTCCTCCGCCGCGTCCCGCAGCGCGGCGACGCGCTCAGGCTCGAGCTCGAGCGCCTCCTCCCACCAGGCCGCCCAGCGCTCCGTCTCCTCGGCGGTCGGCCGGCTCCACCACGACGCGAGGAGCCGCGCGGCCGGCGCGAGGCCGGCCGCACGGTCGGAGACGGCGCTCACGCCCGCTCCCGGCGCCGGCCAAGCCGGCGCCTTCGCTCTTTGGTGAGCTCCGTCGAGCCTACGCTCACGCCGTCTCCTCGTCCCTCGTGCCGATCCGCAGCCAGCGGTAGCCGAGCACGATCAGCAGCGACAGGAACACGAGCACGCCGGTGACGATCGCGTACTCGACCCATGTCGGGTGATAGACGCCGACGGTCTCGAACGAGGACTGGCCGGGCCGGTACGACCCGAGCGCGATCCCCGGCGGCAGGTGCAGCAGCGGCC
>DATKNT010000167.1:0-18371 GCA_035541175.1 Gaiellaceae bacterium
GCGCCCGCGTCGCGGGCGCCGAGGGCGTCGGCCAGGAGCGCGGCCGTCGAGGGGAACGCCATGTCCGGCGTCACGGTCGCGACGATGAGCAGGTCGATGTCGGCTCCGTCGAGTCCCGCGTCCGCCAGCGCCGCCCGCGCAGCGGGCAGCGCCAGGTCCGAGAGCGCCTGCTCCGGCGCGGCCATCCGCCGCTCGTGGATGCCCGTGCGGGTGACGATCCACTCGTCGGAGGTGTCGACGTGCCGGGCCAGCTCGTCGTTCGTGACGACCCGGTCGGGGACGTAGCAGCCGAGGCCGGTGATCGAGACCGCGATGCCCTCGTGAGCGGCGCCGATCATTCGCCGACGAAGACGGTGAGCAGCGCCTCGGCGGCGAGCTCCCCGTCCACGGTCGCCCGCCCCTGGCCCTTGGCGATCGGCCCGCGCACGCGGACGAACTCGCACTCGAGGGTCAGCACGTCACCCGGCTCGACGACGCGCTTGAAGCGGCAATCGTCGATCCCGGCGAAGAACGGGATCTTGCCCTGGTTCGTCTCGTCGGCGAGCACGGCGACGGCACCCGCCTGTGCGATCGCCTCGATCGTCAGCACGCCGGGCATCACCGGTCGCTCGGGGAAGTGCCCGGCGAACCACCAGTCGTCGGCGCGCACCTCGCGCCGGCCGACGACGCGCTTTCCGGGCTCGAGCTCGACGATCTCGTCAACGAGGAGAAACGGCGGCCGGTGGGGGATCAGCTGCTCGATCACGTCCCGCCCGAACGGCGCGACGGGAGCGCTCACGCCACGTCTCGCTCGCCGAGCCGCTCGCGCATGCGGTTGCGCCCGCGATGCGCATGGCACTTCGCCGTGCCGACGGGCATCCCGGCCGCCTCGGCGATCTCCTCGAACGAGTAGCCGAGCGCGTCCTTGAGGACGATCACCTGCGCCTGGTCGGGCGAGATGCCGGCGAGCGACTCGCACAGCTCGCGGCGTAGCTCGGAGATCCCGGCCGCGCGTGCCGGATCGACCTCGGGACCCGCCCGGAGGTCGTCGGCGAGCGGTTCGTGCGAGCGCGTGCGCCTGCGCTCGGCCGCGTCCCTGCACGTGTTGACGACGAGCCGGTGCAGCCAGGTCGAGAACTGCGACTCGCCGCGGAACTGCGGCAGCCGGACGCAGAGCTTCGCGAGCGCCTCCTGCGAGGCGTCGCGGGCGTCCTCCGGATCGCGCAGCAGGTGCCGCGCGAGCCGCTCCACCTTCGGTGCGTGCCGGGTGCAGAGCGCCTCGAGCGCCCGCGGGTCGCCGTCCTTCGCGCGTGTCACCAGGATCGGATCGCTCAACCGTTCGTAGACGAGACTCCGGTCCTGCCGGAGCGGCTGGCGAATCGGACGGCTCGAACCACGAAGCGGTTGCACCGCACTAGTCTAGTTCGGCGTGTCCGACCTCGACCCCGAGCTCGTGCTGCCCCTGCTCCGCGGCCGGCTCGGGCGGCCCTACCGCTTCGTCGAGCGCTGTCCCTCGACCCAGCGGCTGCTCGAGGAGGACGATCCGGAGGGGGCGACGGTCGCCGCGGACGAGCAGACCGAGGGCCGGGGACGGCTGGGCCGCCGCTGGGAGGCGCCGCCGGGGCGGGCGATCCTCTGCTCGGTGCTGCTCCGCCCCGACGTGCCGACGGCGATCTGGCCGGAGCTGTCGCTCGTCGCCGGCGAGGCGGTGGCGACCGCGCTGCGGGACGAGACCGGCGTCGACGCGTCGCTCCGCTACCCGAACGACGTCGGCGTCGCGGGACGGAAGCTCGTCGGCGTCCTCGCCGAGGCACGGCAGAGCCGCGTCGTGCTCGGGATCGGCGTCAACGTCAACCAGAGCGCGGCCGAGCTGCCGCGCGAGACGGCGAAGCCCGCCACCTCGCTCCGGATCGAGCTCGGCCGCGAGACTCCCCGGGCGCCGCTGCTCGCGGCGATCCTCGCCGAGCTCGAGCGCGGTTACGACGCCTGGCTCGAAAACCACCGCCGCGGTTGAGCCGAACTACAATTTCGATAGCCGTGGACACGCGCTTCCTGCGGGTTGTGCTCGCCGCGATCGCCCTCGCGGCCGCCGCGCTGCTGCTCGCCGGCACGGGCGGCGCCGCCTCGGCGGCCTCGACGCAGCCGCGCGTGCTCGCGATCCGGTTCGGCCCCGACCTCGAGGTCAACCCGGTCACGCAGGACTACCTGACGAGCAAGCTCGGCCAGGCGGCGAAAGACGGCTACGACGCGGCGGTGATCCTCCTCGACACCCCGGGCGGCCTGTCCACGTCAATGAAGACGATCTACACCGCCGAGCTGAACGCGAAGCTGCCGGTGATCGTCTACGTCTCGCCCGACGGCGCCCGCGCCGCCTCCGCCGGCGTCTGGATCGCGCAGGCGGCCGACGTGCTCGCGATGGCGCCGACGACGAACATCGGCTCGTCGACGCCCATCGACTCGAGCGGCCAGAACCTCGGCTCCGACCTCCGCCGCAAGGTGATCAACGACGCGGCGGCCTCGCTCACCGCGCTCGCCGCGGCGCACCACCGCAACACGACGTGGCCCGGCCGCGCGGTCAGGGTCGCCTCGAACCTCACCGCCGAGCAGGCGCTGAAGCTCCGCGTCATCGACATGATCGAGCCGAGCCTGCCCGCGCTCCTCGACCGGCTCCAGGGCTACCGCACGAAGGACGCGGAGCGGCCGTACGTGCTGAACCTCGCCGGCGCGCACGTCGACACGGTCAAGCCCGGTTTCTTCACGCGACTCCTCAACACGCTGATCGACCCGAACATCATCAGCCTGCTCTTCCTCGCCGGCATCGCCGGGATCGGGTTCGAGATCTTCCACCCGGGGATCGTGCTCCCGGGAGCGCTCGGCGCGGTCGCGCTCCTGACGGCGCTGTTCGGCTTCTCGGTGCTGCCGATCTCGTGGACGGGACTCGCGTTGATCGTCCTCGGCGTGGCGCTGCTCGTGATCGACGCGCACGTCGTCACGCACGGTGCGTTGACGGTCTCGGGGCTGATCGCCCTCGCGGTCGGGATGATCATGCTGTTCCACAACGCGCCGGCGCCGTACCACACGTCGCTGCCGCTCGTGATCTCGATCACCGTCGCGCTCGGGCTGTTCTGGGCGCTCGCGCTCGCGAAGGCCGTCCAGGTGAAGAAGAGCCCCGTGCTCGTCGGCACGGGCCGCGTCGTCGGCCTCGAGGGCGTCGTGAAGACGCCGGAGCAGGTGTTCGTCGACGGCGAGGTCTGGCGTGCGCACCGCGACGACGGCGGCCCGCTCGTCCCCGGTCAGCACATCCGCGTCGAGGCGATGCACGGTCTCGAGCTCACCGTCAAGCGAGAGGAGTAGGGTCCGCTGGCGATGGCAGTCGGCCTCGTCATCTTGGCGGTCGTTCTCTTCCTCGTCGTCCTCTTTCTGATCGGGGCGATCAAGGTCGCGCGCGAGTACGAGCGCGGGATCATCTTCCGGCTCGGCCGCCTGCTGCCGAAGCCGAAGGGGCCGGGGCTGTTCTTCCTCATCCCGATCGTCGACCGGATGGTGAGGGTCGACCTGCGGACGATCACGCTGAACATCCCGCCGCAGGAGGTCATCACCAAGGACAACGTCCCGGTGCGGGTGAACGCGGTCGCGTACTTCCGCATCGTCGAGCCGAAGGACGCGATCGTCCAGATCGAGAACTTCATGGTTGCGACCTCGCAGATCGCCCAGACGACGCTCCGCGCGGTGCTCGGTCAGCACGTGCTCGACGAGCTGCTCTCCGAACGGGAGAAGATCAACTCGATCCTCCAGGAGATCATCGACGGCGCCACCGGCCCGTGGGGGATCAAGGTCTCGATCGTCGAGGTGAAGGACGTCGAGATCCCGAGCAGCATGCAACGGGCGATGGCGCGCCAGGCCGAGGCCGAGCGCGAGCGGCGCGCGAAGATCATCAGCTCCGAGGGCGAGTTCCAGGCCGCGGAGCGGCTGAAGGACGCGGCCGTCGTGATCGAGGACCACCCGGTGGCGCTCCAGCTGCGCTACCTCCAGACGCTGATCGAGATCGGCGCCGCGAACAACTCGACCATCCTCTTCCCGGTGCCGATCGACCTGGTGCGGCCGTTCATCAACGGCGGCGGCGGGGAGAGCCCGCCCGACCAGCAGTCGGGGCAGAGGGCCGGAGGCTGACGCTGCCGCAGGCGCGTTAGCCGCAGGCCGGACTCATGCGGTCGGGGATGGCCGGAGGCCACCGCCGACCGCACAGAAGCGCGCGTTGCCGAGACCGCTCGTACGCTGTGGGTGAGTCGCCACCTCGCCGCGCGGAGCCGGGACCGCGCTCCCGGCGGAGCGCACACCGCCACCCGCCACGCGTGCCGCACCCAGCGAGCGAGTCCTCAGGACTCGCGAGCTTCCCGCTCCTGGAAGCGCCGCGCCGCCTCGATCGCGGCGCCGAGGTTCAGGCCCTTGTCCTTCGCCTGCTTGATCAGCATCACCGTCTCGAGCGCGTGGATGTCGTAGATGCGCTGCTTCTTGCCCTTGGTCGGGATCTGGGCCTTGTTCGTCCAGTAGTCGAGCTGCATCTTCGAGATCCCCGCGATCTGGCACACCTGGCCGAGATAGAGCTCGACCTTGTCCAGATGGTCGGCGAGGTTGATGGGCTCGAGAAGGTCGACCTGCCTGCTGATCACCATGCGCATCCCCGTTCGGAAACGGACCCGATGGCGATTTATAGTCGGGTCGAGGGTCGTTTGTGAAGCCCCCGAGCACGATTCTCGTGCGGGCCTACTCCTCGTCTTCGGTTGGCTCGACGACGTCCTCGTCGCCGTCCGCGTCGGCCCCGGCGGCAGGCTCGGCCGCAGCCGGCTCCGGCGCGCCGTTCCCGTTCTCCTCGTCCGACTCGACGACGGGCGCGAGCGAGGAGACCCGCTCGTCGCCGCGCAGCCGCATGACGATCACGCCCTGGGTGGCGCGGCCGAGGCGCTTGATCTCGTCGACGGGCATCTTGATGACGGTGCCGCCGGTCGAGATGAGCATCACCTGGTAGCCGTCGCGGGTGACGCGCGCGCCGGCGAGCGTCCCCTTCGCCTCGGTCAGCTGGATCGTCTTCACGCCCATGCCGCCGCGACCCTTGCGCGGGTAGTCGGCGACGCGCGTGCGCTTGCCGTAGCCGTTCTCGGTGACGACGAGCAGGTCGGCGTCGTCCTGCGCGATGTTGATCGAGATCACCTCGTCGTCGCCCCGCAGCCGCATCCCCTGGACGCCGGAGGCGTCGCGGCCCATTGCGCGCACCTGCTTCTCGCTGAAGCGGATCGCCTGGCCGAGCTTCGAGACCATGAGGATGTCGTCGTCGCCGGAGGAGTGGCGGACGCCGACGAGCTCGTCGCCCTCGCGCATCTTGATCGCGATGATCCCGTCGGCCTTCAGCGGCGTGTTGTATGCCTTCAGCTCCGTCTTCTTGACGATCCCGTTCTTCGTCCCGAAGACGAGGTACCTCGCCTCGCCGAAGTCGCGCGTCTGCACGACGGCTCGCACCTGCTCGGTCTGGCGAAACGGGAGCAGGTTGACGATCGCGCGCCCCTTCGACTGGCGCGAGCCGAGCGGGAGCTCGTGCACCTTCAGGCGGTAGACCTTTCCGACGTTCGTGAAGAAGAGGATGTAGTCGTGGGTCGAGGCGACGAAGAGGTGCTCGATGTAGTCCTCGTCCTTCAGCTCCATCCCCATCACGCCGATGCCGCCGCGGCGCTGCTCGCGGTACGCGGTCACCGGCAGGCGCTTGATGTAGCCGGAGCGCGTGATCGCGATGACCATGTCCTCCTCCGCGATCAGGTCCTCGAGCTCGAGCTCTTCCTCGGCGGCGACGATCTCGGTACGGCGGTCGTCGTTCTTCCCGTAGATCTGCCTGATCTCGGCGAGCTCCTCCTTGATCAGCGCGTCGATCCTCGCCGGGTCGCCGAGAATCGTGCGCAGCTCGGCGATGCGCTCGCTCAGGTCGTTGTACTCCGACTCGACCTGCTGCCGCTCGAGCGCGGTGAGCGCGCGCAGGCGCAGGTCGAGGATGGCGCTCGCCTGGATCTCGGTGAAGCCGAAGGTCGACATCAGGCCCTCGCGCGCCTCGTCGGCGTCGGAGGCGGCGCGGATCAGCGCGATGATCTCGTCGAGGACGTCGAGTGCGCGGAGGAAGCCCTCGAGGACGTGCGCGCGGCGCTCCTTCTTCTGCAGCTCGTCCTTCGACCGGCGCGTGACGACCTCGCGCTGGAAGTCGAGGTAGTGGCGGACGAGCTCGAGCAGCGACAGCGTGCGCGGGACGCCGTCGACGAGCGCGACGGCGTTGTAGCCGAACGTGGACTGCAGCGGCGTGTGCTTGAACAGCTTGTTGAGCGCGACCTGCGGGACCGCGTCGCGCTTCAGCTCGACCTGGATGCGCATGCCGGTGCGGTCGGAGTGGTCGGCGAGGTCGGAGACCTCCGTCAGCACCTTCTCCTGCACGAGGTCGGCGATCTTCCGGATGACGCCCGTGTCGCCGCCTTTCTTCACGCCGTACGGCAGCTCGCTGATCACGATCGCCGACTTGCCGCCGCGCAGCTCCTCGATGTGCGCCCGCGCGCGCATGACGATGCGGCCGCGGCCCGTGCGGTACGCGTCGCGGATCCCGCCGCGGCCGACGACGAAGGCGCCCGTCGGGAAGTCGGGGCCCTTGACGTGCTTCATCAGCCCCTCGACGTCGATGTCGGGGTCGTCGATCATCGCGACCACCGCGTCGATGGTCTCGCCGAGGTGATGCGGCGGCATGTTCGTCGCCATGCCGACGGCGATGCCGGCGGAGCCGTTGACGAGCAGGTTCGGAAAGCGCGACGGGAGCACCGACGGCTCGCGTCGCGACTCGTCGTAGTTCGGCCCGAAGTCGACGGTGTTCGCGTCGATGTCCCGGAGCATCTCCGTCGCCATCCGCGACAGCCGGGCCTCGGTGTATCTCATGGCGGCCGGCGGGTCGTCGTCGATCGAGCCGAAGTTGCCCTGGCCGTCCACGAGCGGATAGCGCAGCGAGAACGGCTGCGCCATGCGGACGAGCGTGTCGTAGATCGCCTGGTCGCCGTGCGGGTGGTAGCGGCCCATCACGTCGCCGACCGTCGCCGCCGCCTTCTTGTACGGGCGGTTCGGCTGGAGCCCCGCCTCGTGCATGCCGTACAGCACGCGGCGGTGCACCGGCTTCAGCCCGTCGCGCACGTCCGGGAGCGCGCGCGACACGATCACGCTCATCGCGTAGTCGAGGAAGCTCGAGCGCATCTCCTGCTCGAGCTCGCGCGGCTCGATCCTGCCCGGGCCGAGAGCGCCGGTCTCGACCTCAGACATCGAGGACCTTCACGTCGCGTGCGTTCTCCTCGATGAACACGCGGCGCGGCTCCACCTGATCGCCCATCAGCATCGAGAACAGCTGGTCGGCCGCGTGCGCATCCTCGACGTCGACCCGAATCAGCAACCGCTTCGCGGGATCCATCGTCGTCTCCCACAGCTGCGTGTCGTTCATCTCGCCGAGGCCCTTGAAGCGCGACAGCTGGATGCCGGCCTCCTTCGCGAGGTCGAGCGCGTCGCTGCGCAGCTCCGAGAACGTGTGCGGCTCGGCGCTCTTCTTGCCGAGCACGATCGAGAACGGCGGCGGGCCGACGATCTCGACGAGCCGCGCGTACGACCTGCGCAGGCTCGCGTACACCGGCGACGAGAGCAGCGCCGCCGAGAGCGCGACCGTCTGCGCCGCCGACGTCTCCTCCTCGACGATCTTCACGTGCAGGCCGAGGTCGTCGCGCTCGAGCACCGAGAGCGTGTAGCCGTTCGACGGATGCGTCGCGAGCGCCTTCTCGACCTGCGCCGGCGTCGACGCGTCGAGCTCGAGCAGCCGGTGCGAGATGACGAGGTCGGCCGCGTGGTGGCCGAAGTCCGCGCGCAGTCGCGCCGACCAGCCCTCGAACTCCGCGAGCGAGCTCGTGAACCGCTTCCAGCGCGCCTCGGTCAGCTTGACCTCCGCGCCGTCGCGGTCGCGCACCTCCAGCTCGCCGAACCGCTCGCGCACGAGCAGGTCCTCGAGCTGCGACTCCTTCTCGAAGTAGAACTCCTGGTTGCCGAGCTTCACCTTGTAGAGCGGCGGCACCGCGATGTAGACGTGGCCGCGCTCGAACAGCTCGCGCATGTGCCGGTAAAGGAACGTCAGCACGAGCGTGCGGATGTGCGAGCCGTCGACGTCGGCGTCCGTCATCACGATCACGCGGTGGTAGCGGAGGCCGGAGATGTCGAACTCGTCGCCGATCCCCGTGCCGATCGCCGTGATCATCGCCTGGATCTCGTTGTTCGAGAGAACCTTGTTGATGCGGTTCTTCTCGCTGTTGATGATCTTGCCGCGCAACGGCAGGATCGCCTGGTACGTGCGGTCGCGGCCCATCTTCGCGGAGCCGCCCGCGGAGTCGCCCTCGACGATGAACAGCTCGGCCGCCTCGGGGTCGCGGATCGAGCAGTCGGCGAGCTTACCCGGCAGCGACGAGCTGTCGAGCGCGGACTTGCGGCGCGTCAGCTCGCGCGCCTTGCGCGCCGCCATGCGCGCGCGCATCGCGGCGATCGTCTTGTTGATGATCGCGCGCGCGTCCTGCGGGTTCTCCTCGAGGAACTGCGCGAAGTACTGGTTCACCGTCGTCTGCACGAGGCCCTCGATGCCGGGGTTGCCGAGCTTCGTCTTCGTCTGTCCCTCGAACTGCGGGTTGCGCAGCTTCACGGAGACGACGGCGGCGAGGCCCTCGCGCACGTCCTCGCCGTCGAGCTTCTCGTCCTTCTTCAGCAGCTTCAGCTCCTGCGCCTTGTCGTTCAGCGTGCGCGTCAGCGCGCTGCGGAAGCCGGAGAGGTGCGAGCCGCCCTCGACGGTGTTGATGTTGTTGGCGAAGGTGAAGACCGACTCCTGGTAGCTGTTGTTCCACTGCATCGCCACTTCGACAGAGCTCGGACCGGTGGAGCCCTGGTCGGTCTCACCGGAGAAGTAGACGATGTGCTTGTGGATCGCGTCCTTCGCCTCGTTGATGTACGAGACGAAGTCGCGGATGCCGCCCTCGTAGTGAAACTCGACCGTCTTGCCCTCGGCCCGCTCGTCGACGAGCTTGATCCGAAGGCCCTTCGTGAGGAACGCCGTCTCGCGCAGCCGCTGCGTCACGGTCGACGCGTCGACGTCGAGCTCCTCGAAGATCTCGGAGTCCGGCAGGAAGCTGACGATCGTGCCGGTCTGGTCGTCCTCCATCGGGCCGACGACCTCCATCGGGCCGAGCGGCTCGCCGCGGCTGAACTCCTGGCGGTGGATCTTCCCGTCCCGGCGCACCTCGGCGACAAAGCGCTCCGAGAGCGCGTTGACGACGGAGATCCCGACCCCGTGCAGTCCGCCCGAGACCTTGTACCCCTCGCCGCCGAATTTGCCGCCCGCGTGGAGTTTCGTCAGGACGACCGTCAGCGCGGGCAGGCCCTGGTCCTTCATCACGTCGACGGGGATGCCCGAGCCCCAGTCGCGGACCGTGATCGAGTGGTCGGGATGGAGGGTCACCTCGATGCGGTCGTTCCGGCCGGCGAGCGCCTCGTCGACCGAGTTGTCGACCGCCTCGTAGAGGAGGTGGTGGAGCCCCCGGAGACCGGTCGAGCCGATGTACATGCCGGGCCGGAGCCGGACCGGCTCGAGGCCCTCGAGGACGGTGATGTCCTTTGCGGTGTAGGTCTCTCTGGCCATGAAAAAAGCCCTGCAAATTCCGCATTTGCGGGCGCCACGAAGTGTATCAGACGGAGCGGTCGTCCGCGGCCCGTGCGAGGCTCGCCCGGGCGGCTCCGGCAACGAGCTCGCGGAGCTCCGCGTCGTCGATCGCGGCGGCCCAGCGGGCGGCTTCCGCGGCGTGCTCCGGGGTCGCCGCCGGCGGCTCCGACGGGGGTTCGGCGGACGGCGCCGCGGGCGGTTCGGGAATCGGGCCCGGGACGAACTTCAGCGGCGGCGCAGACGGCAGTCGCGACGCGATCTCGGCGGCGCGCTGCGTCAGCTCGAACGCCCAGACCGCGTCGCGCGCATGCACGACGAGGGTGCCGTCGCGCTGGAAGCGCGCGGGCCACGCGTTGCGCGCGATCTCCGGCCCGACGGCGCCGGGCCAGGCCGACACCACGTCGCCGATGCGTCCCTGCGGGCCGAAGCGGCCCAGCTCTCGCTTGACCTCGTCTCCCAACGGCTCCATCACTCGTACACCTCCCCGGGCTCGACCGCGAGCAGCTGGTCGGGCGTCGCCGGAAGCATTGCAGCGTCGGTCGCGGTGACGAGCGCCTGGCCGACGCCCGCGACCCGCGCGGCGAGGATCCGCCGGCGCCCGGGGTCGAGCTCGGAGAGTACGTCGTCGAGGAGGAGCAGCGGCGGCACTCCCCGGCGGTCGGCGATGAGCGAGGCCTCGGCGAGCAGAAGCGCCAGCACGGCGAGCCGCTGCTCGCCCTGGGAGCCGAACCCGCGCAGCTCGCGGCCGCCGGAGGCGAGCACGACGTCGTCGAGGTGGGGGCCGAGCGAGGTGACGCCGCGCTCGAGGTCGCGGTCGAGCCGCGCCTCGAGCTCCGACGCAGACGGCGGGTCGCCCTCGTACCGGAGCTCGGCGTCGTCGAGGCCGAGCTCGCCTGCGCGCTCCGCGAACGGCAGGCCGAGCAGCGCCAGCGTCTCCAGCCGCGACGCGACGAGCGACGCGCCGAGCTCCGCCACCTGCTCCGTCCACGGCGCCAGCGCCTCGCGCGACGAGTACCCCGTGGCGACCCGGCGCAGCGCGGCGTTCCGCTGCGCCACCGCCGCGCCGTACTCGGCCGGGAGGTGCGCGCGCGCGGGCGCGAGACGGCCGAGCACGCGGTCGAAGTAGGCACGCCTCGCAGCGGGCGCGCCCTTGACGACGCCGAGGCGGTCGGGTGTGAAGACGAGCGTCGCCGCCTCCGCCCGCAGCTGTTCCGCCGCCCGCAACGGCGCGCCGTTCAGCTTCGCACGCTTGCCGGCGCCGGGCTCGAGCACCACCTCCACCTCGAGCGGCGTCTCGCCGCGCCGTCCCCGGACCGCGACCCGCGCGGCAGAGGCGCCGAGGCGGATCAGCTGCGCGTCCTGCCGCGTCCGCGGCGAGAAGCCCTGCGTCGCGACGTGGAGCGACTCGAGCAGGTTCGTCTTGCCGACTCCGTTCGGACCGACCGCGAGGACGAGCCCCGGCCGCAGCTCGAGCTCCAGCCGCTCGTAGGAGCGGAAGTCGCGGAGCGAGACGTGCTCGACGATCAGCCCGGCAGGCGGATCGGCATCACGAGGTACGTGAAGTCGTCGGCGTCGCCCTGCAGCACGGCAGGCCGGAGCGGGCTGATCAGCTTCACGCGCACGTCGTCGCCGACGATCGACTCGAGGCCGTCCCGGAGGAAGTCGGCGTTGAACCCGATCTCGAGCGGGTCGCCGGCGAACGCCACCGGCATCGACTCCCTCGACTCGCCGACCTCGTGGGTCCGCGCGACGACGGTCAGCTCGCCCTCCGCGAAGCGGAGCTGGAGCGGCGTCGAGCGCTGGATCATCACCGCGGCGCGCCGGACGACGTCGAGCAGCTCGCCGCGCGGGAGCGTCAGCTCGTGCTCGAACGACTCGGGCAGCAGCTGCCGGTAGTTCGGGAACTGGCCGTCGATCCGCCGTGTCGTCAGCCAGATCCCGTCCGTCACGAACAGCACCTGATTCTCGTGGACGCCGATCTCGATCTCGTCACCGGCCGCGGCGAGCCGCGTCAGCTCCTGCAGCGCGCGGCCGGGAACGATGGCCTCGAGGTCGGGCACCGTGCCCTCGAGCGGCGTCTCCTTCACCGCGAGCCGGTACGAGTCGGTCGCCGCCATCACGATCGTGCCGGCCGCGGAAAACTGGACGAGGATGCCCGTGAGTACCGGCCGCGACTCGTCCCGCGACGCAGCACGGGCGACGCGGGCGATCGTCTCGAGCAGCGACTCGCGGTGGACGGGGAACGTCGGGATCGCCTCCACATCGGGCAGCCGCGGAAAGTCCTCCGGGTTGAACGCGTTCAGGGTGTAGCTCGCGCTTCCCGACGTGACGTGGACGACGGACTCGGTGGGCTTGTGCTCAATCACCACCTCATCGGCGGGGAGCAGCCGCGCGATGTCGAGCAGCGTACGGCCCGGCAGCACGATCGCGCCGTCTCCGTCGACCTGGGCAGGCACCGCCGCACGGAGCGACACCTCCATGTCCGTCGCGGCGAGCCGGAGCTCGGACCCTCGCGCCTCGAGCAGGATCCCCGACAGGATCTGCACGGAGGTTCGCGTCGAGACGGCGCGCGAGACGACGCCGAGACCCTGGACGAGCTCGTCCTTGGAGCACGTAATCCTCAGCCCTGTGCCGACCACGATGTCAGTTTCAATCATCTAGTAAATCCTTGTAGCGGTAGTAGGGAGTGTGGAGGACGGGGACGACGACGCGGTTGGGCGTGGTTGAGCCGAGTTCGACCGGGACAGGGCCTGTTGAGAGAGGCCGGCTTTCGACAGGCATACGGCCCTACCGGACCTGCTTCACCCGGGCGGTCAGCTCCTGCACGAGGTTGTACACAGATCTGTCCTCACGGATCAGGCGGGCGATCTTCGAGGTTGCGTGGATCACGGTCGTGTGGTCGCGCCCGCCGAACTCCTTGCCGATCTTTGGCAACGACGAGTCCGTCAGCTCCCGCGAGAGGTACATCGCCACCTGCCGCGGGTAGACGATGTTCTGGGAGCGCTTGTCGCCGCACAGTTCCTCGAGCGAGAGGCTGAAGCGCTCCGACACGAGCTCTTGGATCCGCTTGATCGACACCTCGGCCGCCTCGCCCTGCGGAAAGACGTCCTTCAGGACGTTCTGTGCCAGCTCGACCGACATCGCGAGCCCGGTGAGCGACGAGAACGCGACGACGCGGGTCAGCGCCCCCTCGAGCTCGCGGATGTTCGTCGAGACGCGGCCGGCGATGAAGGTCAGCACCTGGTCGTCGGGGACGTGGATCCCGTCCGTCTTCACCTTCTTGCGGAGGATGGCGATCCGTGTCTCGAGATCGGGCGGCTGGATGTCGGTGATCAGGCCCCACTCGAACCGGCTGCGCAGGCGCTCCTCCAGGGTGGCGATGTCGCGGGGCGGCCGGTCGCTCGACATGACGATCTGCGAACCGGCCTCGTAGAGCGAGTTGAACGTGTGGAAGAACTCCTCCTGGATCCGCTCCTTGTGCTCGAAGAACTGCACGTCGTCGATCAGAAGGACGTCGTAGGTGCGGTAGCGCTGCTTGAAGCCCTCGATGCGCTTGTCGCGGAGCGAGTTGATGAAGTCGTTCATGAACGTCTCGCTCGTGACGTAGCGGACGCTCATCTCGGACGAGTGCTCGCTCACGTACTGCGCGACCGCCTGGAGGAGGTGCGTCTTGCCGAGCCCGGTGCCGCCGTAGATGAACAGCGGGTTGTACGCCTGCGCCGGCGCCTCCGCGACCGCGAGCGCTGCCGCGTGGGCGAAGCGGTTCGACGAGCCGATCACGAACGAGTCGAAGGTGTACTTCGCGTTGAAGCCGCCGCTCTGGGGCCGCGCCGACGCGACGATCCGCTCGGCCGGCGCGACCTCGTCGCCGCTGTCGTCGTCGGCGGTGGCGGGGGTGGTCTCGGGCTCGGCGACGGCGACCTGGATCGGCCGCTCGGAACCCGTGACGTCGCGGACGGCCGCGCTGATCAGCCCGAGGAAATGACCCTCGATCCAGTCGCGCGTGAAGTCGTTCGGGACGCGGAGGACGAACGCGTTGCCGGAGAGCTCGAGGCCCGACGCCTCGCCGAACCACGTGTTGTACGTCGCGTCGTTGAGAGCCCCCCTGAGCCGACCGGCGACCTCGTTCCACAGGGATTCGGCAGTCAGCTCGATTTGGTGCTCCACCCCGCCGCCTACTCCTCCGTCGTGTGCCCGGGATGGCGAGCATAGCAGCGTCCCAAACGAGGACAAAATGCCCAGATTTGCAGGGACTTCAGCGACCCTCCGGCACCCTCCACAGGTGTGGAAACCGGTGGGGGAAACTCCTCGCGCCCGCATTCCTCCGCGGGTGCTGCCTGTG
The DNA here is from genome assembly GCA_035541175.1 of Gaiellaceae bacterium. Classification (GTDB taxonomy): domain Bacteria; phylum Actinomycetota; class Thermoleophilia; order Gaiellales; family Gaiellaceae; genus Palsa-739. The sequence goes on from DATKNT010000167.1 coordinate 14,073, forward strand.
GAGAAGTCGGTGGACGGCCTTCGTCTATACTGACCGCTCGACTTCCCCCGCGAAGGGGGGATTTTTCTGTCTCGGGACCCTTTTCTCAGGCATGAAGCGCACCTACCAGCCCAACGTCCGACGCCGCAAGCGGAAGCACGGCTTTCGCGCCCGCATGTCCACGCGCGCAGGACGGCTGATCCTCAAGCGCCGCCGCATGCGGGGCCGCAAGCGGCTCTCGGCGTAAGCTTCTCCCCCGTGAAGCGCGTGAACCGCCTGTCCCGCTCGCGGGACTTCGACGCCGTCTACCGTCACGGCCGCTCGGTCTCGTCGCGCTTCCTCGTCCTCTACTGGTTCCCGCAGGAGGAGCCGGCCGCGCCGCGGTTCGGCTTCTCGGTGCCGAAGTCGGTGGGCGGCGCGGTCGAGCGGAACCGGATCAAGCGGCAGCTGCGCGAGGTGTGGCAGCAGCGGCTCGACGCGGTCGCGTCGGGGAACGACTACGTGCTGATCGTCCGGCCCGGGCTGCCGGAGGCGGTGGCGGCGAACGGCTTCGACTGGCTCGGCGCGCGGGTCGACGAGGTGCTCGAGCAGACGAGGGCGGCGGCATGAGCGCAATGGCCGGCCGCGTCATGCGTGCGCCGTCCTACCTCGGGATCGGCCTCGTCTGGCTCTACCGGGCGACGTTCGGCGCGCTCTTCCCGACGACCTGCAAGTACCACCCGTCCTGCTCGGAGTACGCGATCCAGGCGCTGCGGACGCACGGCCTCGTGCGCGGGAGCTTCATGGCCGGCTGGCGACTGCTCCGCTGCAACCCGTGGAGCCGCGGCGGCTACGACCCGGTCAGGCCGCGATGAGTCACCTGCTCTTCTCGACGCCGATCATCGGCCCGCTCGAGCACCTCGCGCGGAACGTGCTCGACTGGATCCACACGAACCTCGGGCTCACGTGGGCATGGTCGATCGTCGCGCTGACCGTGGCCGTGCGGATGCTGCTCGTCCCGCTGACCGTCAAGCAGATCCACTCGATGCAGAACCTGCAGCGCTTCGCGCCGCAGATGAAGGAGATCCAGAAGAAGTACAAGAACGACAAGCAGAAGCAGAACGAGGAGTTGATGAAGTTCTACCGCGAGAACAACATCAACCCCGCCGCCTCGTGCCTGCCGATGCTGGCGCAGCTGCCGGTCTTCATCTCGCTCTACTACGCGCTGCGGCAGTTCGCGAAGCATCCGCCGCACGGGCCACAGGACTTCTCGTGGCTCCACTTCGTCCCGAACATCACGTGGCACACGAACACGTTCTGGGGCGGCTACGTGCTGCTGATCGTCTACGTCGCGAGCCAGATGGCCTCGACGCTGTTCATGTCGGCGACGGCGGACCGGACGCAGCGGATCCTGTTCATGGTCATGCCGCTCGTCTTCGTGTTCATCATCGCCCGCTTCCCGGCGGGCCTCGTCCTCTACTGGGTGACGACGAACCTCTGGACGGTCGGCCAGGGGCTGATCACGCGCCGGCTGATGCCGCGCCCGGCCGCGCCGGAGAAGCGAACCTCGCGGACCCCGCCGAAGGAGGAGGCGCCCGAGGAGGAGGGCGGCGACGGCGGCGGGAACGGCGCGAAGCCGAAGCCGGCGCCGCCGAAGCCGCGGCCCTCGGCCCAGGCCGCGCCGCCGCGGCGCGTCCGCCGGAAGAAGAAGGCCGGCAGGCGGTGAGCGACGGCGAGGCGGGGTCGAGCGAGCTCACCGTCGAGGCGACGGGCGAGACCGTCGGCGAGGCGAAGTGGGCGGCCCTTCGCGAGCTCGAGCAGCGCCACCCGGGTCTCGACAAGTCCGCGGTGCGCTTCGAGGTCGTGTCCGAGGGCGAGCGCGGGCTGCTCGGCGTCGGCTACTCGCCGGCGCGGGTGGTCGCCGCCGTCCCTGCCGACTCGGTCGTCGCGGAGCCGGGGGACGAGAGTCTCGCCGGCGACATGCGCGGCCTCGTCGCGCGGATCGTCGCCGTGCTCGGCGTGGACGCGCGAGTCGAGGTCCACGAGGACGCGGGCACGATCACCGTCACCTGCTCCGGGCCCGACGTCGGGCTGCTGATCGGCCGGCACGGCCAGACGATCGACGCGGTGCAGTACCTGCTGAACGCGGCGGCGCACCGCGTGCAGGGCGACGATCGCAAGGATGTCGTCGTCGACGCGGCCGGCTATCGCGACCGGCGGCGGGCGACGCTCGAGTCGCTCGCCGTCCGCACCGCGCAGGAGGTCGTCGCCACCGGCCGCCCGGTCGAGCTGGAGCCGATGACGGCGGTCGAGCGCAAGGTCGTGCACCTGCGCCTCCAGGACTACGACGGCGTCGGCACGACGTCGGAGGGGACGGAGCCGAATCGCTACGTCGTCGTCCTCCCTGCGGTTCGTGAATAGCTGGGGGAACCTCCCGGTTCACCCAGACCCCCTCCACGGGTCCGCTGACACGGACGAGTCGCTTCGCGACTGGATCGACGCCGTTCTCGCGACGCCCGGCCTGACGGCGATCCGCGACCCGGGCGAGGCGCGCGCGATGCTGCTGGACGACGCGCTGCGCGCGCTCCCGCTCGTCGAGCGGTTCGAGGGGCCGATCGTCGACGTCGGCTCGGGCGGCGGCTCACCCGGGATCCCGCTCGCCGTCGCGCTGTCGGGTCGCGAGGTGACGCTGCTCGAGGCGGAGCTCCGCAAGTGCGAGTTTCTCGAGCGCTGGGCGCCGCCGAACGCGCGGGTCGTCCGCGGCCGCGCCGAGGAGCAGGAGACGGACACCTACGGCGTCGCCGTCGCGAAGGCGCTGGCTCAGCCTCCGGTTGCGGCCGAGTGGTGCCTGCCGCTCGTGCGGCCGGGCGGCGCGGCGATCCTCTGGCTCGGCCCGAGCGCCGACCTCGACGCGGTGGCATACGTCGCGTCGCGGATCGCCGGCGGCGAGCCGGAGGAGCACGACGGCCTCGTCGTCGTCCCCAAGCTCGCCCCGACCCCGCCCGGCTTCCCGCGCCGCGTCGGCGTGGCGAGGAAGCGACCCCTCGTTCGAGGGACGCCGCGGCTCCCGGGCGGGTCGATACCCGACGCATGATCAGGACACTCCTCGCGGCGGCGGGCGTGGCCGTCGCGCTCGTGCCTGCGGCGCTCGCCGCGGACCCGGGTGCGGCGCTCACCGCCGACCTCCAGAAGCTCACGACCGACCGCACGGCGATGCACGCAGCCGTCACGGCCGACCTCCAGAAGCTCACCTCCGACGCGCAGGCCGGCGGCACGAACAAGGCCGCGCTGAAGCAGACGATCCAGGCCGACATGAAGCAGCTCAGGTCCGACCTCCAGAGCCATCACCAGACGATGGTGGCCGACCGCCAGCAGGCGCTCGCCGACCTCCAGGCTGCAAAGGCGGCGGGCGTGAAGCTGCCCCAGCTGAAGTCGCAGTTCCAGCAGCTGCTGCAGCTCGCGAAGCAGGACCAGGCCGACTACCAGCAGGACCTCCAGCAGGCGCAGCAGGCGATCGCCGCGCTGAAGTCGAGCTTCCACAAGTAACACCGCGCTCTCGCGCAGCGTCCGGGCCCGCCGCGAGAATGGCGGCGTGGCCCGGATCTACGCGCTCGCCAACCAGAAGGGCGGCGTCGGCAAGACGACGACCGCGGTGAACCTCGCCGCCTGCCTCGCCGAGGCGGGCCAGCACGCGCTCGTCGTCGATCTCGACCCGCAGGCGAACGCCACCTCCGGGCTCGGCATGCGGGCCAACGGCACCTCGAGCTACGACCTGCTCGACGGCGCCCCGCTCGAGACGCTCGCGAAGCACACCGCCTTCGCGAACCTCGACGTCGTGCCGTCCAAGCCGGAGCTCGCCGGCGCGGTCGTCGAGCTCTCGCAACGCCCCGACGGCGAGCGGTACCTCGCCCAGGCGCTCGCCTCCGGGACCTCGCAGTACGACTTCGTCTTCCTCGACTGCCCGCCGTCGCTCGGGCCGCTGACGGTGAACGCGCTGGCGGCGTCCGACCGCGTGCTCGTGCCGGTGCAGGCCGAGTACTACGCGCTGGAGGGTCTTGCACAGCTCATGCAGTCGATCGAGCTGATCCGCCGCCGGCTCAACCCGCGCCTCGGCATCGGCGGCGTGCTGCTGACGATGGTGGACTCGCGCACGAAGCTGGCGCACGACGTCGAGGCGGAGGTGCGCCGCCACTTCGGCGAGCTCGTGTTCAGGACGTCGGTGCCGCGCTCGGTGCGCCTCGCGGAGGCGCCGAGCCACGGGCTGCCGGCGATCGCCTACGACCGCCGCTCCGCCGGAGCGGACGCCTACTGGAAGGTGGCGATGGAGCTTGTCGAGCGTGC
>DATKNT010000168.1:0-18874 GCA_035541175.1 Gaiellaceae bacterium
GGCCTCCGCTACACGGTCCGGACGTTCGACCAGGACTCGTCGCTGACGACGAACCGCGGCTGGGACGAGGTGACGGGAGTGGGGAGCCTCACCTCCCGCTACTTCGACTGGCTGTCCGACCTGCGTCACTAGACGCGAGCCGGCGGGGCCGGGGCGTCGCGCTCCGGCCCCGCCGCGACGACGCTCCGGGGGACGTCCGGATGCGGGAGCGGCACACCTGCGGCCCACCGCGCGCGGGCGACCCTGTTCCACGCATCCGGGCGTCGTCTGACGACGGGGCTGCCTGGAGGGAAGCCGCCGCATGAGGCGAACCCCGACGGGCGATGTCCCGTCGACCTGCGCCGCCGACCCCGGAGCAGCTCCGCGCGCGCGAGCGCTGGCAGGCGCGCTGGAACCTGCCGATCCTCCTCGCCGCGCTCGTCCCGCTGTTCGTGACGTCGCCGAAGACGCCCGGGATCGAGATCTTCGTCGGCGTGGCGTCGTGGATCGTCTTCGTGATCGACCTCGTCGTGCAGCGGCGCATCGTCCCCGACTACCTGCACCGGCGGAACGGCCGGATCGACGTCGCGATCGTCGTGCTGACGTTCCCGTACTACATCTTCCCGGGAATCAGCGGCGGCGCCGCCATCCTGCTGCTCGCCCGCCTCGGACGCGTCGCCCGCGTGTTGATGGCGACGAAGGGGCTGCGCCGCTTCGCGCAGCGGCTCGGAAAGGTCGCCGTCATCGCGGCGTCGGTCGTGACGATCGCGTCCCTCAGCGCGTACGAGGCCGAGCACGCGACGAACCCCGGGTTCGCGACGCTCGGCGACGCGTTCTGGTGGGGGATCGTCACCCTGACGACCGTCGGCTACGGCGACATCGTCCCGAAGACCTCCGCGGGCCGCTTCGCCGGCATCGCGATCATGTTCACCGGCATCGCCGTCCTCGGCGTCCTCGCCGGCTCGCTGTCGGCGCTCTTCCACGTCGACGAGCCCGCCGAGCCCGAGAAGGGCGCCGCCCCGTCCGTGCCGGACGAGCTGGAGGCGCTGCGAGCGGAGCTCCAGGCCGTGGACACCCGCCTCGGCGAGCTCGCGGAGCGCGCACGCGCGAGCGCATAATTCGGCATGGCCTACGACGAGAAGCTCGCCGCGCGGATCCGGTCGCTCGTCGACGGCGAGCCGGCGGTCGTCGAGAAGAAGATGTTCGGCGGACTCGGCTTCATCGTCGGCGGCAACATGGCGGTCGCGGCGACCAGCGACGGCGGGTTGCTCGTCCGCGTCGGCCCCGCGGAGTCGGACGAGCTCGTCCGCACGACGCCCGCCGAGACGATGGTGATGCGCGGGCGGGAGATGCGGGGCTGGCTCACCGTCGCCGCGGACGCCGTGACGACGAAGAAGGCGCTGGCGGCGTGGGTCGACCGCGGCGTCTCGTACGCGCGCTCGCTCCCGCCGAAGTAGCTAGACGCCGAGCAGCAGCACGAGCAGCGCCTTCTGCGTGTGCAGGCGGTTCTCCGCCTCGTCCCACACGGCGGAGCGCTCGCCGTAGAGCACCTCGGCGGTGACCTCCTCGCCCGGGTGCGCCGGGAGGCAGTGCATGACGAACGCGTCCGGCGATGCGAGCTCGAGCAACGCGCGGTCGAGCCGGTACGGCTCGAGCGCCTCGAGGCGCGCGGCACGCTCGTGCTCCTGGCCCATGCTGATCCACGTGTCGGTGAAGACGACGTCGGCGCCCTCGACCGCCTCGCGCGCATCACGCGTCACCGTCAGCCCGAGCGACGCGGCCTCGCCCGGCTCGTAGCCCGGCGGGCACGCGGCGACGACCTCGTAGCCGAGCAGCTTGCCGAGGGCCGCGAGGGAGACGAGGACGTTCGAGCCGTCGCCTACCCACGCGACGCGGACGCCGTCGAGCGAGCCGATCCGGTCGCGCATCGTCAGCGCGTCGGCGAGCGCCTGGCACGGATGCTCGTCCGCGGTCAGCGCGTTGATCACGGGAATCGTCGCCCACTGGGCCCACGCCTCGAGCTCTGCGTGCTCGCCGGTCCGCACCGCGAGCGCGTCGAGGTAGCGCGAGAGCGCCTGCGCGGTGTCGCGCAGCGACTCGCCGCGCGAGAGCTGGAGCTCCTCCGGCGTCAGCGGCATCGCCGAGCCGCCGATGTGCGTCATCGCGACGGAGAACGACACGCGTGTGCGCGTCGAGTGCTTCGAGAAGTACATGCCGAGCGCCGCGCCCGGTGCGAGCGGCTGCTTCGGGTTCGCGCGCAGCTCGACGGAGAGGTCGAGGATCGCCGTCGCCTCGGCCGGCGAGAGATCCGAGATCCGTAGCAGGTCGCGGCCCGCGAGGGACACGCCTTCGGTGATTGCACTCATGTCCAGCGCTCCTTCGCTTCGGTGACGGCGGCGGCGACATCGGGGAGCCGCGGCGCGGGCGGCGGCGGCTCGAAGCTCCCGTCGCGCACGGACGCGGCCACCTGCTCGTGCGCGTCGCGGAACGGGACGCCTTCGCGGACGAGCGCCTCCGCGGCGTCCGTCGCGAGCAGCAGCGGATCCGACGACGCTGCGGCGAGCCGGCCGCGGTCGAACTCGAGGCCGGCGACGAGGACGGTCAGCGCGCCGAGCGCGCCGGCGACGTCGCGACGCGCGGCGAACACGGGCGGCTTGTCCTCCTGGAGGTCGCGGTCGTACGCGAGCGGCAGCCCCTTCACCGTCGCGAGCAGCCCGGCCAGCCGGCCGATCGCCGTGCCCGCCTTGCCGCGCGCGAGCTCCGCGACGTCGGCGTTGAGCTTCTGCGGCATCATCGACGACCCGGTCGAGGCCTCCTCGGGGAGGTGCGCGAACCCGAACTCGGAGGACGTCCAGAGGACGATCTCCTCGCCGATCCGCGACAGGTGCGTGAACAGCGCCGCGGCGGCGTAGAGGTAGTCGAGCGCGAAGTCGCGGTCGGCGACGGCGTCGAGCGAGTTCCGCATCGGGTTCGGCGGCGCCGGGAGCGGCAGCGTCGAGCCGGCGAGCGCGCCCGCGCCGAGCGGCGACGGCGCCGCCTGCGCGCGCGCGAACGCGAAGCGGGCGCGGTCGCGCTCGAGCATCTCCGTCCAGGCGAGCAGGTGATGCCCGAGCGTCACCGGCTGCGCGCGCTGCAGGTGCGTGTAGCCGGGCATCGCGGTGTCCGCCTCCTCGGAAGCGCGGTCGAGGATCGCGCCGGCGAACGCGACGAGCGCTGCGTCCGCGTCCGCGCACGCGTCGGCGACGTAGAGCCGGAACGCAGCGGCGACCTGGTCGTTGCGCGAGCGGCCCGCGTGGATCTTCCGCCCCAGGTCACCGAGTCGACTCTCGATGTGGGTATGGACGTCTTCGTCCCCGCCTTCGGCGGCGACGGAAGAGGCGGCGATCTCGGCCAGGCGCTCCCTGACCTCGGCCAGCTCGTGATCCGAGAGGAGGCCTGCGGCCTCGAGGCGCTCGGCGTGCAGCAGCGTCGCCTCGCAGTCGTACGGGAGCAGCTCCGCGTCGTCGGCCTTGAGGAACTCCCACACCTCCGGCGCCAGCTCCGAGCCGCCGACGCGGCCCGACCACAACGTCATCGGGGCGGCCCCAGCTCGAGCGGATCCGAGGGCCGCGGCGGCGGGTCGAGGCTCAGGTGCCGGTGCTGCGCGAGCATCCGCCGCGAGTCGGCGATGTCGTTGACCTGCACCGCGAGCTGGCCGATCCGGTCGGCGGCCGTGAATGCCGTCGCGCTCCGCTCCATGCTCAGCCGCTCCGGGTCGTACGTGACCGCGTCGCCGCGCGTGTCGAGGATGGTGTAGTCGTCGCCGCGCCGCAGCTCGAGCGTCACCTCGCCGGTGACGACGGCTGCGACCCAGCGCTGCAGGGAGTCGCGCAGCATCAGCGCCTGGGTGTCGAACCAGCGGCCCTCGTAGAGCAGCCGCCCGAGCCGCCGTCCGTCGACCGCATACGTCTCGAGCGTCGCCTCGTTGTGGATCGCGGTCAGCAGCCGCTCGTACGCGATGTGCAGCAGCGCCATCCCCGGCGCCTCGTAGATGCCGCGGCTCTTCGCCTCGATGATCCGGTTCTCGATCTGGTCCGACATGCCGAGCCCGTGCCGGCCGCCGATCGCGTTCGCGAGCCGGATGATCTCCACCGGGTCGTCGAGCTCGATCCCGTCGATCGCGACGGGGATGCCGTGCTCGAACGCGATCGTCACGATCTCCGGGTCGATCGCCACGTGTGGATGCCAGTGCGCGACGCCCATGATCGGCTCGACGATCGCCATGCTCGTGTCGAGGAACTCGAGATCCTTCGCCTCGTGCGTCGAGCCGAGCAGGTTCGCGTCCGTCGAGTACGCCTTCTCCACGGACGAGCCGTGCGGGAGGCCGCGCTCGGCGAGCCACTCGCTCATCTCCTTGCGCCCGCCCAGCTCGGAGACGAAGGCGCTGTCGAGCCACGGCTTGTAGATGTGCAGGTTCTCGTTCGCGAGCAATCCGTAGCGGTAGAAGCGCTCGATGTCGTTGCCCTTGTACGTCGAGCCGTCGCCCCAGATGTCGACGCCGTGGCTCGCCATCGCCTGGACGAGCAGCGTGCCGGTGACGGCGCGTCCGAGCGGCGTCGTGTTGAAGTAGCGCTTGCCGGCGGTCTGGACGTGGAAGGCGCCGCACTGGAGCGCGGCGAGCCCTTCGCGCGCGAGCGCCTCGCGGCAGTCGACGACCACCGCCTCCTCGGCGCCGTAGAGCTTCGCGCGCTCCGGGACGGCGCCGACGTCCGGCTCGTCGTACTGGCCGAGGTCGGCGGTGAACGCGTACGGCGTCGCGCCGTTCTCGCGCATCCACGCCACGGCGCAGCACGTGTCGAGCCCGCCGGAGAAGGCGATGCCGACACGCTCGCCGACCGGGAGCGACGAGAGGATGGCACCGCCGCCGAATTGCGTGACGTCGATGCTCACGCGGCCCCTTCGAGCATGTAGCCGCGCAGCTCCTCGGCGAGCTCGGCGCCGGTCGTCGGCTCGCGCGAGACGATGAGGACGGTGTTCTCGCCGGCGATGGTGCCCGCGATGCGCGGATGCCGCGCGAGGTCGATCGCCTGCGAGAGCGGGTTCGTGTACCCGTTCGGCGTCAGCACGACGACGATGTTCCCGCTCGCCTCGACGCTCAGCGCCCAGCGCGAGAACGCGACCGCGACGGCATCCGCGCGCTCGGCGTCGGCGGCCTCCGGCGGCGCGTAGACGAGGCGCCCGCTCTCGCCGCGGACCTTGATCAGCCCGAGCTCGTGGATGTCGCGCGAGACGGTCGTCTGGACGACCTCGTGACCGGCGTCGGAGAGCGCCTGGGCGAGCTCGGTCTGGGTCGAGATCGGACGCTCGTGGACGAGGCGCAGGATCGCCGCGTGCCGCTCCTGGCGGTTCATGAAGAGGTCACCTCCGTCAAGGTCTGCAGGGCGAGGTCGACCTCGGCCGCGCTCACGACGAGCGGCGGCGCGAGGCGGAGGACGTTCGGACCGGACGTGAGGCAGACGAGCCCGGCCTCGAGGGCGGCGTCGGCGACCGGCTGAGCCGGTCCGTCGAGGACGGCGCCGAGGAGCAGGCCCGCGCCGCGCACCTCGGTGACGCCGTTCAGCGTGCGGAGCCCGGCGGCGAGGCGCTCGCCGTTCGCGCGCACGCCCGCGAGCAGCTCGTCGTCGATCGCGTCGACGACGGCGCCCGCGGCGGCGCAGACGACGGGATTGCCGCCGAAGGTCGAGCCGTGGTCGCCGGGCGAGAACGCGCCCGCCGCCTCGTCGGCGACGAGCAGGCAGCCGATCGGCAGCCCGTTCGCGAGTCCCTTCGCGAGCGTCGCGAGCTGCGGGCGCACGCCGAGCCGCTCGAACGCGAAGAAGCTGCCGGTGCGACCGACGCCGGTCTGCACCTCGTCGAAGGCGAGGAGCGCGCCGAGCTCGGTCGCGAGCGCCGCGGCCGCCTCGACGAAGCCCTGGTCGAGCGGGATGACGCCGCCCTCCCCGAGCACCGGCTCGAGGATGACGAGGCCGACGTCGTCGGACGCCGCCGCGTGCAGCGACGCGGCGTCGTTCGGCGTCGCGAAGCGCGCGCCGGGGAGCAGCGGCTCGAACCCGGTCCGCTTCGACGGCTGGCCCGTGATCGCGAGCGCGCCGGTCGTCCGGCCGTGGAAGCCCTGCTCGAGCGCGAGCACGCCCGGCTTCCCGGTCGCCTTGCGCGCGTACTTGATCGCCGCCTCGTTCGCCTCCGCGCCGGAGTTGCAGAAGAAGCACTGTGCGCCCCCGAACCGGTCCGAGAGCCTGCGCGCGAGCGCGAGCGCCGGCTCGGTGGCGAACAGGTTCGACGCGTGCCAGAGCCGGTCGAGCTGCGCGTGCGCGGCGGCGAGCGGCGCGGGATGGCGGTGGCCGAGGCCCACGACCGCGATCCCCGCGGCGAAATCGAGGTAGCGCTTCCCGGACGCGTCGGTGAGCCAGACCCCGTCGCCGTCGACGAACTCGACCTTCGGCGCCGGGTAGGTCGGGAGCAGCGCGCTTCCGAGCAGCGTGCTCACGCGACCACCGCCGTCGCGCCGATCTCGGCGACGAGCCCGTTGCGTGCCGCGTGCGCGGCGGCGAGCAGCTTCGGGACGATTCCGCCTTCGAACGTGCCCTCGCCGACCAGGGTCTCCGCCCGGTCCGCGTGGATCGAGCTCAGCAGCCGGCCGTCGTGGAACACGCCGGGGACGTCCGTGAGGAAGAGGATCTGGTCGGCGCCGATGCCGACGGCGAGCGCCGACGCCGCCTCGTCCGCGTTGACGTTCAGCGGCCCCTCCGCGAGCGGCGAGACGACCGGGACGAGCCCGGCCGCGAGCGCGCGCGCGACCGCCGGCGGCGCCGAGGGCAACGGCCGCCCGACGAGCCCGAGCTCCGGCACGTGCGCCGCCTTCAGGCCGATCTCGTCGCCTGCGAGCGGAACGGCGTCGGGCCCGATCGCGCGGCACAGCATCTCGCTCACCGAGGCGAAGCTGTCGCGGACGACGTCGAGCACCTCCGGCGTCGTCACGCGGCGGCCGCCGACGAACTGCACCTCGAGCCCGCGCCGCTCCATCTCCTCGGAGATCTGCGGGCCCGCGCCGTGGACGACGCAGACCGAGGTGCCGGCGGCGCGAAGGCGCGTCACGGCTTCCGCCGCTCCCCCCGCCGACGCGCCGCCGACCTTGAGAACGACGAGGCTCACGACCGGTAGTCCGCGTTGATGCGCACGTAGTCGTACGACAGGTCGGTGGTGAGGTACGTCGCGGCACCGTCGCCCAATGCGAGGTCGAGCTCGATCGAGCAGTGGCCGTTCGTCAGCGCCGGCTCGTCGCCCGAGGGAGAGCCCGAGACGAGCACCGGCACGCCGTCGATGACGATCGTCAGCCGGTCGGGGTCGAGCTGCGCGTAGCCGCCGTCGAACTTCGCCGACCCTGCGGCGGCGGCGATCCGGCCCCAGTTCGCGTCGTGGCCGTGGAGCGCCGTCTTCACGAGCGGCGACGTGGCGACGCGCTCGGCGATCGCCCGCGCCTCCGGCTCGGTGGCCGCGCCGCGGACGGCGATCTCGGCGAGCACCGTCGCGCCCTCGCCGTCGGCGACGATCTGCTTCGCGAGCTCGCCGCAGACGGTGCGCACGCACGCGGCGAACTCGGCGTCGCTCGCGGGCGTGCGCTCGATCCCGCTCGCGCCGTTCGCGAGCAGGACCACCGTGTCGTTCGTCGAGCACTCGCCGTCGACCGAGATCGCGTTGAAGCTCGCATCGACGGCGGGCCGGAGGAACTCGATCGCCTCGCCCGGCTCCAGCGGATAGTCGGTCGTGACGACCGCGAGCATCGTCGCGAGGTTCGGATGGATCATCCCGGAGCCCTTCGCCATGCCGCCGACGGCGAAGCCCTCGCCGCGGGCGCGAGCCTCCTTCGCCCGCGTGTCGGTGGTCATGATCGCGTCCGCCGCCGTCGAGCCGCCGGAGCGGGAGAGCTGGAGCGCGGCGATGCGGACGCCTGCGAGCACGTTGTCGAGCGGGAGCCGCTCGCCGATCACGCCGGTCGAGAGGACGAGCACCTCCTCGGGCGCGACGCCGAGCATCCGTCCCGCCTCGGCCGCGGTCGCGCGCGCGTCGGCGATGCCCTGCATTCCCGTCGCGGCGTTCGCGACGCCGGAGTTGACGACGACCGCCTGCGGCTGTGCGAGCTGGAGGTGCTCGCGCGAGACGACGACGGGCGCGGCCTGCACCCGGTTCGCGGTGAACATGCCGGCGCCGGTTGCCGGCTCGAGCGAGCGCACGAGCGCGAGGTCGCGGCGTTCCTTCTTGCGGATCCCGCAGTGGACGCCGGCGGCGACGAAGCCCTTCGGGACGGTGATGCTCAATGCTCCTCCCGGTGATGTTGGCGAGGCTCTGGTGCGTGAGCACCAAGCGATGCAAGGACGCAGGGAGCGCTCGTAGCCGAAGCTACGGGCGCGACCGAGGACGCGGCAGCGCGCCGCGTGATCGCGTGCCAGAGGCCGGAGGGCATCGCCGGGTGGAGCATTAGACAAGGACTCCTGCGAGGCGGAGGCCGACGGTCTCGTCGAGCCCGAGTGCGAGGTTCGCGTTCTGGAGCGCCTGGCCCGCGGCGCCCTTGCCGAGGTTGTCGAGCGCGCAGACGACGACGGCGAGGCCGGTGGCGCGGTCCTCGAAGAGGGCGAGCTCGGCCGCATCGGTGTGCTGGACCCGCGCCAGCTCGGGCGTGACGCCCGCCGGCAGGACGCGCACGACGTGGCTCGACGCGTACGCCTCCTCGAGCAGCCCTCGCAGGTCGCCGCCCGTCGGCCGCACGTAGCAGGTGGCGAGCAGGCCGCGCCGCACCGGCAGCAGGTGGGGGACGAAGCAGACCGGGAAGCCGACCGCCTGCGCGATCTCGGGCGCATGCTGGTGCGAGCCGACGCGGTACGGCGCGAGGTTCTCGAGCACGAAGCCCGCGTGCGAGCTCTCCTTCAGCTCGCGGCCCGCGCCGGAGACGCCGGACTTCGCGTCGATCACGACCGTGCCGGGGTCGATCGCGCCGGCGAGCGGCGCGAGCGCGAGCAGCGCGGCGGTCGCGTAGCAGCCGGGGTTCGCGATCAGGCGGCCGGCCGCGGGGTACAGCTCCGGGAGGCCGTAGCTCCAGGTGTCGAGCGTCTCGGGCCGCGGGTGCTCGAAGCCGTACCAGGCGGGGTAGAGATCCGCATCGTGGAGCCGGTGCGCGCCGGAGAGGTCGACGACGACCGCGCCGGGCGGGGGCAGCAGCATCGCCGCGCGCTCGTTCCCGAGGCAGGCGAAGACGACGTCCGCGCCCGCGGCGAGCGCCTCGTCGTTCGAGACGAACGGCGGCAGCGAGCCGTTCAGGCGGACGTCGAGCGCGGAGGCCGGCTCGCCCTCGAGCGAGTCCGACCCGAGCGCGGCCACCTCGAGCAGCGGATGCCGGAGCACCCGGTCCAGCGTTTCCTGGCCGGCGTAGCCGGAGGCGCCGAGGATCGCGACGGACGGCATGGCCGCATTCTATGCGAGCCAGCGCGTATTATGCAAATCGCTATGCGGAGGGCCGGATCTCGACCGACCCGTCCTCCAGGCGCGCGAGCCGCAGCGGCCAGAGCCCGCCGCTCCGTGAGCGCAGCTCCACCTCGACCGGCTGCGGCGGGGTGGCGCCGATCGTGCGGCGGGCGCCGAGCAGCTCCGCATGCCGCACCACCGCCGTGCGGATCGCGGGCACGACGTCGCTCTCCCCGAACGGCTTCACGAGATACGCGAAGACGCCCGCCCCGATGGCGCTCTCGACCGAGCCGCGGTCGGCGTACGCCGTCAGCATCACGATCGGGATCGGCGTCTCGGCGTAGATCCGCCGTGCCGCCTCGATCCCGCTGATGTTCGGCATCCGCAGGTCGAGGACCGCGGCGTCCGGCCCGAGCTCGCGCGCGAGCTCGACCGCCTCGGCGCCGTCGCGCGCCTCGCCGCAGACGACGAGCCCGTGCTTCTCCAGCAGCCCGATCAGGTCGAGCCGGATGATCGTCTCGTCCTCGGCGACGAGCACCCGCAGTCTGTCGTTGCCGTCGTCTGCCATCGCTGCCTCCTCGGACCATGAAAAAGCCCCCAGGAATCCTCGAATCCTGGAGGCGACACCGCCTACGGGCGGTCGCCGCGGAGCGGCCGTCCGCGACGCAGGCTAGCCGGGCGCGCGGACGGACGCAAGCACGCGCTTGATCCCGCGCACCGCCTGCCCGATCCGCTGCTCGTTCTCGACGAGCGCGAAGCGGACGAACCCCTCACCGTCCGGGCCGAAGCCGCTGCCGGGACTCACGGCGACGAGCCCCTCGCGGAGCAGGCGCAGCGCGAACGCGTGCGAGCCGTCCCCGGCGAACGCCTCGGGGATCCGCGCCCAGACGAACATCGTCGCGGGCGGCGGCGGCACCTCCCAGCCGATCCGCGCGAGCCCGGTGCAGAGCGCGTCGCGGCGGCCCTGGTAGATCGCCGCGACCTCCTGCGGATAGTCGGCCGCCTCGCGCAGCGCAACGGTCGCGGCGATCTGGAGCGGCTGGAAGCTCCCGTAGTCGAGGTACGACTTCAGCCGCGCGAGCGCGCCGACGACGTCGGCGCGGCCGAGCACGAACGCGACGCGCCAGCCCGCGACGGAGAAGCCCTTCGTCAGCGAGTACAGCTCGACCGCGACCTCGTGCGCGCCGTCCGCCTCGAAGACCGACGGCGGCCGGTAGCCGTCGAAGGCGAGATCCGCGTACGCGAAGTCGTGCACGAGCACGAGCTCCCGCTCGCGCGCGAAGTCGACGAGCCCCTGCATCATCGGCAGGTCGGCGCACGCGGTCGTCGGGTTGTGCGGGAACGAGCAGATGAGGACGCGCGGGCGCGGCTGCGACGCGAGCCACGCCTCCTCGAGGTTCGCGAGGAAGTCGCGGTCGGGGCCGACGTGCACGCGGGCGACCGCCGCGCCCGCGAAGCCCGGCGCGAACAGGTGGATCGGGTAGCTCGGGCTCGGGACGAGCGCGACGTCGCCGGGGCCGAGCAGCACCCAGAGCACGTGTACGAGCCCCTCCTTCGCGCCGAGCGCGAGCGTCGCCTCCCGCTCCGGGTCGAGCTCGACGCCGTAGCGGTCGCGGTAGAGGGTGCAGATCGCCTCCCGCAGCCGCGGCAGTCCCCTGCTGGACGAGTAGCGGTGGTTGCGCGGGAGCGCGGCAGCCTCGCGGAGCTTCTCGACGGCGAGCTCCGGCGGCGCCACGTCGGGGTTGCCGAAGCCGAGGTCGATCACGTCCTGCCCGTCGCGGCGCAGCTCGAGCTTGAGCCGCTCGACCTCGGCGAACGCGTAGGGCGGGAGGGCGTCGACCCGTCGGAACTCCATCGCGCCGATGGTCGCAGAGCCTCCGGCGCGACGCGATCCATTGTCCGGTTCAGCGCGCGTTGTGCTCGCGTTACGAAACGTCTCGCCGGCCATCCGCACGACGATCGCGACGCTATATCTCGAACTGTGCGCGTGGCCCTCGCACTTCTCCTCGTCGTGGCCGCGCTCCCCGCGGCCGCGCTCGCCGACAGGCTGGAGGCGGGGGCGCGGACGTGGTCCGCGGCGCGCCACTCGGCCTGCGACCGCCCGCACACGGGCCCGCGCGTCTACCACTGGCCGGTCAAGCCGTTCGACCGGCAGCACCCGGTGCGCGGCTTCTTCGGCGACCCGCGGACGGTGTCGGAGGGCGAGACCGAGCTCGGCGACTCGTCCCCCGCCGTTCCCGGCTCGTACACGTTCCACAACGGCGTCGACATCTCCGCGCCGACCGGCACGGCGGTCTACCCGGTCGTCTCCGGACGGGCCGGGATCGGCTACGGCGACGAGGTGATCGTCGTGACCGGCGACGGCCGCACCTTCCAGTACTTCCACGTCCGTCCCGCAATCCGGCCGGGGCAGCACGTCGTCGCGTACCGCACCGTCATCGGGCACGTCCTCCCGGGCTGGCTCCATGTCCACCTGACGGAGATCGACGGCTTCCGCGTGCACGACCCGCTCGATCCCGGCCACCTCGAGCCGTACCGCGACCACACGATCCCCGTCGTCCACCGGGTCGACGCGACCGGCCCGGCCGGCACTCCGCTGGAGGAGATCGACCTCCACGGGGGCGTGCGGCTCGTCGCGGACGCATCCGACATGCCGCCGCTCCCCGTCCCGGGCGAGTGGTTCGGCTTCCCCGTCACACCGGCGCTGATCCGCTGGAAGCTGAGCCGCGTCGGCGGGCACGCCGTCGTGCCGTGGCGCACTGCAGTCGACTTCCGGCGGACGGAGCCGCCGAACCGCCGGTTCTGGCAGGTCTACGCCGCCGGGACCTACCAGAACTTCCCCGTGTTCGGGCGCCGCTACTTCATGCACCGCCCGGGCCGCTACCTCTTCGAGCTCACCCGCGAGCCGCTGAACACGAGGCGCTTCCGGAACGGCGCATACGTGCTCGCCGTTCGCGCATCCGACGTGTGCGGGAACAGCGGGACGTTGCGCGTGCCGGTTCGCATCCGGAACTACCCGGTGTTGCGGAGCGCGGCGGCGATGCCCGCGATCGAGCGGAGAAGCGGCGCGACCGCCTCCTCGTCGCCGGCGCGGTAGCGGCGCAGCAGCTCGACCTGGATCGCGTTCATCGGGTCGACGTACGGGTTGCGCAGACGCACCGAGCGCTGGAGCACCGGATGGCGGTCGAGCAGCTCCCGCGCCTCGACGACGTCGAGCACGGCCGCGACGACGCGCTCGTGCTCGGCGGCGACCGGCGCCCAGAGACTCGCGTCGCCGACGAGGTCGAGGTACTCGATCGCGATCTCGATCGACGACTTCGCGAGCGTCATCTCGAGGTTCTGGACGAGCGTGCGGAAGAACGCCCACTCGCGGTAGAGGCGACGGAGCTCGGCGGGGTCGGCGTCGGCGAAGGCGCTGCCGCAGCCGTACCAGGACGGGAGCAGGCAGCGGTTCTGCGTCCACGCGAACACCCACGGGATCGCGCGCAGCGACGCGAGGTAGCCGGTCCCCTCGGGCCTCCGCGCAGGGCGCGAGCCGATGTGCAGCAGCGCCAGCTCGTCCACCGGCGTGAACGCGCGGAAGAAGTCGACGAAGCGGCCGTCGTCGACGAGGCCGCGGTAGACGGCGTACGAACGGTCGGCGAGCGCGGCGACGAGCTCCTCCCCGGCCTCGGGCGGCTCGACGCCGGCGAGCGCCGGCTCGGTCGCGAGCAGCGTGGCGGCGAGCGCCGCCTCGAGGTTCCGGTACGCGAGCCCGGGGAGGCCGTACTTGAACGCGATCGTCTCGCCCTGCTCGGTGAGCTTCAGCCGGCCCGGCGGGACGCCCTGCGGCTGCGCGAGGATGGCGGCGTGCGTCGGCCCGCCGCCGCGGCCCGCGCTGCCGCCGCGACCGTGGAAGACCGTGAGCTCGGCGCCGCGTGCGCGCGCGACGTCCGCGAGCGCGACGAGCGCGCGCCGGATCTCCCACTGCGCGGCGAGGTAGCCGGCATCCTTCGCCGAGTCGGAGTAGCCGACCATCACCTCGCGGCAGCCGACGGTCTCGAGCAGCTCCGCGTAGATCCGCGGCGCGGCGCGGAGCGCGTCGACCGACTCGAACAGCGGCACGACGGAGACGGGCTCGTCCGTCAGCTCGAGCACGCGGCGCACGTCGTCGGCCGACGACGTTCCCGAGACGATCACGGTGTCGAGCGCAGCGGCGCCGTGGCGGGCACGCGCAGTCGCGACTGCCGCGAGCGTCGCGCGTGCGCGCTCGCTTCCCGCCGCGAGCTCGTCCCTGTGCAGGCGCACGTCGAGCTTCGCGAGATGGAAGCCGAACAGCTCGACGCGGCGGCGCAGCGCGGCAAGCTCGGCGTCGGCGATCCGCGCGCCGCGGTTCGCGCGCAGGCTCCGGTCGAGCACGGCGAGGTCCTCGGCGAAGTCCTCGGGACGCTCGTAGCGGTCGGCGTCGAGTCGTCGCCACATCAGCGACAGCTTGCGCCGGTACGGCTCGTCGAGGTTCCGGTCGCCGACCTCCGCCGCGATCTCCGGGAACGTACGCTCGTCGGCCTCGATCGACGCGAGCAGCTCCGCGCTCACGGGCGTCAGCCGCGAGGAGACGCCGAGCGAGCCGGCGAGCGCGCGCACCTCGTCGCGGTAGCGCGCGAGCAGCAGCCGGCGCGCGCGGTCGAGCGCCTCGGCGATCGTCTCGGGCCCCGCGTTCGGGTTGCCGTCGGCGTCGCCGCCGATCCAGGTTCCGAACCGGATCGGCGCGGGCGCGTCCGGCAGGCGGCGGCGGTAGTCGGCGAGCAGCCGCTCGGCCGCGTCGATGAGGCTCTGCTCGAAGAACCAGTGGCCGTTGCGGATCTCGTCGACGAGGCGCGGGCGGCGCGAGCGCACCTCGTCGGCCTGCCAGAGCATGGTGGTCTCCGCGGCGAGGGCGTTCTCGATCTCCGCCTGCCGCGCCGGCGCGAGCAGCGGGTCGTCGAGCTCGGCGAGGAGCGCGCTGACGCGCAGGTGCGCGGCGAGGACGGTGCGGCGCGCGGCCTCCGTCGGGTGCGCGGTGAGGACGAGCTCGAGCGAGACGCGGCGCTCGACCTCCTGCTCCGGCGCGCCCTCGAGGCGCTCGAACGCCTCGGCGAGCGACTCGCGCGGGACGAGCCGCTCGTGCGCGTACTCGCGCCGGCGGCGCACGCGGTGGTGTTGCTCGGCGACGTTCGCGAGCTGGAAGTAGAGGGCGAAGGCGCGGAGGACGCTCGCCTGGCGCGGCACCGGCAGCGCCTCGACCGCGGCGCGGAGCTCGTCGTGCCGTGCGCCGCCGCGTGCCGCGCGCGCGAGCGCGCGCACGTGCTCGACGTCCTCGAGCAGCTGCGCACCCTCCTGCTCGACGAGCACGCGTCCGAGCAGGTCGCCGAGCAGGCGAACGTCCCGTCTCAGCGGCGCGTCCGCCCGCGTCTCGTCCCGTGTGGTCATCGCCCAAGCCTAGAGGCACGCCGAAACGGCCACGTCCGGCACGAACGTTGTCCGGTTAGAGCGCGGCACTCCCGCTAGCGTAGGTTCCATGCCGCGGACGCTGTTCGAGAAGGTCTGGGAGAGCCACGTCGTCGAGCGCGCGGAAGGCCGCCCGGACCTGCTCTACGTCGACCTCCACCTCGTCCACGAGGTGACCTCGCCGCAGGCGTTCGAGGGGCTGCGCCTCGCCGGGCGCCGTATCCGCCGGCCCGACCTGACGCTCGCGACGATGGACCACAACGTCGCCACCGGCGACGACACGCCGGTGGATCCGCTCTCGGAGCATCAGCTCGAGACACTGCGGCACAACTGCGACGAGTTCGGCGTCCCGCTCTACGCGACCGGCAGCGGGCGCGAGGGCATCGTCCACGTGATCGGCCCGGAGCTCGGGCTGACGCAGCCCGGGATGACGATCGTCTGCGGCGACTCGCACACGTCGACGCACGGCGCACTCGGCGCGCTCGCGTTCGGGATCGGCACCTCCGAGGTGGAGCACGTGCTCGCGACGCAGACGCTGTCGCAGTCGAAGCCGCGCTCGCTGCGGATCCGCTTCGAGGGCGAGCCCGCGGCGGGGATCACCGCGAAGGACTTCGTGCTCGCCGCGATCGGGGTAATCGGCGTCTCCGGCGGCGTGGGCCACGTGATCGAGTACGCCGGCCCGGCGATCGAGGCGCTGTCGCTGGAAGGGCGGCTGACGATCTGCAACATGTCGATCGAGGCGGGAGCGCGCGCCGGGATGATCGCGCCCGACGAGACGACCTTCGCCTACGCCGAGGGCCGCCCCGGCGCGCCGAGCGGCGCCGCCTGGGAGCGCGCACTCGACCGCTGGCGCGCGCTGCCGACGGAGCCGGGCGCGACGTTCGATCGCGAGGTCGTGATCGACGTCGCCGCGATCCGCCCACAGGTGACGTGGGGGACGAACCCCGGCATGGTCGTCCCGATCGACGGCGCCGTCCCCGAGCCTGCGTCGTTCGGCGATCCGGACGCGGAGGCGGCGGCGGAGCGCGCGCTCGCGTACATGGGTCTCGCCCCCGGCACGCCGATCCGGGAGATCGAGGTCGACCGGGTCTTCATCGGCTCGTGCACGAATTCGAGGATCGAGGACCTGCGCGCCGCCGCAGCGGTCGTGCACGGCCGCCGCGTGCATCCCTCCGTTCGCGCGATGGTCGTGCCCGGGTCAGCCCAGGTGAAGGCTCAGGCCGAGGCCGAGGGCCTCGACCGTGTCTTCGAGGCCGCCGGCTTCGAATGGCGGCGCGCAGGTTGCTCGATGTGCCTCGGCATGAACCCCGACGTGCTCGCTCCCGGCGAGCGGTGCGCGTCGACGTCGAACCGCAACTTCGAGGGGCGGCAGGGCGCGGGCGGGCGCACGCACCTCGTCTCGCCGGCGGTCGCCGCGGCGACCGCGCTCGCGGGCCACTTCGCGGAGCCGGGCGAATGAGGGCGTTCCGCTCCGTCACCTCGCGTGCGGCCGTGCTCGACCGGCCCGACGTCGACACGGACCAGATCATCCCGAAGCAGTTCCTCAAGCGGATCGAGCGCACCGGCTTCGGCGAGTTCCTCTTCTACGACTGGCGCAAGGACCCGGCGTTCGAGCTGAACCAGCCCGAGGCGCAGGGCGCGAAGATCCTGCTCGCGGGACGCAACTTCGGGTGCGGCTCGTCGCGCGAGCACGCGCCGTGGGCGTTGCAGGACTACGGCTTCGAGGCGATCGTCGCGCCGTCGTACGGCGACATCTTCCGCCAGAACTCGCTCAAGATCGGGCTGCTGCCCGTCGAGCTGCCCGCAGAGCAGGTGAAGGCGCTGATGGAGCGCGCACGCAGCGGCGAGGAGCTGACGGTCGACCTCCAGGCGTGCGACGCGGGCGGGTTCACGTTCGCGCTCGACGACTTCCAGCGTGACTGCCTGCTCGAGGGGCTGGACGAGATCGCGTTGACGCTCCGCGCCGAGGGCGCGATCGCCGCGTACGAGTCGGCACACGAGGCGCCGGTCTCCACGCTCGCGCTCCGGTAACGGACCGTTACAAGGGGAGACGGCCCAGGGCTACGCCGCGCCGCCCTCCTCCTGCGCGAGCACCTCGTGCTTCATCAGCGCGAGCAGCTCGTGGTAGAGGTGCGACAGCCCCTCGGCCGAGAGCGGGCCGCGGTTCGCGCGCTGCAGGTAGCGGAGCATCCACTCCTCGCGTGCGAGGTCGACGAAGCCGATCCCGTGCTCCTCCTTGTACCGCTTCAGCTGCGCGACGAGCTTCAGCCGCTTGTTGACGAGATCGACGAGCGCCCGGTCGAGATCGGAGATCTCGCGCCGGACGCGGGTGACATGCGGATCGTTCGACGGCGCGAGCGCCGCCGCATTCGGTGCATCGGTCATTGCGACTCCTTCGCTGCTTCGTAGACGCCGAGAACACGGTGTGAGCGGGTCCGCCGGGCGAGCTCGGCGAACGCCTCGCGGACGGTGCGGTCGAGCGGATGGCCCGACACGACCGCGTCGAACCGGTAGCTGAACGGAGCGCCCGGAATCGGGCGCGCGACGAGCCGGACGAGGTCGAGCCCCGCATGCGCGAACGGCTCGATCGCCGCGTGGAGCGCGCCCGGACGGTGATCGGTGACGAACGAGAGCGCGATGCGCGCCGCGGCGTGATCGGCCGCGACGAGCGTGTACGGCGCGATCGAGACGAACCGCGTGAACGCCGGCCCGTCGCCGACGTCGTCGGCGAGCACCGACAGGCCGTACAGCCCGACCGCTTCCGTCCCGGCGATCGCGGCGGCCGTCGGGTCGCCGGCCTCCGCCACCGCCTGCGCGGCTTCGGCGGTCGTCGCCGCCGGCAGCACCGACGCCTGCGGCATCCGCTCCAGCAGCCGCCGGCACTGCTCGAGCGCCGTCGGATGCGAGATCACCATCCGGATCTCGCCGAGCGAGACCGGCTCCGGCCCGGCGAGGCAGTGGCGGATCGGCAGCACCGCCTCGGCCACGATCGAGAGGGCGTGGTCGTGGAGCAGGTCGTGCGTCTCCGCGACCGGCCCGGCGAGCGAGCTCTCGATCGGCAGCACGCCGTGCCCCGCATCGTGCTGCGCGACCGCATCCGCGACCGCGCGGAAGCCGCCGAGCGGGACGAGCTGGTCATCGGGGAACAGGGTCGCGGCCGCCGCGGAGGCGTGGCTTCCGGGCGGGCCCGGGTATGCGACGGTCGGTGATTGGCTCATGGACGGTTCGCCTCCTCGCGAACGGATCGAGCAGCAGGTCCCGCGGAGGTGATGTGGCTAGCCGGCGACGGCGGGAGGAGCGAAAGCGCCGGCTAGCGCGTAAAGGCGCAACCGTAGAAGCCGGTAAAGGCGAACGTCCGCACGGCTTCAGGCGCGAGAGCCATCCGCCGCAGGGTAGGCGCCGGCGGCGGTCCCGTCAACCTCGAGTTGTGCCCGCACCGCGGCGCCGAGCTCCGCCGTCGAAGCAGTGCCGCCCAGGTCGGGCGTCGGCGACGTCGCGAGCGCCGCGTCCACCGCTGCGGCGAGCGCGGCCGCCTCGTCCGGTCGGCCGAGCCCGTGCTCGAGGAGCAGCGCGGTCGAGCGGAGCATCGCCGTCGGGTTCGCGATCCCGCGGCCGGCGATGTCGGGAGCCGAGCCGTGCACCGGCTCGAAGATCCCCGGCCCCCCGTCGGCGAGGCTCGCGGACGGCGCGAGCCCGAGCCCGCCGGTGACCGCGGCGGCGAGGTCGGAGAGGATGTCGCCGAACATGTTCTCGGTGACGAGGACGTCGAACTGCTGCGGCGTCGTCGCGAGCTGCATCGCCGCGTTGTCGACGAGCATGTGCTCGACGGAGACGTCCGGATACTCGGGCGCGAGCGAGTCGACGACGCGTCGCCAGAGCCGCGACGTCTCGAGCACGTTCGCCTTGTCGACGGACGTCATGTGCCCGCGCCGCG
>DATKNT010000169.1:0-6383 GCA_035541175.1 Gaiellaceae bacterium
GAAACGACCGACGAGCAAGCCCGACGACACGATCGAAGACTTGACAGCAGTCGTTTCCGGGGCCCGCAAGGGCCCCGTTTTTTTGTGCCCGGGCCTCAGTCCAGGATCGCGACGACGCGCGCCGGCGCGGCGCTCGCTCCCACGATGTTCAGCGGGAAGCACGCCACCGTGAAGCCCGTCGGCGGGAGGGCGGCGAGATTGCACAGGCGCTCGATCTGCGAGTACGGCAGATCGCACTGGTGGGCGGCCCAGAAGATGCCGGGCTCGTCGCGCTCCAGCGCTTCCGCGGCCTGCAGGTTCAGCGGGCGGTCCCAGCCCCACGCGTCGATGCCCATCACGCGGACGCCGCGGCCGTAGAGCCAGTGCGTCGCCTCGGCGGTGACGCCGGGGCCGTGGAACATGTAATCCGGCTCGGCGTAGAAGCGGTCGCAGTCGGTGCGCACGAGCACGATGTCGCGCTCGCGCAGCTCGTGGCCGGCGGCGGCGAGCGCCGGCTCCAGCTCGTCCGCGCGCACCGCGTCGCCGTCGTCGCGGCCGGTGAAGTCGAGGACGACACCGGGCGCGAGGAACCAGTCGAGCGGCAGCTCGTCGATCGTCTGCGCGCGCTCGCCCCGGATCGTCGAGTTGTAGTGCCACGGCGCGTCGACGTGGGTCGAGTTGTGCGTGCCGAGCGTCATCGTCTCGACCGCCCAGCCTTCGCCGTCGCGGAGCAGCCGCGGCGGCACGCCGAGCAGCGTCTCGATTTCCCCCGCGCCGGCCGCGTGCCCCGCGTAGTCGATGCGGGTCGCGAGGAAGTCCGGCGTCCCCTCGGGGCTCGGCGCGATCGGAGCCGACAGGTCGACGAGGCGCGGCATGCCGGCGATCGTATGCCTTCGGCGTGCAACGATCACGTCGACGGCAGCGACGACAAGGAGATGCGCATGGCGACGAAGGCAGACTTCACGCAGGAGGAATGGGACGCGATGCAGGAGGGCATCACCGGGGCCGGCATGCTTGTCGCGATCAGCGACCCGGGCTTCTTCGACACCTTCAAGGAGGCGAACGCGCTCGCCAAGCACCTTGCGGAGGCGCACTCGAAGAGCGACAGCGCGCTCGTGCGCGAGCTCGCGAAGAGCCACGAGAGGCCGTTCGGCGCGACGGCGTCGCCCACGGAGGCCGAGCAGGCGACCGTCAGCGCGCTGGAGGCCGCCGTCGTCGCGCTCGAGTCGAAGTCGCCCGACGACCTTCCCGCCTACCGGCAGGTCGTGCTCGACGTCGCGCAGTCCGTGGCCGAGGCGGCGAAGGGCGTCTCCGACAAGGAGAGCACCGCGATCGACACGATCCGCGCCGCAGTCGGTGCGGCGTAGCGCCGCTCGACGGCGAGCCACCCGGCGCGTGTGGCGCGCGACACTGGTGACGACTGCCACGTAAGAGTGCCCCACGCCGCAGTCAGCGTCAGCCCGGATGCCGACATGCCCACGGCGTCGGAGGCTTCCGGGCATGGAGACCATCTCGACTGAATCGACCGGTTTCGCGGCTCCGCCGATCGGCGCCCCGACGCTGTTCGAGGACCGCCTCGACGCCGGCCGCCAGCTCGTCGCCGAGCTTCGCTCCGAGACGGCGGGTGACGCGGTCGTCGTCGCGCTCTCGCACGGCGGTGTCGCCGTCGGCGCGGAGATCGCACATGCGCTTCGGCTGCCGCTCGACCTCCTCGTCGTGAGAAAGATCAGGTATCCCGGCGCTCCGGAGCGCGTGCTCGGGGCGGTCGCTCCGGGCTACATCACCTACGTGTACACCAGCGCCGACCTCAGCGACAGGCGGCTCGCCATCGCCACCGCCGACGCACGGATCGAGCTCGAGCACGTGGACGATCGCCTCCACCGCGAGCGGCCTCCCATCGATGTGAGTGGGCGCGAAGTGCTGCTCGTCGACGACGGCATGACCACCGGCGCACGCATGATCACCGCGACGCGCTGGGCCCGCATACAGCGCGCGCGGCGGGTCATCGCCGCCGTTCCGGTCGGGTCCGCCGAGGCCGCGGACCTCGTGCGCGCGGAGGTCGACCTCTTCATCTGCCCGCACGAGCTGAGCGGTCTCGGCGCGGTCGGGATCTGGTACGAGGACTTCGAGCAGCCCACGGACGACGACGTGCGCCGGTTCCTGGACGAGCATCGTCAGCGGTAGCCGCGCGTCGCGGCGTACTCCTCGGCGACGTACTTCGGCACGCACAGCGCCCACGCGTCCTCGACGAGGTCGCGCATCTCGTCGGCGTCGATCGCGTCGAGGCGAACGTGGATCGACCGGTAGCGCCTCGACGACCGCGGCGCGCCAGTCCAGGCGCAGCGGTCCGGGGCTTCCCGGATGGGGCCGGTCTCGATCCGCGCCCATACCTGCGCCGTGGTCAAGATCACGCCCAGGGAGCCGGAGCTCCAGCTCGCGTGCGCGCAGTGCGGGCGGCCGCTCCCGCACGACGACCGGGAGCTCGCACGCTGGAAGCACGGCTACCTCGCCGGCGAGCTCGACGAGGTCTCGCAGGGAATCCTGCTCTGTCCCGGCTGCGCCGCGGACGACGCGTTCGGCGACTTCGACGCCGGCGTCGCCGATTAGGACTTCAGCCGCGGCCTCCGTCTGCCGATCTGTCTAGTTTGTGATGATCGGCGCGATACGAACTCTTGCGAGGCCGCGTCTCGCCGTGGCCGCCGCCCTCGCCGCCGCGGCTACAGCCGGGCTCGGCTCGACCGCCTCCACCGCGGCGGATCACCGCGTCGTCGCGCCGAGTGACCTCCGGCAGGCGCAGCGCGCGGTGAGCCGCTACTTCACGTCGATGGACGAGGGGCACGGGCTCGCCTTCTGCGCGACGGCGATCAGCGCGGCGGCGCTCGAGGCACAGGGCGGCATCGACCGCTGCGTCGCGAAGATGGACCGGTACGTGTCCGGCATCCGGCGGCGCGCGCTCCCGGCGGCGATCCTCGACCTCCAGGCCCTCTTCTACATGGTCAGCAGCGGGGTCACGACGCACTGCGACGGCGCCGGCTCGTGCCCCGTCGCCCGCTACGGCCTGTGGGCGCGTGCGTTCACGGCGCCGGGCGTCACGTGGCGCATCGGCACCGACCCGAGGCTCGCGTCGACGATCGGCGCCGATGTCGTCGCGGTCGTCGATCCCAGGGCGTCGAGCCCGAACTGGATCACGCTCTACTACCAGGTCCCGGACGGGCGGATCCTGCGGGCGAGCTGGAGCACGACTCCCGGAAGCTGGCGCGGCTCGGTGGTCGACACGCACGCGGGAGAGCCGTTCGTCTCCGGCTGGCGCGTCCTCGCGGCGCGCACGCTGCCCGACGGGTCGATCGACGCGACGGTGAGCATGCGCGTCGGCACGACTCCGACCGTCGAGCGCTTCCGGCTCGTCCGCGAGAACGGGGCGCTGCGCGCCGACGGCTGGGTCGACGTCACATCCTCAGTGACCGCCTGAGCGTCGGCTCTCGAGCGACTCGGCGAGCAGCGTCGAGACGTCGGCGACGCGCAGCTCCGCGCCCGCCTCACGGACGCCGTCGTCCAGCATCACCGTGCAGAACGGGCACGCGACGGCGAGCGTGCCGGCGCCGGTCTCAGCGGCCTCGCGCGCGCGCTCGACGTTGATCGGACGGCCGCGCTCCTCCATCCACATGTGCGCCCCGCCGGCGCCGCAGCAGAACGTCTTCCTGCCGTGGCGTTTCATCTCGACGGGCTCGCCGACCGCGGCGACGAGCTCGCGCGGCGCCGATCGCACGTCGTTGTGCCGCGCGAGGTAGCACGAGTCGTGGTACGTGATCCGGGTCGCGTCCTTGGCGGGCTCGAGCCTCCCGTCGCGCACGAGCTCCGCGAGCAGCTCCGTGTGGTGCACCACCTCGTAGCGGCCGCCGAAGTCCGGGTACTCGTTCGCGAGCGTGTTGAAGCAGTGCGGGCAGCTCGCGACGATCTTCGTCACGCCGGCGCCGTTCAGCGTCGCGACGTTCTGCTCGGCGTAGCCCTGGAAGACGTACTCGTTGCCCATGCGCCGAGCCGGGTCGCCGGTGCACGCCTCGCGCGGGCCGAGGATGGCGAAGTCGACGCCCGCCGCCTGGAGCAGCTTCGCCGTCGACTCCGCGGAGGCACGCGCGCGCTCGTCGAACGAGGCGGCGCAGCCGACCCAGTAGAGGATCTCCGGCGCGGGGTCGCCCGGCTCGAGCACGCGGACGCCGAGCTGCTCCGCCCAGGCGGCGCGCTCCGTCTGCGGCTTCCCCCACGGGTTCGCGGAGCGCTCCACGTCGCGCAGCATCGGCTCGGCCTCGGCGGGGAACCGGGAGTCGACCATCACGAGCTGGCGGCGCAGGTCGACGATGTGGTCGACGTGCTCGATCGAGACGGGGCACGCCTCGACGCACGCGCCGCAGGTGACGCAGTCCCAGATCATCTCCTCGGGGACGCCGTTGCCCGCGAGCGGCGCGTCGCTCCGCGCGAACACCTGGTCGCGGATGCCCATGATCAGCAGCTTCGGCGAGAGCAGCTTCCCCGTCGCGTTCGCCGGGCACGCGTCCTGGCAGCGGCCGCACTCGGTGCACGAGAAGCCGTCGAGCACCTGCTTCCACGTCAGGTCGGCGACGGTCGCGGCGCCGAAGCGCAGCTGGTCGTCCGGGAGGTCGAAGCGCAGCGGCTCGAGCCTCCCGCGCGCGCGGGTGCGACCGAACCAGACGTTGGCGGCGGCCACGCCGATGTGCAGGTGCTTCGAGTACGGCAGGTAGACGAGGAAGGCGAAGACGGTGCACAGGTGCGCCCAGACGAAGACGCGCTCCGCGGCGTCGCCGGAGGGGAAGACGTTGGACAGCGCCTTGGACAGGAACGACGCGCTCGCGGGCCACTCGTTCAGTCCGGCGGCGACGAGCGACGCGTGCCAGCAAAGGAGCGTCAGCACGACGAGCGCGATCAGCCCGAGGATGAGGTACGCCTCGCCTCGGTGCGATCCCTCGAAGCGGCGCGGGCGGACGACGGCGCGGATGACGGCGGCGGTCCCGACGCCGACGAGAACGAGAATGACGAAGACGTCGACGAGCGCCATGTACCAGCCCTGGCGACCGAGCCACGGCAGCGTCGCGTGGAGGTCGACCGCGGCGATCATCGCCATCAGGATCGTCGGGAAGAAGACGATGAAGCCGTAGAAGATGAACGCGTGCATCAGGCCGGGGATCGCGCGCTGGAGGAGCGTGCGCTGACCGAGCACGTCGACCGCCTCGTTGCGCGCACGCGCGGAGGTGTCGCCGGAGCGGTCGGCCGGCCGCGCGGTGCGGACGAGGCCGGCGAGGAAGAGCGCGCGCCTGCCGAACAGCACCCCGGTCACGCCGAGCAGCGCCGCGAGGCCCAGCGCGCCCGCGACGGTGTCTATGTGCCGCGGGCCTTTCTCAGCTCGGCGCTGATCGCCGGGACGATCTCGTGCAGGTCGCCGATGACGGCGTAGTCGGCGCTCGCGAGGATCGGCGCCTCCGGATCGTTGTTGATCGCGAGGATCTTCTTCGCGCCCTTCGCGCCCGCGATGTGCTGCGTCGCGCCGCTGATCCCGCACGCGACGTAGAGGTCGGCGGAGATCTTCGTCCCGGTCTGGCCGACCTGGTCGGTGTGCGGCCGCCACCCGGCGCTCGTGACCACCCGTGAGCAGCCGACGGCGCCGCCGAGCAGGCCGGCGAGCTCCTCGATGATCGCGAAGCCCTCGGCGGAGCCGACGCCGCGGCCGCCGCTGACGACGACCTTCGCGTCGCGGAGCGAGACGCCGCCGGTGCCCTCCTCGACGCGCTCGAGTACGCGTGGCGAGCCGTCGTCGGGGGCGGTGAGCGTCTCGACCTGGACGGGGTCGGCGGCAGGCTGCGTGTGCGGCGCGACGGAGAGGATCCTCGGCGACCCGTGGAGGCGCGCGTCCTCGAGCAGGCTCCCGCCCCAGCGCACGCGCGTGACGACGTCACCGTCGATCGCAGTGACGTTCGCGGCGAAGGGCTGGTCGAGGCGCGCCGCGACGTGCGCGAGCAGCTCGTTGCCGCGGTCCGAGCCTGCGGCGACGATCGCGTCGGCGCCCTGTGCGGCGTCCGCGAGCGCGGCCGCCCACGCGGCG
Organism: Gaiellaceae bacterium; assembly: GCA_035541175.1. GTDB lineage: Bacteria > Actinomycetota > Thermoleophilia > Gaiellales > Gaiellaceae > Palsa-739. Next base: position 6,092 of record DATKNT010000169.1, read on the forward strand.
GGCTGGTACGCGCCTCCGAGCGAGACCGCGCGGACGTCGCCGAGCCCGCGTGCGAGCGTCAGCGCCTGAAGCGACAGCTCGTCGCCCGGCTCGACGTAGAGCAGCACGGAGCTCATGCGACTCCCAGCTGCTGCATCACCTCGACGACGCGCGGCGCCGCTGCCGGGCCCTCGCCGAGGATCTCCGCCCGCTTGCCCTGCCCCGCCGGGAGCACGAGCCGCAGCTTCTCCAGCTTCGAGGGCGGGCGCGCCGGCTCGACGACCGCGAGCGGCTTCGACTTCGCGCGCAGCCG
>DATKNT010000170.1:0-11612 GCA_035541175.1 Gaiellaceae bacterium
GCGGATCACGTCGGCGGTCGAAGCCGCCGCGAGCGCGTCGACCGTCGGCCACCGCTCCATCCACCGCTCCCACCGGGGCACGACGCGGTCGACCTGCGTCTGCTGCGCCATCACCTCGGAGACGAGAACCGCGTACGGGTCGTTCGTCAGTCGCCAGGGAAGAGCCCGCCCGTCTTGGCCGAACCAGGCCAGAAGCAGCTCTTCCACGACGATGAGCCTAGACCGTCAGGCGGAGACCGAGACGTCGACCGGCACGCCGCCGGTCAGCGTCTGCAGCACGACGCAGTAGCGCTGCGTCAGCCGGAGCAGCGTCTCGAGCTGCTCGTCCGTCGCGTCGTGCTCGAGGTCGAAGACGAGGCGGATCGCACGGAAGCCGACCGGGGCCTCCCTGTCGATGCCGAGCGTCCCGCGGAAGTCGAGGTCGCCCTCGGCGCGCACCGTGCCCGCGACCGGGAGCTCGAGCGACGTCGCGACCGAGCGGAGCGTGACGCCGGCGCAGGCGACGAGCGCCTCGAGCAGCATGTCGCCGGAGCACGCGAGCGCGCCCGTGCCGCCGGTCGCGGGATGGAGCCCGGCGTCGACGAGCGCGCGGCCCGTCGCGACCGAGCAGGAGATGCCCGCGCCGTCCACGGCGCCCTCGGCGCGCAGCGTCACGAGCGCGCTCGCCGGATCCTCGCGGTAGCGGTCCTTCAGCGGCTTCTGCAGCGCCTGGAGCTCGGCCTTGTCCACGGGGCACAGCCTACGTATGCTCCGGCGACCGCGAGGGGAAGGAGTCGACGATGGCGATTACGGTAGGCACCGACGAGCTTCGCACGGCGTTTTCCGGGCGGATCCTGGAGCCGGGCGAGGAGGGCTACGACGAGGCGCGCCTCGTCCACAACGGGCTGATCGACCGGCGGCCCGCGCTGATCGCGCAGTGCCGCAACACCGCCGACGTCGTCGACGCACTGAACCACGCGCGCGCCGCCGGCCTCGACGTCTGCATCCGCGGCGGCGGCCACAACGTCGCCGGCCGCGCGGTCGCCGACGGCGCGGTGATGATCGACCTGTCGCCGATGAAGGGGATCCACGTCGACCCGGTCCGGCGCACCGTGCGGGCGCAGGGCGGTGTGCTCTGGAAGGAGCTGAACCGCGAGACGGCGCCGCACGGGCTCGCCGTCACCGGCGGCGCGATCTCGACGACGGGCATCGCCGGGCTCACCCTCGGCGGCGGCCTCGGCTGGCTGATGGCGAAGTACGGGCTCGCCGCCGACAACCTGCTCTCGGTCGAGCTCGTCACCGCCGACGGCCGGATCCTCGACGTCAACGCCGAGTCCGATCCCGACCTGTTCTGGGCGCTACGCGGCGGCGGCGGCAACTTCGGCATCGCCGCGTCGTTCGAGTACGCGCTCCATCCGCTGACGATGGTGACCGGCGGGCTGATCGCGCATCCGATCGACGCCGCGGCCGACATGCTGCGCTTCTACCGCGACGCGTGCGCGACGGTCTCCGACGACCTCACCGTCTTCGCCGCGCTCGTGCACGCGCCCGACGGCTCGGGCATGAAGATCGCGGGGATGGTCGTCTTCCACACCGGCACGCCGGAGGAGGCCGAGCGCGAGCTGGCGCCGTTCAAGGAGTGGGGCTCGCCGCTCGTCGTCGAGGTCGGGCCGATGCCCTACCCGGTGATGAACACGATCCTCGACGCGGGCTACCCGACCGGATCGCTCAACTACTGGCTGTCGAGCTTCGCGAAGGGGATCGGCGACGGGCTGATCGAGACGATGATCGAACGGTTCGCGACCGTGCCGTCGCCGATGAGCGCGATCCTGCTCGAGCAGTTCCACGGAGCGGTCTGCCGCATCGGCGTCACCGACACCGCGGTGCCGCACCGCGAGGAGGGCTGGAACCTGCTGCTCCCGTCGGTCTGGCTCGACCCGGCCGACACCGACGCGAACGTCGCGTGGACGCGCGAGACGCACGCCGCGCTCGGCGAGCACCTGACCGAGCGGCGCTGGCTCAACTACCTCGGCGACGACCAGGACAGCGCCGTCCGCGCGGCGTACGGGCCGAACTACGACCGGCTCGTCGAGGTGAAGCGCCGGGTCGACCCGGAGAACGTCTTCCACCACAACCACAACATCGCGCCCTAGGCGGCTTCGAGCAGCGGCTCCGCCTCGACGGCGGGCTGCGCCTGCGCGGTCCCGGCCGGCTGCGGCAGCAGCTTGCTCCCGGCCGCGACGCCGGCGGCGACGACGATCTGCGCGGCGAGGACGACGACGAACGCGTCGCGCACGCCGAGCGACGACGGCGCCGCGAGCGACAGGAACAGGCTGCCGAGCGTCGCGACGCCGAGCGCGAGCGCGATCTGCTGCGTCGTCACGAGCATCCCGCTGCCGACGCCGGCCCTCGCCGAGGGGACGCCCGCGAGCACGATGCCGAACAGGAGCGGCATGGTGAATCCCTGTCCGACGCCGGCGACGATCATTCCCGGCGCGAGGTTCATCGGGTCGGCGTGCGGCCAGTTCTGGAAGACCTCGACGGCGAGCACCGCGAGTCCGATCGCCTGCACGACTCCGCCGGCGGCGAGCACGCGCCGACCGTAGCGCGCCGCGAGCCGTGCGGTGCAGAGCGACGCGGCGAGGAAAGCGACGGCCATCGGCGCCAGCGCGAGTCCCGACTGCAGCGGCCCGAGGTGTGCGCCGTCTTGCAGCGCCACAGCGCAGACGAAGAAGAACGCGCCCATGCCCAGGAAGAACGGGGCCATCAGCGCGAGCCCGCGGTGCATCCCCGGCAGCCGTACGAGCGACGGCGGCACGATCGGATGGCCGCCGGTGCGCTCGAGGCGTCGCTCGACGAGGACGAACGCCCACAGCGCGGGGACGAAGAGCGCGAGCAGCGCGATGCTCCACGCCGGCCAGCCGAGCGTGCGGCCCTCGGTCAGCGGCACGAGCAGCGAGAGCACGGCGAGCGCGAGCAGCGCCGTCCCGGCCGGGTCGATCCGCGCCGGCTCGGCCGAGCGCGTCGACGGCACGAATCGCCACGCGAGCGCGAGCCCGACGAGTCCGATCGGGACGTTGACGAGGAAGATCGGCCGCCAGCCCTGGCCGGCGACGTCCGCCGCGACGATCGCACCACCCGCGAGCTGGCCGACGACGGCGGCGATACCCGCAGTCGCGCCGTAGAGCCCGATCGCCCGCGCGCGCCGTTCGGCGCCGCACGCCGACTGGATGGTCGCGAGCACCTGCGGCACCATCAGCGCGGCCGACGCCCCCTGGAGCGAGCGGAACGCGACGAGCGCAGCCGGCGTCGGCGCGATCCCGCACAGGAGCGAGAAGACGGTGAACGACGCCATCCCGAGCATGAACAGGCGACGGCGCCCGAACAGGTCGCCGAGCCGCCCGCCGAGGACGAGCAGCAGCGCGTACGGCGTTCCGTAGCCGGCGACGACGAGCTCGAGCGTTGCGGGCGACGCGTGCAGGTCGGCGCCGATCGTCGGCAGCGCGACGTTGACGATGAAGAAGTCGGCGATCGAGAGGAACGCGCCGAGCAGGACGGTGGCGAGGCCGATGGAGGAGAGCGAGGTGCGCGGTGCCATGACCTCACCGTGCCTGCACCTGGGAACCCAGTACCAGAGCGGCTTCATCCTGGTATCAGCGCCACCCGGCTCAGCCCTCCACGCGTCCGTCATACTCGGTTCGTGGCATCGGTGGCTGCGCTCCCCAGGGCCGCCGCGGACGAGATCCGCAGGCGCGAGCTCGGCGCGTTCCTGCGCCACCGGCGCGAGCGGATCGCGCCGGAGCAGATCGGGCTGCCGCCGTCGCGGCGGCGCCGCACGCCGGGTCTCCGCCGCGAGGAGGTGGCGCTGCTCGCCGGCGTCGGCGTCACCTGGTACACGTGGCTCGAGCAGGGCCGCGACATCCACGCGTCGCCGCAGGTGCTCGACGCGATCGCGCGCACGCTCCTGTTCGACGCGCCCGAGCGCGCGCACCTGTTCACGCTCGCGGGCGCGACGGACATGCGGGCGCCCGAGGACTGCGCGTCGCTCTCGCCCGCGACGCAGCTCGTCCTCGACCGGCTCGAGCCGTTCCCGTCGCTGGCCGTGAACGGCCGCTACGACCTGCTCGCGTCCAACCGCGCCTGGGCGAGCGGCTTCCCGCAGATCGACGGCGTCCCGCCGGAGGACCGCAACTGCCTGTGGCTGATGTTCACGCACCCGCAGTGGCGGAAGACGATCCTCGACTGGGAGGACACCGCGGCACGGATGGTCGCGCAGTTCCGCGCGGCGATGGCCGAGCACGTCGCGGAGCCGGCGTGGAAGGACCTCGTCGCCAGGCTGCACCGCGCCTCGCCGGAGTTCGCCGAGTTCTGGGAGCGCCACGAGGTGCAGCCGCCGGAGAGCCGCGTCAAGCGCGTGCGCCATCCGGACGTCGGGCTGCTGAAGCTCGAGTACACGTACCTGTGGCTCGGCCAGCGGATCGGCACCCGGATCGTCACGTACACGCCGGCGGACGATGAGACGCGGAAGCGGCTCGACCGGCTCCAGCTCCTGCTCGACGAGCGCGCCGCGGCGGCCTAGGCCGTCCGGGCGCCGGCGTACCCTCGGGGAGGTGGCGAAGCCGCTCGAGGAGTGGACGGTCGAGGAGCTTCGAGCCGAGCTCGTCCGGCTCGGGGAGGAGCTCGCCCGGCGGGCGATCACGCCGGCGCGGAAGCAGAAGGTGGACGTCGCGCGCGCCTGCGAGGGCTGGGTGCGCGGCTACGCCTGGGACGAGACGTTCACGCCGGCGATGGTCGAGGAGGAGTTCTCGCTCCACGAGCGGAAGACCGGCCAGCGGCTCTCCGCGTCGGACCGGGAGCGCCTGCTGCAGCTCTGGCGCGCGCTCTTCGCCGAGCGGCACCGAGACGCTGCCTAGACCCGGTCGGCGGCGGTGTCGAGGAAGTGCTCGAGGAGCGTCTCGGCGCACTCGTCGCAGAGCGTCCGCTCGGCGTAGCGCACGCGGCCGCGGAAGACGACGAGCCTGAGGTCGCCGTCCGGGCCTGCGCCGCACCGGTCGCAGAAGTGCTCCAGAGGCAGCGCGAGAGCCGCCTCGTCGGGTGTGGTGTCGCGAACGAGCATCTACACAGCTTAATGGCGCCGGCGGCCGGTGTCTCTTCCCCGGCCGTAGACTCGCCGCATGGTCCACGTGCGGTTCGCGCCGAGCCCGACGGGCTCGCTTCATCTCGGAAGCGCGCTGAGCGCGGTCGCCAACCGGCGCTTCGCCGACGAGCACGGCGGCACGCTCCTGCTCCGGATCGACGACACCGACGCGGCGCGCAACGTCGAGGGCGGCGCCGAGGCGATCGTCGCCGACCTCGAGTGGCTCGGCGTCGGCTGGGACGAGGGGCCGGTCCGCCAGAGCGAGCGCTTCGTCCGCCACCGCGAGGCCGCGCACCTGATCGGCGAGCCCGACGCCGAGGGCGCGCTCCGGTTCGGCCGCACGACGCTGCTCCGTCCCGACGGCTCGCCGACGTACCAGCTCGCGAGCGCCGTCGACGACCTCGACTTCGCCATCACCCACGTGATCCGCGGCTCCGACCACCGCGCGAACGCCGAGCTCCAGGCAGAGCTGATCCGCGCGCTCGGCGGCGAGCCGCCGGAGTTCGTCCACCACGGGCTGCTGCTCGGCGGGGACGGGACGAAGCTCTCGAAGCGCCACGGCGCCTCGTCGCTCGCCGACCTCCGCGAGGCCGGAATCCCACCGCAGGCGGTGCGCGCGTACCTCGAGGAGCTCGGGCTGCCGAGCCACGACGTCCATCTCGACCTCGCGCGGCTCCGGCGGCTCTCGACCGACGCGCTCGCCGCGCTCTCAGACGAGGAGCTGGCCGCCCGCGCCGGCGTGCCCGTGTCGGTCGCGCCGGTGCTGCGCGGCGCGCGCGATCTCGCCGAGGCGCGCGAGTACGCGCGCGCGGTGCTCGAGCCGGAGCACGTCGACGTCGACGCCCCGGAGACGCTGGCCCGTTTCCGCGAGCTCGTCGAGGCGGGCGTCGACCCGAAGGGAATCGTCCGCGAGCTGAAGGCGGTGGGCGGCGACCTCAGGGCGGTGCGCCTCGCGCTCACGGGCCGCGAGCGCGGCCCCGAGCTGGCCGCCGTGATCGCATCGCTGCCGAAGGACGAGCTGCTGCGGCGCACCGTAGGCTAGGAGCCGATGCAGCTCTACAACACGCTGACACGGCGGCTCGAGGAGCTGCCGGCGCCGCCGGGCCCGGTGCGGATGTACTTCTGCGGGCCGACGGTCTACCAGCGCGCGCACATCGGGAACGCGCGGCCGTTCGTCGTCGGCATGTGGCTGCGCGCGTGGCTGCGCCTGCGCGGGTACGAGGCCACGCTCGTCCACAACATCACCGACGTCAACGACAAGATCTACGACGCGGCGCCGGGCGCGAGCGCCGAGCTCGCCGCGACCGCGACCGCCTGGTACCTCCAGGACACGAGCGACCTCGGCCTCGGCATGCCGGACGAGCTGCCGAAGGCGACCGAGTCGATCCCGGAGATCCTCCGCTTCATCGAGCTGCTCGTCGACTCGGGTCACGCGTATCCGGTCGACGGCGACGTCTATTTCCGCGTCGCGCGCGACCCGGACTACGGTCGCCTCTCCGGCCAGCGCCCGGACCGGATGGAGGAGCAGGAGCCGAACCCGCTGAAGGAGGACCCGCGCGACTTCGCCCTCTGGAAGGCGAACAAGCCGGGCGAGGACACCGCCTGGGACTCGCCGTGGGGCCGCGGCCGTCCCGGCTGGCACATCGAGTGCTCGGCGATGGCCGAGGCGGCGTTCGGGCCGGTGTTCGAGATCCACGGCGGCGGGCTCGACCTCGTCTTCCCTCACCACGAGAACGAGCTGGCGCAGTCGCGCGCGCTCGGGCACGAGTTCGCGAGGCTCTGGATGCACAACGGGATGCTCGAGTTCTCCGGCGAGAAGATGTCGAAGTCGCTCGGCAACGACGTCTCGCTCCGCAACGTGCTCGACACCTGGGGGCGCGAGACCGTGCTGATGTACTTCCTGTCGGCGCACTGGCGGAAGCCCGTCGACTTCACGGACGAGACGCTCGCGCAGTCGAAGGCGCAGGTCGAGACGTTCCGCAACTTCTTCCTCGAGGGCGAGGAGGGCGAGGAGGAGGGCGAGGCGATCCTCCTCGACGAGCTGGCGGCCGTCCTCGACGACGACTTCAACACGCCGGAGGCGCTCGCGCTCTTCCACGACTGGCGGGCGCGCGAGGAGGCGGCATCGCTGCGCTGGGCGCTCGGGCTGTTCGGGCTCGGCTCGGTCGCGGAGCCGGCTGCGGCGCCGCCCGAGGTGGCCGCGCTCGCCGAGCGGCGGGCGGAGGCGCGGGCGGCGAAGGACTGGGCGGAGGCGGACCGGCTCCGGGACGAGATCCTCGCGGCCGGCTGGGAGGTCCGCGACATCGCCGCGGCGCCGGGCTACCGGCTCGTCCCCCGCTCGTGACCCGCGACCAGGTCTACGGGCGGCGTCCCGTGCGCGAGGCGCTGCGCGGCGACCGCGAGGTGCTCGAGCTGTGGGCGACCGAGCGGGCGCTGAAGGCCGAGCCGTGGCTGCGCGAGACGGAGAAGCCGCGCGTCCAGGCGAAGCTCGAGCGCGACCTGACCGACGCCGCCGGCACGCGCGACCACCAGGGCGTGCTCGCCTGGTGCGAGCCGTACCGCTACGCCGACGCGTACGAGCTCGCCGCGACCGACCGGCCGCTGCTCGCCTGCCTCGACCAGGTCAGCGACCCGCGCAACCTCGGCGCCGTCTGCCGCAGCGCCGAGGGAGCGGGGGCGACCGGCGTCGTCGTGCCCGCGCACGGGTCCGCCCGCGTCACCGCGGCCGTCTGCCGCGCCTCGGCGGGCGCGGTCGAGCACCTGCCCGTCGCCGTGGTGACGAACCTCGCGCGCTACCTCGCGGAGATCAAGCGCGACGACCTCTGGATCGCGGCGGCGGCCGGCGAGTCGGGGACGCCGATGTGGCAGGCCGACCTCTCCGGCGGGCTCGCCTTCGTCTTCGGAGCCGAGGGCAAGGGGCTCCGCCCGCTCGTCCGGCGCACGTGCGACCTCGCCGTCTCGATCCCGCAGCTCGGACGCGTCGAGTCGCTGAACGTCAGCGTCGCCGCGGCGGTGCTGCTCTACGAGGCGAGGAGGCAGCGCGGCGGCTGAGCTACCGCTGTCGCACGAGGTTGGTGGCTCTGAGGCCGGTCAGGAGCCGCTGCTCGAACGTGCTCGCATCGATGTTCGACGAAACCGCGATCCGGTTCGCGAACGCCTGGTGCGGGGTCGAGAAGCTGGAGTCCCGCTGCACGAACGTGACCGCGAAGTGCGCTCTCAGGTAGCTGCTCAACCACGGCTCGATCCTCGGGTCGTTCGAGCCGCGGTCGCCGTAGTTGTCGAACGGGACGGCGAACGTGCCATGCGGGCTCCAACCGGGCAGGAAGCGGCGGAGCTGCGCCGCGCCGAGCTCGATGTCGCTCGCGACGCGGTCCTGATAGTGCGCGAACGTCTCCTGCGCGCCGTCGGCCCATAGCTCGTTCGCGTAGAAGGGGCCGCGTCTGCCCTGCGCGTCAACCGTGACGAGGACGTGACCGCCGCCCGCGTGCTCGTCGATCTGCCAGCGCCCGGACGCCTGCATCTGCCGCAGCTGATCCCAGGTCAGGCGGCCGGGCCAGCCGACGAACCCCGTCGGGACGTACATGACCGCGCTCCAGCCGTAGCTCGCGAGGACAGGGTCGGCGTTCTCCCAGGCCGAGACGTCGGCATCGTCGAAGGTGATGAGGATCGGGCGGGGCGGCAGGTCGACCTTCTCGCCGCGGATGAACCGGACGTAGCGCTCGAGCGTGATCGCCTCGAATCCGAGGTCGTGCAGGCGCTGCATCTGCTCGTCGAACACCGCCGGCGCGACCGCGTAGCTCGAATCCGCAGCCGTCAGCCGGTGGTAGAGCAGCACCGGCACGGCTCCTGAGAACGCCGGGAACAGGCCGGGGCGTGCCGCGTGCGGCCGTGCGGCGGCTCCCGCCGCGGCGGCGGCCGGCGTGACGGCGGTGACCAGGAGGAGAGCGAGCCGAAGCGATCGCGAGCGCAGGATCCGCGCATTACAGCAGCCCGGGCGGCGAACCGGCGGCCTCTACCTCGTGCTCCGGCGTGAGCGATGCGTGAGCGTCGCGGGCGACATCAGGTGCGTCGGCTGACACCGACTCAGGCTCACGAGGAGGGAAGACCGATGCTGCCCGACCGGCCCCGGACGTCGACCGACCACCGCGCCGACATCCAAGGTCTCCGCGCGGTGGCGGTTCTCCTCGTGGTCTTCGCGCATGCCGGCGTCCGCTTCGTCGCCGGTGGGTTCGTCGGCGTCGACGTCTTCTTCGTGCTGTCCGGGTTCCTGATCACCGGCCTGCTCCTCGCCGAAGCGCGCACCCGTGGATCGGTGTCCCTGCTCGAGTTCTACGTCCGGCGCGCACGACGGATCCTGCCGGCGGCCGCGCTGGCGCTCGTGGTGACGGACGCGGCGGCCTTCTTCCTCCTGAACTTCGTGCGCGCACGCGACGCCGTCGTCGACAGCCTCCACGCTGCTGCGTTCGCCGCCAACTTCCACTTCGCGGCACAAGGGGTCGACTACTTCGCGCGGCAGGAGCCGCCGTCGCCGATCCTCCACTACTGGTCGCTCTCCGTCGAGGAGCAGTTCTACCTCGTCTGGCCGCTCCTGCTCTCGCTCACGCTGTTCGGGGTCGCCGTGCGACGGCGACGTGGCGCGGCGGACTCCGACCACGAGAAGCGGCTGCTGCGGGTCGTGATCGTGCTCGCGACGGCGTCGTTCGGCTGGTCGATGTACCTGACGGCTGCGGCGCCCACGAAGGCGTACTTCTCGCCGTTCACGCGCGCCTGGGAGCTCGGACTCGGCGCGACGCTCGCGGTCGCCGCGTCGAGGATCGAGCACGCGCCGTCGGCGGCACGACTCGGCATGGGCTGGCTGGGCCTGACTGCCGTCGCCTGCTCGGCGGTGGTGTTCTCCGACCGGACGCCGTTCCCCGGCGCCTTCGCGCTCGTGCCGACCGTCGGCACCGCGCTGGCCATCGTCGCCGGGATGGGAGGTCCGTCGCGCTTCTCCGTCGGACGCGTCCTCTCTCTGCGTCCGATGCGCGTCGTCGGTGACCGCTCGTACGCGCTCTACCTCTGGCACTGGCCCGTGCTGATCATCGCCGGGGAGTACGCCGGCCGCGACCTCGGGACCGGGGTGAAGCTGGGCCTCATGGTTGCCGCGTTCCTCCTCTCGTGTGTCTCGTACGCGCTCGTCGAGAACCCGATCCGGCGGAGAGTGCGGAGCCGCTCGGCGACCGCGGCAGTGGTCGTGGCCTTCACGGCCGCGGTCCTCGGGACGGCAACGGCCTCGATCGCGGCGATCGGCCGCGAGCAGCACCGGTTCGAGGAGGCGAGCGCCGGGCACGCCCCTGCTCAGGCGACGACCGCCGCCTCCTACCGTTACGCGCGTATCCACGGCGCGCTTCCCGCCGTCGTCGCCGCCGTTGCGGCGGCGGGGCGGGGAGCGCCGATCCCCTCGGGCCTCACGCCGCCGATCGGGCAGCTGCGGAACTTCCCGCCGCCGTATCGACCGCCGGACGGGTGCATCCTGCGCGATACGAGCAGCGATACGACCGGCAGGGTCTGCCGGATCGGACGCGCCAAGAGTTCGAGGCTAATCGTGCTGATGGGCGACTCGCACGCGAACATGTGGCTCCCGCCGCTCCTCGAGATGGCCTGGCGCGACGGTTGGACGGTCGTGCCGCTCGTACGGCTCGGCTGCACGCCCGGCACCTGGGTCACGAACGACCGCGGGTGCAGGGAGTGGTACCACTGGGCGATCGGCGAGGTGAGGCGCCTGCACCCGCGGGTCACGCTGCTCGGCGGCAGCATCGACGAGCAGGCGAGCCCGGCCACGAGGAGTGCGATGGAAGCCGTCCTCGCAGCGGCGCACGAGCTCGAGTCGGCAGGTCCCGTGGTGCTGATCGGCGACCCGGAGGGTCTGCGCGAGGACCCGGTGGATTGCCTGCTTGCCCGGCACGCGACGATGGCGTCGTGCACAACGACCTGGTCGAGCAGGTCGCGCGCGGCGTACGACGAGATCGCACGTCGAGCGCCGCAACTCGGCGTCGGCTTCCTCCCCACGCGTGAGTTCGTGTGCTTCCGGCACGAATGCCCGGCGGTCATCGGCCGCACGATCGCGTGGATGGACACCAACCACCTGACCGTCGCGTACTCTGCGCAGCTGGGAGACGCATTTCGGGCGGTCTTCGTCGATGTCGTGCGCAAGCTGCGGCCGACGCAGTCGGGCAGGCGAGCGATAGGGTCCGCCGCATCGCGTGGCTGAGCCGACGCTCTACCTCTTCGATGGCTTCAACCTGCTCCACGCCGGCGGGTTCGGCTCGCCGGAGGAGCTGCGCGACCTGCTCGCCAGCTGGGTGGCCGCCAAGGGCGTGCGCGGCGTCGTCGTCTTCGACGGCCACGGCGCGGACGAGACGCACGGCCCGCTCGAGGTGCGCTGGGCCGAGGACGCCGACTCGCTGCTCGAGCGGCTCGCGGCCGAGCACCGGCGCGCGGAGCAGGTGGCCGTCGT
>DATKNT010000171.1:0-2812 GCA_035541175.1 Gaiellaceae bacterium
CGAGCTGGTCGTCCACGGCGCCCGCGAGCACAACCTCAAGGACATCACCGTCCGGCTGCCGCGGAACCGCCTGATCTGCATCACCGGGCTCTCCGGGTCCGGCAAGTCGAGCCTCGCCTTCGACACGATCTACGCGGAGGGGCAGCGCCGCTACGTCGAGTCGCTGTCCGCGTACGCGCGCCAGTTCCTCCAGATGATGGAGAAGCCGGACGTCGACCACATCGACGGGCTCAGCCCGGCGATCTCGATCGACCAGAAGACGACCTCGCGCAACCCGCGGTCGACCGTCGGCACCGTCACCGAGATCTACGACTACCTCCGGCTCCTGTACGCGCGCGTGGGGCGGCCGCACTGCCCGATCTGCGGCAAGCCGATCGCCGGCCAGTCGATCGACGCGATCGTCGACCAGGTGCTGCGCCTGCCGGACGGGACGCGCTTCACCGTCAACGCGCCGGTGGTGCGGGACCGCAAGGGCGAGTACCGCGACGTCTTCGAGGAGCTGCAGCGCGAGGGCTACACCCGCGTGAAGGTCGACGGCGAGCAGTACCTGCTCGAGGAGGGCGTGCCGCCGCTCGACAAGAAGTTCAAGCACACGATCGAGGTCGTCGTCGACCGGCTCGTGATGAAGGCGGACCTGCGTCTCAGGCTCACGCAATCTCTCGAAGCGGCGGCGGCGCTGGCCGACGGCCTCGTCGTCGTCTCCGTCGTAGACGGAGAGGACCTGCTGTTCTCGCAGAACTTCGCGTGCCCCGACCACGGCGTGTCGCTGCCGGAGCTGCAGCCGCGGATCTTCTCGTTCAACGCGCCGCACGGCGCGTGCCCGCGCTGCACCGGGCTCGGCTCGCAGCAGGAGATCGACCCGGACCTGCTCGTCCCCGATCCGTCGCTCTCGATCGACGACGGCGCGCTCGTGCCGTGGTCGGTCGGCGGCTCGTCCGGGTTCTACGAGGCGGTGATCCAGGCGATCGCGGAGCGGTACGAGATCGACACGTCGCAGCCGTGGGAGGACATGCCGGAGGAGCAGCAGGCGCGGTTCCTCTACGGCACGGAGGGCGAGCGGGTCTACGTCCAGTACCGCAACCGGATGGGGCGGCGGCGCCAGTACATGCTCGCGTTCGACGGGATCGTCGCGAGCCTCCAGCGCCGCTACAAGGAGACGGACTCGGCGCAGCAGCGCGAGCGGATCGAGGAGTACATGTCGTTCCGCCCGTGCCCGGTCTGCAAGGGCGCGCGGCTCAAGCCCGAGGTGCTCGCCGTCACCGTCGGCGGGCTCTCGATCAACGACTTCACGAAGATGTCGGTGACGCGCGCGCTCGGCTTCCTCGACGAGCTGGGCCTGACGGAGACCGAGCAGCTGATCGGCCACCGCATCGTCAAGGAGATCCGCGAACGGCTGACGTTCCTCGACGACGTCGGCGTCGGCTACCTGACGCTCGACCGCGCGGCGGCGACGCTCTCCGGCGGCGAGGCGCAGCGGCTGCGGCTCGCGACGCAGATCGGCTCGCAGCTCGTGGGCGTCCTCTACATCCTCGACGAGCCGTCGATCGGCCTGCACCAGCGCGACAACGCGCGGCTGATCGCGACGCTCGAGCGGCTGCGCGACCTCGGCAACACCGTACTCGTCGTCGAGCACGACGAGGAGATGATGCGCCGCTCCGACTGGCTCGTGGACATGGGCCCCGGCGCCGGCCTCCACGGCGGCGAGGTCGTCGCGGAGGGGCCGGCGGCGAAGGTCGCGCGCAACCGGAAGTCGATCACCGGTCAGTTCCTCGCGCACGACCGGTCGATCGCGATCCCGGAGCGGCGCGTCGAGGATCGCGGCTCCTTCCTCGTGCGCGGCGCGTCGCAGCACAACCTCAAGTCGATCGACGTCGAGTTCCCGGTCGGCAAGTTCGTCTGCGTCACCGGCGTCTCCGGCTCCGGCAAGTCGACGCTCGTGAACGAGATCGTCTACAAGGCGCTCGCGAACCGGCTGAACAAGGCGCGGGTCAAGCCGGGCGCGCACCGCGGGGTCGAGGGCATCGAGGTCTTCGACAAGGTGATCGAGATCGACCAGAAGCCGATCGGGCGGACGCCGCGCTCGAACCCGGCGACGTACACCGACCTGTTCACGCACATCCGCGAGCTGTACTCGCTCACGCCGGAGGCGAAGGTGCGCGGGTACAAGCCGGGACGGTTCTCGTTCAACGTGCGCGGCGGCCGCTGCGAGACGTGCAAGGGCGACGGGCAGATCAAGATCGAGATGCACTTCCTCCCGGACGTCTACGTCCCGTGCGAGACGTGCAAGGGCGCGCGCTACAACCGCGAGACGCTCGAGGTGCGGTTCAAGGGCCGCTCGATCGCAGACGTCCTCGACATGTCGGTCGAGGAGGCGCTGCAGTTCTTCGCGAAGATCCCGAAGATCCGGCGGCGGCTGCAGACGCTGCACGACGTCGGGCTCGACTACATCAAGCTCGGGCAGCCGGCGACGACGCTCTCCGGCGGCGAGGCGCAGCGCGTGAAGCTCGCCGCGGAGCTGTCGAAGGTGGCGACGGGGCGGACGCTGTACATCCTCGACGAGCCGACGACCGGGCTCCACTTCGCCGACATCGAGAAGCTGCTCGAGACGCTGCAGCGGCTCGTCGACGGCGGCAACACGATGCTCGTGATCGAGCACAACCTCGACGTGATCAAGCAGGCGGACTGGATCGTCGACCTCGGCCCCGAGGGCGGCGAGGCGGGCGGCGAGATCGTCGCCGCCGGCGCCCCCGAGGACGTCGTCCGGGTCGAGGGGAGCTTCACCGGCCTGTTCCTCCGGCACGTGCTGCCGGAG
>DATKNT010000172.1:0-17733 GCA_035541175.1 Gaiellaceae bacterium
CGGCCGCCTCGCCGGCGCCGGCGGCGCGACCGCCGCGAGCCGCGGGCTGCTCCTCTGGGGCGGCGCGACGGCCGAGTGGGCCCGCGGGCGCGGCGCGTACCGGGCGCTCGTCCGCGCGCGCTGGGACGAGGCGGTCGCGCGTGGGACGCCGGCGCTGACCGTCGGCGCGGGCGCGATGTCGTCGCCGATCCTGACCCGCCTCGGCTTCGAGAAGGTCGTCCAGTTCCGTCGTCTCCACGACGTACTCTCCCGGGCGTGACCGCCGTGAAGGAGATCTGCCTGCGCTGCGGCGCCGAGATGGAGTGGCGCCAGTCGACGTGGCAGTGCCCGCGCTGCCGTTTCAAGCTCGGCTGCTGCGAGGGCGAGGCCGGCGATTGTCGCGATCCCGGCTAGAGCAGCTCGAGGAGAGCGGGCTGCCGGTGGACGGGCTCGCGCCGGTGCTCGCGTGGCTCGTCCTCGACCGCGTCCCGGTCGACGACGCGGAGCTGAACGCGGCGCGGCGTCGGGCGCTGCTCGTCCTCGCCGCCGGCGGCGACCCGCACCGAGAGCTGGAGCTCGACGACGTCGCGGTCGAGCGCCTCGCGGCCGAGCTCGACCGGCCCGAGCGGCGGGCGGCGCTCGCGGCGGCGCTCGGCGGGCTCGCGTCCGAGGCGGACGGGCTCCCGGCGGTGACCGCCGCGCTGGCGGCGCTCGCCGGCGATCCCGGCCTCGCCTGGCGCGCGTACGCGCTTGCCCTGATCGCCGACGAGATCGCGGAGGACGCGTAGCGCCCCTACACTGAAAGGGCCGAGCCGGATCACGACCAGCCCGAGGAGCATGGCGACCTCGACGCCTGACGACCGCCGCAGGGTGAGGCTTCCGCGCAGCCTGCCCGACAGCCGCCGAGTGGAGCCCTACTCGCGCGTCGACGCGCCGTACTTCCGCAGCCCCGGATTCTTCGTCCGGGTCGGCGGCCTCGCCCTGCTCGTCGGCGTCGCGATCGGCGTGCTCGTGCTGCGCGCGTGGTCGATCCAGGTCCTGCACGGGCCGCAGTACACGGCGATCGCGAACTCGCAGTCGTTCCGCGTCGTCGACCTGACCGCGCCCCGCGGCGCGATCGTCGACGCGAAGGGACGTCCGCTCGCCGGGACGGGCGGCCGCGTCGTCGTCGACGCCGACCCCGGCACGCTCGGCACGACGGACGCACACGGCCGCTGGAGCCCGACGAGCGCGGGCCTGAGGCAGCTGCGGCAGTTCTCGAAGCTCTCCGGCGCCTCCGTGCCGGCGATGGTCGCCCGGATCCGCCGTTCGGTGTTCCGCTCGCCGTTCGCACCCGCGACCGTCGTCGCGCAACCGAGCGCGGGGCTGATCGACTACCTCGCCGAGCGCGCGGACGCATATCCGGCGTTCAAGTCGACGGGACAGCCGTCGCGCACGTATCCGCAGGGCGCGCTCGGCGCGGAGTTCCTCGGCCTGCTCGGCGAGGTGAGCCAGAGCGAGCTCGGGACGAAGCGCTACGCGCACGCGCAGCCGGGGCAGATCGTCGGCCAGTCCGGCGTGGAGGCGACGTACGACTCGATCCTCAGCCCTGGCTTCCTCCACGCGCACCTGCGCGTCGACTCGCAGGGGCGGATCGCCGGGCCGATCGTGCCGACCGGGCACCGCACGCTGCCCACGCTGCGGCTGACGATCGACGCACGAATCCAGCGCGCCGCGGAGAAGGCGATCCGCGACGGGATCGCGCTCGCGCAGGCGAACGGCCACTCGGACGCGACCTCCGCCGCCGCCGTCGTCATGAACCCGCGCACCGGCGGCATCTACGCGCTCGCGAGCTACCCGACGTACAACCAGGTCGCGGCGGCGAACGATGCCGCGTACCGCAACTCGCTCTATCACTCGACGAGCCCGAACCCGCCGCTGCTCGATCTCGCGACGCAGGGCCTCTACCCCACCGGCTCGACGTTCAAGCCGATCGTCGCGGAGGCGGCGCTGACGCAGGGGATCATCACGCCGGCGACGTCGCTCCTCTGCAGCGGCTCGTTCACGCTCGGGAACTTCACGTTCCACAACGTCGAGGCCGGCGTCTACTCGTACATGTCGCTGCACACGGCGCTCGCCGAGTCGTGCGACACGTGGTTCTACCGGCTCGGCGACCTCGTCTACAACCACGAGGCGAACGGGAAGGATCTCGGGATCCAGTCGTGGGCGAAGATGCTCGGGCTCGGGCATCCGACCGGCCTCGACCTCCCGGGCGAGCTCGGCGGCGTCGTGCCGACGCCCGCCTGGCTCGAGCGCACGCAGCACATCCCGTGGTACGAGGGCCAGACGATCAACCTCGCGATCGGGCAGGGACTGCTCGCGGTGACGCCGCTGCAGCTCGCCGTCGCGTACTCGGCGATCGCCAACGGCGGCACCGTCGTCCGGCCCCACGTCGCCGACGCGGTGCTGAACGGCGGCTCGGTGAAGCCGCTCGTGTTCAAGCCGGTGCGGCACCTGCGGATGACCGACCTGTCGACGATCCAGCAGGGGCTGTACGAGGCGGCGCACTCACCCGGCGGCACCTCCGCCTCCGTCTTCGCGAACTTCCCGATCCCGGTCGCGGGCAAGACCGGCACGGCGCAGGCGCCGGTGGGCAGCGACCATTCGTGGTACGCGTCGTGGGCGCCGGCGACGAACCCGAAGGTCGTCGTCGTCGTGCTCGTCGTCCACGGCGGCTTCGGCGTGCAGGCGGCCGCGCCCGCGGCGAAGGAGATCTACCAGGCCTTCTTCAAGAAGTAGGGGAACCCGTGGTTCTCCTACTGGACCCCCTCCTTCGGCTCGAGTGGCTGAGCGGTGGGTGCGCTCCGCCGCGAGCGCGGTCCCGGCTGCGCGCCGCCGGCCGCCGCGCAGCCAGAGCGACCTCGGCGTCCTGCCCGCCCTCCGTCGAGAGCGGCTTCACCCGCTCTCGCCTCCGGCCTCTGGCGCGCCTGAGCGCGACCGGCGAGGTCACGCCGTCGTAGGATCGGGCCGGCAACGTCGGACCGAGGAGGGGCGAGATGCGTGGACTCGAGGGGAGGACGGCGGTCGTCACCGGCGGCGCGACGCTGATCGGCGCCGCGGTCGTGCGCGCCTTCGTCGCGGCGGGCACGCGCGTCGGCGTCGCCGACATCGACGAGGAGGGCGGCGGCCGGCTCGTGGACGAGCTCGGCGACGCGGTGCTGTTCGAGCCGACGGACATCCGCGACGACGCGCAGCTCGGGCTGATCACCTCGGCGACCGCCGCGCGCTTCGGCGGCATCGACTTCCTCGTCAACCTCGCCTGCTCGTACGTCGACGAGGGCTTCGCCTCGACGCGCGCCGACTGGCTCGAGTCGCTGAACGTCAACGTCGCGAGCGCCGCGATGGCGGCGAAGGCGGTGCACCCGTACATGCTCGAGCGCGGAGGCGGCGCGATCGTCAACTTCGCGTCGATCTCGTCGAAGGTCGCCCAGACCGGCCGCTGGCTCTATCCCGTGAGCAAGGCGGCGATCGTCCAGCTCACGCGCAACATGGCGATGGACCTCGCCCCCGAGGGCATCCGCGTCAACTCGGTCTCGCCCGGCTGGACGTGGTCGAAGGTGATGGTCGAGCTCACGGGCGGCGATCGCGCGAAGACCGACCGCGTCGCCGCGCCGTTCCACCTGCTCGGCCGCGTCGGGAACCCGGAGGAGGTCGCGAACGTCGTCCTCTTCCTCTGCTCCGACGACGCGTCGTTCGTCACCGGCGCCGACTGGGCGGTCGACGGCGGCTACTCGGCGATGGGACCCGAGCAGGCCGAGCCCGCCATTCCCAAGCTCGCCGAATGAAGGAGATGAGATGAGCAAGATCCTGATCGTCGGAGGCGGCCAGGCGGGGCTCCAGCTCGCGCTCGGGCTCCTCCCCGCCGGGCACGAGGTCACCGTCGTCTCGAACCGCACGCCGGAGGACATCCACGACGGCAAGGTGATGTCGAGCCAGTGCATGTTCGACGCCGCGCTGCAGCACGAGCGCGACCTCGGCATCAACTTCTGGGAGGAGGAGTGCCCGCCGGTCGAGGGCATCTCGCTCGCGGTGCCGGCGCCGCCCGGCGTCGAGACGCCGACGGGCAAGGTGATCGACTTCGCGTCGCGCCTCGACGCGTACGCGCAGTCGGTCGACCAGCGCGTGAAGATGCCGGGCTGGATGGAGGAGCTGGAGAAGCGCGGCGGCGCGCTCGTCATCGAGGACGCGGGCGTCGACGAGCTCGAGCGGTACACGCAGGAGAATGACCTCGTCGTCGTCGCCGCGGGCAAGGGCGAGATCGTGCGCCTGTTCGAGCGTGACGCCGCGCGCTCGCCGTACGACCAGCCGATGCGCGCACTCGCGCTCACGTACGTGACGGGGATGACGCCGCGGCCCGAGTACTCGGCGGTGTGCTTCAACCTGATCCCGACCGTCGGCGAGTACTTCGTCTTCCCCGCGCTGACGACGACGGGGCCGTGCGAGATCATGGTCTTCGAGGGCATCCCCGGCGGCCCGATGGACTGCTGGGGCGATGTGACGACGCCCGAGGAGCACCTCGCCAAGTCGAAGTGGATCCTCGACACGTTCATGCCGTGGGAGGGCGAGCGCAACCGCGACAGCGAGCTCACCGACGCGAACGGGATCCTCGTCGGCCGCTTCCCGCCGACGGTGCGCAAGCCGGTGGCGGAGCTGCCGTCCGGCCGGCTCGTGCTCGGGCTCGCCGACGCGATCATGCTCAACGACCCGATCACGGGCCAGGGCTCGAACAACGCGTCGAAGATGGCGGCCGCGTATCTCGAGGCGATCGAGAAGCACGGCGACGCGTCGTACGACCGCGCCTTCATGGAGCAGTGCTTCGATCGGTTCTGGGAGAGCTACGGGCAGTTCGCGACGACGTGGACGAACGCGCTGCTCTCGCCGCCGCCGGAGCACGTCCTGAAGCTCCTGACGGCCGGGAACGGGAGCCCGCAGGTCGCGCACCGGTTCGTCAACGGGTTCGACGACCCGCGCGACTTCTTCGACTGGTTCATGTTCCCGGACAAGGCGGAGGCGTACCTCGCCGAGGTGGGCGCGGCCTAGGCGTTCCCGGACAGCGTCACCACGAGCAGGAGGATCGACAGCGCCGACGTGATGAGGACGGTCGCGCCCGCGACGACGTTGAAGATCCTCCCGTTCCGGTAGTCGCCCATCAGCTCGCGGCTCGACGACAGCCGCCAGACGAAGAAGAGCGTGACGGGCAGCAGCATGCCGTTGACGACCTGGACGAGCACGAGCAGCTTGATCACGGGCATGTTCGGGATGACCGCGACGGCGACGCCGATGACGATGAGCGTCGTCAGCACCGCGACGAACACCGGCGCCTCGCGCGGGCGGCGCGCGAGCCCCTTCTCGAGGCCGAACGTCTCGGCGATCACGTACGCCGCCGTCACCGGCAGGATCGCCGCGGCGAGCAGGCTCGCACCGAGCAGGCCGATGGCGAACAGCGCCTCGGCGAAGCGGCCGGCGAAGGGGGCGAGCGCCTTCGCCGCGTCGGCGGCGCTGTTCACCGTGTGGTGCCCGTGCACGTACAGCGTCGCGCCGGTGGCGATGATGATGAACGACGCGACGATGTTCGCGAAGATCGAGCCCGACGTCACCTCGACCCGCTCGGCCTTCAGCTCCTCGGGCCCGATCCCGCGCTCGACCACCGCCGACTGGACGTACAGCTGCATGAACGGCGTGATCGTCGTGCCGGCCGTCGCCACGAACAGGAACAGGTACGGGCCGGTCAGCTGGATGTGCGGTCGCACGATCGAGCGGCCGACGTCGAGCCAGTCCGGGTGCGCGAGGATCGCGGCGATCGGGTACGCGAAGAACGGAATCGTCATCGCGACGAACACGCGGGTCGCCGTCTTGTACGAGCCGCGGACGACGAGCAGCCAGACGACGATCGCGGCGACCGGCACCGCGACGTAGCCCGGCACGTGGATGAGGCTGAGCGCCGCGGCGATGCCGACGAACTCGGAGATGCAGATCCCGAGGTTCGCGATCAGCACGGCGACCGTCGAGAACAGCGACCACCGCGGCCCGTAGTTCTCGCGGATCAACTCGGCGAGGCCCTTGCCGGTGACCGCCCCCATCCGCGCCGCCATCTCCTGCACGACGATGAGGCTGACGGTGATCACCACCATCATCCAGAGCAGCGCGTATCCGTACTGTGCGCCGACCTGCGAGTACGTCGCGATCCCGCCGGCGTCGTTGCCTGCGTTGGCCGCGATCAGCCCCGGCCCGAGGACCGCGAGCAGCGCGAGCAGCGGTGCGGAGGGGCGCCTAGCCCGCGGCAGGCGTGGCCGGCCGCGCAGCGGGCGGCGCAGCGCAGAGGTGGCGGCACGGACTGTGACCGCCATCGTTCTCTCCGGTCCACGCGAACATGGACGCAGGGTACCGATATCGCGCGACTACCGGTGGATCTGCACGCCGCCGAAGGCAAGCGAGCGCAGCGTGCTGTCGTAGACGAGCGTGCCGCCCGGCGCCCACACGCGCACGCGCAGCTGGTCCGGATGCCCGGTCGTCCCGTCGAGCCGGAAGCGGTAGCCGCCGGTGCGGCCGACGCGCGCCTCGCCCTGCAACGCGAAGCTCGGCGGCGTGACGACGAGCCAGTCGAGGTGCGTGTCGTCGAGGACGAGATGCGGGATGCCGAGGCCGACGTCACCGCGCGGCGTCGCCTCGCCGTCGAAGTACCTCGCCTCGAACGCGAAGACGACGAGGCCGTGGGCCGAGTCGAGCAACCAACCGGCGCCTGTGACGAAGCCGGCACTCGGGTCGAAGACGACGAGCGTGCCGCCCGAGACGGTCGCCGTGCCGCCGTCCTTGTCCGTCACGGTCAGCGACAGCGGGTACAAGCCGGCGGCCGCGGGGGTCCAGAACGCGCTCGCCGTCCCGGAGCCGCCGTGCTCCGAGATCGTCGCCGGAATCGTCGTCCCGCCGACTGTCCACACCGCCGTGTGCGTGTCGAGGACGCCCGGGTCGGTGAACGAGCCGTCGAGGGTGACCGGCGAGTGCGCACGGAAGACGGCGCCGTCGGCCGGAGAGAGGATCCGCGCCGTCGGCGCGACGTTGACGACGGTGATCGTCGTCGTCGCGCTCGCGCACGCGCCGTGGTCGTCGCAGACGGTGAGCGTGGCGGTGCGCGTCGCCGGGCCGTCGGGGAAGGTGACCGTCGGGGTCGCGCCCGTCGCCGTCAGGCCGCCGCCGAGATCCCAGCTGTACGTCAGCGTCTCGCCGGCGGTGTCGGTCGCGGAGCCGTGCAGGATGAGCGGCGAGCCCTCGTTCACGGTGTACGGCCCGCCGGCGTTCGGGACCGGCGGGACGTTGACGTAGTACGTCGCGTTCGCGCTGCGGTGGCCGGGGTCGGTCGTCAGCGTCAGCGTGTGCAGCCCCGGTGCCGTCGCCGCGGTCGTCGGGACGGTCACCGCCAGGGAGCCCGGCACGGCGAGCGTGCCGACCGGCGTCGAGGTCTGGTCGAGGACGGTGAACGTCCCGAGCGCGCTCGCGCTCGAGCCGGCGACGACCGTCGACGTGAGCGTGAACCCCGCCGCGTCGCCGGCCTGCACGGTCTGCGTCGAGGGCGACAGCGACAGCGCGAAGTCGGAGACGTGCAGACCGGCGCTCGCCGTCCGCGCGCCCGCGGTGAAGGCGACGGTCGTGTCGCCGAGGGTGATCGCCCCGGTCTGCACGGTCACGTCCAGATGAGTCGGCGCCGCCTCCGACTGCGGGAACGCGATCGACGAGGGCGCGTTGCTCGTCGCGTCGGGCGGGAGGAGCGCGGCGGAGAACGGGATCGAGGAGGGAAGCCCGTTCGTCGCCGACCCGGCGGCGAGGGAGAGGGTGAGGCCGAACGTCGCCGCGCCGCCGCGGAGGACGCTCTGGTCCGAGCCGGCCGAGAGCGCGTAGTCGTAGACGCCCTCGCTCGTCATCCCGCTGCTCGCGTCGAAAGCGGCGCTGCCGCCGTAGGCGGCGACGATCGTGTGCGAGCCGACGCCGAGGGTCGTGACGCCGAGCGACGCGTGACCGCTCGAGTCGACGGGCACGGGAGCGCCGAGCGGCGTCGAGCCGTCCTCGAACGTGACCGAGCCCGCGCCGACGGGGTGGCCGGCGGCCGTGACCGTCGCCTGGAGCTGCACGGCCGAGCCGACGAGCGCCGCGTTCGGCCCTGCCGTCACCGTCGTCGTCGACGGCGACGACGTCGGCACGACGGCGACGTCGTCCGACACGGACGCCGACTCCGCGGTCGCGACGACCGCGGGCGGGACGACGCTCGGCGCGTCGCTCGAGGAGACCGTCTCCTCGTCGAGGATCGTTGCCGGCGGCACGACGCTGACGGCGTCCGCCACCGTCACGCCCTCGTCGCTCGGCACGCCCGCCGGCGGCGACACCGTCACGGCGTCGGCCGTCCCGACCGGCTCGGCCGACTCGACCGGCGCGGGCGGGCTCGCGGTCGACCCGTCAGCGGAGGAGACGCTCTCGTCGACGACGATCGTCACGTCCGTCGAGGCGGTCGGCGCCGCCCCGGCTGGCAGCACGAGCAGCCCGAGCCCGCACGCGAGCGCGAGCGCGAGCAGCCCCCACCGTACGGAGGAACTCCTCCCGGATCGGCGTCCGGCCACGTCGTCCCCCGGCCCCTCGACCTCCTACGAGAAGCTGAGCTTGACGGTGACCGAGATGTTCTGGCCGGCCAGGACACTGATCGGCGACGACAGGATCCGCGTCGTCACGGCGTTGTAGCCGACGCCGCAGTCGTGTCCGACGGCCGAGCCGGACGAGCACTTCTGCAGGCCCGAGTCGACGCGGTCGATCGTCCCGTCGTTCGTCGCGGTCACGCTTGCCTGGAGCACGATCTTGAACGCGTCCGTGCCCGACTCGGGCGCGGTCACGGTCAGGTTCTTCGTGTCGGGCGGGAACGCGCCGAAGCCCGGGCTCGCGTCGGGCTCGAACATCTGGCAGAAGTTCCCGTTCGAGGCCGGGCAGCCGGAGCCGTGGAGCGTGACGTCCCAGTCGCCGGGCGCGTTCGAGCCGCTGAGGATCTGCGAGAACGCGTCCGCGCCGCCGCTCGTGCCGAAGCCGGCGCCGTTGAAGTCGTTGTGGAAGTGATAGCGGCCGACGACCGTGCCGCTCGTGCTGCGGACGACGATCGTCCAGTGGCCGTGCACGCGGACGCCGTCGGCGCCGGCGCCGGCCGCAGCCGTCCTGCCGCTCGAGGCGAATGCGCCGAGCGCGGCGGCGACGACCAGACCGACCGCCGCAGCCAGCGCAACGCCCGCCAGGACGAGACGCTTGCCAGTCATGGGTTCCCCTCCCCTAGGAGTAACGGACTGAGCATGATCCAGCTCGACCCGGAAAGCAACTAGGATCGTGCGATGGCGCGGTTCGTCCTCGTCCACGGGGCCTTCGGCGGGGCCTAGTCGTCGCCGAGCACGCCGAAGCGGCGGCGCCAGTTCTCCGGCAGGACGACCTCGAGCACGTCGTCGATCGTGACGACGCCGACGAGCTGCTCCTTCTCGTCGACGACTGCGACGACGGTGAGGTCGAAGTCCGCCATCGTCCGGGCGACCTCCTCGAGCCCCGCGTCGGGCGGAACCGTCTGCACCGGCTGGAGCACCTCGGCGAGGCGCGCGGCCGGGTCGGCCCGCAACAGGTCGGCGATCCGGATGCCGCCGCGCAGCCGGTAGTGGGTGTTCATCGCGTAGACCCACGCGAGAGCGTCGGCGTCGATGCCCGAGCGGCGGACGCGCTGGACCGCCTCCTCGACGGTCGCCTGCGCGTAGATGCAGAGAAACTCGGGGCTCATCAGGCCGCCGGCCGTCGTCGGGTCGTAGCCGAGCAGCGCGCGCACGCGGCGGCGCTGCACGCCCGGCAGCAGCGCGACGACCTCCTCGCGCCGCTCCTCCGGCAGCTGGAGGACGAGGTCGGCCGCGTCGTCGGCCTCCATGCGCGCGAGCAGCGCCGCGATCTGGTCGTCCGAGCGCTCCTCGACGAACTCGAGCTGGTGCTGCTCGCCGAGCTCCTCGAAGACGTCCGCCTCGAGCTCGGGGTCGGCAGCGACGGCGGCCATGATCTCGTCGCCCTCCCGGTGCGAGGCCGCCTCGACGAGATCGGCGAGCTCGGCGGGATGGAGCCGCGCGAGCTTCGGGTGCGGAACGCGCAGCCGCACCGTCGGCACGTGCCCGGTGAACGGCTCGACCGAGGCCCAGTCGAGGAAGGTGCCCAGCGTCACGCGCCGACCGAGCACGCGCGGGACGAGCCGCCGAACGAGCCCGCGCAGGCTCACGTCGACGCCGACGACCCGGTACCAGCCGTCGATCCGCGCCAGCTCGATCTCGTTCGCGCGGACGAGCCGCGCGCCGTCGATGTTGATCAGCTGCCGGTCGAGCACGTCCTTCTTCAGCAGGACCTCGTCCGGCCGCCGCCGGAAGTGCTGCAGGTCGAGCCGGTCGCCGCCGAGGATGACGCGGCCGTGCGCGATCTCCTCGATCTGCTCGGCGGAGATGAAGACCTGCCGGCCGGCGACGCGCGCGACGATCCCGCTCACCGGCGGGTAGTCGTCCTCGCCCAGCCGGACGATCAGGTCGTCGACGCGTCCGAGCCGCTCGCCGTTCGCGTCGTGAAGCTCGCCGGGGACGACGAGCGACAGGTGCAGGACGACCGGGAGCGAGGGCGCGGGCACGGCCATGCACCAAGCGTAGAGACGCCCGACGACGCCGCCTTGTAGCGGTTCGGTTAAGGCGGGCCGATCACCGGATCGGGGGATGTGTCGGATCCCGATGCGACCGATCATTCGCGGTTGAACGGGCTCCTGTCCATCTGTGCCGGAGGCCCGGGATGGCACTCCGAGAGCGACCCGCTGCAGGCGAGGGTCGCTCTCGTCGTCTCAGGACACGTCCGCCGGCCGGAGCTCGCGCACCTCGGGATGGGCGACCCGCTCGAGCAGGCACGCAGCGCCGGACAGCGCCATCCACACGACCGGCACGTCGCGCGGCCGGCGCGCCACGGCGAGGCTGGCGGGAGCGGCGACCCAGACGCTCGTGCACTCGAAGCAGTCCATCAGCCGGCCGAGCTGACTCGTCCCCAGCCGGGCGCGGAGGCGGAGGACGGCGTCGGCGGGCCCGTCCTCCTCGGCCAGGAGATGCGTCACCCGCCAGACGGCGAGCGCGCCGAGCCCGAACCGCGCCGCCGGCCCCGCGTCGCTCACCGCACCGTGTCAATCGTCGAGATCCCCCGCATCAGCTCCTCCATCCTTCCGGACGGCTCCAGCCCGAGGTGGTCGCGCAGCAGGCGGCGGAACAGGCGGTACTGGCGAATCGCCTCGCCCGTGTTGCCCTCGGCGAGGTGCACCCGCACGAGCGCGCGGTGCGCGCTCTCGCGCAGCGGCTCGCCGGCGACGGCGGCGTGACCCGCGTCGAGCGCGTCGTCGAGCCTGCCCGCGTGCATCAGGCGCTCGCAGAGCGCGTCCAGCGCCCGCAGCCGGAGGGAGCGGAACCGCTCCCGCTCCAGCAGGACCCACTCCTCGTACCAGTCCGGGAGCAGGTCGCCCCCGAGCGCGGACGGCTCCAGCTCGAGGTCGACGCCGTCGACGAGGCACCGGCGCGCCAGCGCCTCCGCCTCGTGGAGGTCGACGCGGACGGCGGGATCGAGGCGAAGCCGGTCGCCGGTCGCGTCGATCACGCGGTGCCCGCAGCGGTGCAGCCGCCAGAGCGCCGAGCGGAGATTCGCGTGTGCGCGCGCGTCCGACGTGTCGGGCCAGAGCGAGCCGGCCGCATAGGTGCGGAGCACCGGATGCTCCTGGAGCGCGACGAACGCGACGAGCCGCTGCGCGCTCATCGGCAGCCGGACGCGTGCGCCCTCGCACTCGAGCTCGAAGGTGCCGAGCAGCGCGAGCCGCACGCCGTTCGCACGGGTCCGCGTCATGTCCCGGCTCCGAGCGGCCCGACGACACGCCGCAGCAACGAGCAAGCGTTCTCCCCCACGAGTCCCTAGCTCCCCGTTACCGCGATACACGCTAGTCGGCCGGCGCCCGAGCTGTCAACGCCGGCGGCGACGAGCCGGATCGTCCGCAGGATGTGCCGAGGGCGGGGCTCAGTCCCGGACGAACAGCCCCGTCCTGACCAGCCCCGGGGCGTCGCCGCTCTCGACCGCCGTGCGGACCCCGCCGGTGAACTCGTACAGCCGGCCGCTCACCGAGCCGCGAACGCGGACGCGCCTGCCGCCGACGTAGCGGACGACGGCCGCGCCCGGCCGGGAAGCGTCGCCCGGGGTCGCCGCCCGCGAGACACCGGGTGTCCCGCGGGCGGCGGCGTTGCCGGCGGTGCGAAGCGCGGCGCGACCCTGGCCGCAGCAGCCCATCAACCGGCCTCCGCGACGACCGCGCTCTCGGCGGCGGCCACGCGACCGATCACCGTCGGCGGCTCGCACACGCCGACGCCGACCGTGAACTCGCTGACGTTCGTGTACACGTCCTGCTCGCAGTTGAAGCCGCAGCTCCCGAACCGGTAGCCGACGTGGTGGCGCTTCCACGCCTCCAGCCGGATCAGGTAGCAGCACGGCTCCGGGAACGCCTCGGACGCGGGAACGGTCAGCGTCATCGTGCCGCCGTGCCACGTCGGGCTCGCCGCGCCGAACCCCTGGCCGAGCGCGGCCGCGTACGTCGGCCCCTGGCCGTCGCCGGTGTTGCGGGTGAGCGTGGCGCCCGCGAGACCGAGGAGGCTCTGGACATGGCCGCTGCCCCAGTGGACGGTGATGTCGTACTCGAGCAGGTGCCCGTCGGGATCGGCGGCCGTGAAGTCGATCTCGAGGTTCCCCGTGAGATCGGTGGTGCCGCACTCCGGGATGGCGACGCCGCCGATCGTGATGCTCGTCAGCTCCGTCGTCGGCTCGAGCGTGCAGAGGTGCACGAGTCCCGGCAGGAGCGGCGAGCAGGGCAGCGCCGCCGGGTCGTTCGTGATGCGGTTGTCGAAGGTGAGCACCCACTCGTCCGGCTCCTCGAGCCCGCAGACGGGGAGCACGTGGCCGTTCTTGACGTTCCCGCCGCCGGCGTCCTGCCAGCCGACGACGTGGAACGTGTAGGTGCCGTCGGTGAACTTCGTCGAGTCGATCGGGACGACGAGCTGCTCGCTGATCGTCCAGAACGCGAGCGGCGGCAGGCCGACCGTCGCCTCCCAGTGCTCGCGGCTCTCGACGACGAGATGGTTGTTCATGCCGTCGGACCTCACCTGCCACTTGAACTGCACGTCGCCGTTCGGCCACGGGCCGATCGGGACGGGCTGCAGCCAGTGGCGGCAGAAGTCCTCGCACGCGCCGGCCGGCAGCGGGCCCCACGTCAGCGTCACCGGATCCTGGACCTCGATCTCGTAGTAGTCGACGCCGACGAAGGTGTTCGCCTTGAGGACGGCGATCGACTCCGAGAACGGACGGTCTCCCGGCGCGTAGCCTGCGGGCGTCGCCGAGGCGGCGCCGCGGTTGCCCGCGATCGAGTCGATCGACAGGTACTCGTCCGAGCAGACCGACGAGATGTCGATGCAGTCGCCCTCGACGCACGGCGGCTTCGGGCGGCAGCAGGCGAGGTCGTTCGCGATCAGCGTGACGTCGAGCGGGTCGGAGATGTCCCACCGCGTGTCGGCGTAGCCCTCGTCGACGATGACCGCCCCGGGGAAGTGACAGTTCTGCGTGACGCGGAAGATGATGTCCGGCGTGCAGTCCCACCACGGCCACCACGGCCACCACGGCCAGATCCGCAGCGCCGCCAGCTCGGGCGCCTGCGGCAGCTTGTCGAGCAGCGTCGTCCGGATCTGCTCGAGCTGGCCGGCCGGGACGGACGCGAGCGGGCGGCTCGTGTCCACGCCGGCGCGCGCGAGCAGCGGCGCGAACACGTCGAGGCCCGGCACGTTCTCGGCCCGCCCGAGCCGGATCCGCGGATCCCGCTCGAGCACCGGCGCGATCGCCTGCGCCAGCTCGGGCTGGAACTCCCAGATCCGGTACCGCCACCACCACCACGGCCAGAAGCCGCAGCACCAGCGGAAGGTGATGTCGAAGCTGCCGTTGATGTCGGTGACCGCGCAGCCGACCTCCTGCTTCGTCCACCACCACCACCACCAGTCCACGTCGTAGGCGCAGACCTCGGCGCCCGGCACGGGGCTCCCGTCGGGACAGACGACGCGGCCGCGGATCGTGAACTCGCGGCACCAGCGGAGCCACCACCACCAGTAGTACGGCGAGACGCGGAGCGGCTCGACGGCGAGCTGGCGCTTCCCGGCCCAGGCGGCGGCCGACACGCTCGTCGTGATCGTCTGCGAGGCCGCGAGCTCCGCGTCCTCGGCCCGCTCCGGCCCGATCAGCACCTGGAGCGCGCCCGGACTCCGGGTGAAGGAGAACCGCGCGACGCCGGTGCCGTTCTCCCTCAGCTTGACGATCTCGGAACGGAGCTCGCCGTCGCACGGCTTGACGACGACCTTGAGCGCCTGGCTCTTGAGGTCGTCGGCCGAGATCGCCGACGCGTCGACCGGCACCTCCAGCACGAAGCCGGATGCGGCTGCCTTCTCGGGCATGGGATCCTCCCCCCTGGGTTGCTGCACCGATGTTCCAGGGGCGACGTCACAGCCGCGTCACCGCGCCGTCACCGGCCCGCCGGAGCGCGGTTAAGGTTCAGAGGATGAGCGCCGCCTCCGCCGCACCCACGAAGTCGCCGGAGAAGCGGTTCCGCTGGAAGCGCCTGCTCGCATGGGTGCTCGTGATCGTGCTCATCGGCGCCATGGCGAACCTGCTCGGCTGGGACATCCGCGGCTGGCTCAAGCAGGTCTGGGACACGATCACGAGCATCACGTTCGCGGAGCTGATGGCCGCGATCGTGCTGAAGACGCTGCAGACGACTCTGACCGGGTACGGCTGGTACTCGATCCTCAAGCACGCGTACCCCGGCGAGGTGCGCCGGCTCGACATCCTCGCCTGCTACGCCGCCTCGGTCGCGCTGAACGGCATCCTGCCGGCGAACCTCGGCACGCTCGTGATGCTGCTGATGTTCACGTCGATCATCGCGAGCGCGACGTTCGCGGGGATCCTCGGCGGCTACGCGGTCCAGAAGATCTTCTTCACCGCCATCGGCGCGTTCACGTGGCTCTACCTCTTCCTGTCGGTCGGCGGCTCGTTCGAGCTCAAGTTCTCGTTCGTGAAGGATCACCCGGTCGCCTGCGTGATCATCGTCGGCGGCGGCGGCCTGCTCATCTACATGCTCGCCAGCCGCTGGTGGCCGAAGGTGACGGAGTGGTGGAACGAGGCGAAGACCGGCGGCGGGATCGTCGCGAAGCCGGGTGCGTACTTCCTGCGCGTGTTCCTGCCGTCGCTCCTCGCCTGGGTGGCGAGCCTCGGCGTCATGTGCGTCTTCCTCCACGCGTACGACATCCCGATCTCGTTCCACACGCTGATGCGGATCAACGCCGGCAACTCGATCGCGAACGTCACGTCGGTGACGCCGGGCGGCGCCGGCGTCAATCAGGCGTTCAACGTCGCGTCACTCAAGGGCGTCACGAGCTCGGCGAACGCGACCGCGTACTCCGTCGCGCAGCAGCTCGTGACGACGGCCTGGAACATCGTCTTCGCGATCATCATGGTCGCGTGGGCGTTCGGCTGGACCGGCGGACGGGCGCTCGTCGAGACGTCCTACGGCCAGGCGAAGGAGAAGGCGGCCGAGCAGAAGGCCGCGCACGACGAGCGGAAGGCCGCGAAGAAGGCCGCGAAGGCCGAGAACTAGGACGGTTTACCGAGCCTTTACCCGGCCCGTACGAAAACGCGCTCGTACGCGGCGTGGAATACGGGTCGATGAACGCGACACGGCTCGCCGCTGCGGCGACCGCGGCCCTCGGGCTCGGCGTCGCGGTCGGCGCCGCCGGCGCGACCACGGCGGCAGGGCCGGTCAACAGCTCGCCGCCGTCGGTGAGCGGGACCGTGCAACAGGGCCAGAGGCTCACCGCCTCGACGGGGAGCTGGAGCGGCGGCGGCACGATCGACTACTCGTTCCAGTGGCAGCGCTGCAGCAGCGGCGGCACGAGCTGCGGCAGCATCTCGGGCGCGACCTCGCAGAGCTACGACGTCGGCTCGTCGGACGTCGGCAAGACGCTCCGCGTCGTCGTCACCGCGACGAGCTCCTCCGGCAGCGCGTCGGCCGCGTCGAGTCCGACCGGCGTCGTCGCCCCGGCCGGCAGCGCGCCGCGTGCGACGAAGCAGCCGGACCCGCACGGCACCGCGCAGGTCGGCAACTCGGTCAGCGTCGACAACGGTGCCTGGAGCGGAACGTCGCCGATCACGTACTCGTACCAGTGGCAGCGCTGCTCGGCGAACGGCTCCTGCGCGAACGTGAGCGGGGCGACGAAGTCCTCGTACGACCCCGTGTCCGGCGACGTCGGCTACCGGCTGCGCGCGATCGTCACTGCGAAGAACGGACTCGGCTCGTCGAGCATCGGCTCGAACCTGACCGCCGCCGTCCTCGCCGCGCCCGCCGCGCCCGCGAACACGTCGCGGCCGACCGTGAGCGCGCCGAGCGCGAACGTCGGCGGAACCGTCACCGGCTCGGTCGGCGCCTGGAGCAGCGCGCAGTCGATCTCCTACGGCTTCGGCTGGTACCGCTGCGACGCCTCCGGGAACCACTGCCAGACGATCGCGGGCGCGACCGGCCAGACGTACATGCTCACCGCGGCCGACGCCGGGTCGACGGTCGAGTTCGTCGTCAAGGCGACGAACGCGACGGGATCGAACGTCGCCGTCTCGGCACCGACGCCGATCGTCACGAACGATCCTCCCGGCACGATCCACCTGCCGAACGGGAGACTGTCGATCCCGGCGAGCAGCGTCGTCTCGCCGGACCGGCTCGTCGTCGCCGCCGTCGGCTTCTCGAGCTACCCCCTCCGCTCGCGGCGCGCCTTCACGTGCCGCCTCCGGATCGTCGACGCGCGCGGCTATCTCGTCCGCAGCGCGATCGTGGACGTGACCGGGATCCCCTACGGCTGGGTGCGGGCGGCGCCGGAGGTCGCGTCGGGCGAGAACGGCGTCGCGGCCGTCACGCTCCGTCCGACGAGCAGGCTGCCGCTGCGGAAGGGCGGGCAGCTCGTCCTCTTCGTGCGCGCCCGCAGGCCGGGGACGAGCACGATGGCCGCCGAGTCGGCCCACCGGCTCGTCCAGCTCGCGCTCGCGCCGCCGCGCAGGCGCTGACAGCGGCATGATGCGCGCGTGACCGAGGACGCACGCGCGCCCAGGCAGCTCACCCGCGCGGGCGAGCGCCTCGCCGGCTATGTCTACGGGACGATCATCGTCCTCTCGGTGATCGTCTCCTCGGCGCGGACGACCTCGCACGGGACGGGGCACATCGCCGCGCTCGTCCTCGTGACCGCGGTGATCCTCTGGCTCGCGCACGTGTACGCGCACGCGCTCGGCCACAGCGTCGGCCGCGCGGAGCACCTCTCGTTCGCGGAGCTGTCGGACATCGCGTACCACGAGAGCTCGATCGTCACGGCGGCGCTTCCGCCGGTGGCCGCGCTCTTCCTCGGCGCTCTCGGCGTGCTCTCGGACAAGACGGCGGTCTGGCTCGCGCTCGGCATCGGCCTCGCCGTCCTCGCCGCCCAGGGAGTCCGCTTCGCCCGGATCGAGAAGCTCGGCCTGCTCGGGACGCTCGCCGTCGTCGCGGTCAACCTCGGCCTCGGCGTCCTGCTGATCGGGCTGAAGCTGCTCGTGACGCAC
>DATKNT010000173.1:0-7345 GCA_035541175.1 Gaiellaceae bacterium
GTTCTCGAGGTCGACCGAGGAGATCCACTCGCCGCCGGACTTGATCACGTCCTTCGAGCGGTCCTTGATCTGGATGAAGCCGCGCGGGTGGATCGAGACGATGTCGCCGGTGCGGAACCAGCCGTCGTCCGTCCAGCGGTCAGCCTGCTCCGGCGTGTCGTAGTAGCCGGCCGCGACCCACGGGCCGCGCACCTCGAGCTCGCCCATCGTCTCGCCGTCCCACGGGATCTCCTCGTCGCCGACCCGCGCCCGCACCTCGACGAACGGCAGCGGGATCCCCTGCATCGCGACGAAGTCGAACTGCGTCTCCTCGTCCGCGTCCTGGAGGTCGCCCGGCAGCTGTGCCGTCGACGCGACCGGCGACGTCTCGGTCATCCCCCAGCCGTGGACGACGTTGAGCCCGTGCCGCTGCTTGAAGCCGGCGATCATCGCCCGCGGCGCGGCCGAGCCGCCGACGAGCATGCCCTTCATCCGCGACAGGTCCCACTTGCCCGCGTCCGCGTCGAGCATCTGGAGGATCCCCATCCAGATCGTCGGCACGCCGGCGGTCCAGGTCACCCCCTCCTCGACGAAGTCCTCGAGCAGGCTCTGAGGATCGAGATGCGGGCCGGGGAAGACGAGCTTCGAGCCGAGCGACGCGGCGAGGTACGGGTAGCCCCACGCATTCGCGTGGAACATCGGCACGACCGGGAGGATGACGTCGGCCTCGGAGATGCCGAGCCCCATCGGGTTGCCGGCGGCGACGCCGAGCGAGTGGAGGACGGTCGAGCGGTGCGAGTAGAGGACGCCCTTCGGCAGCCCGGTCGTGCCGCTCGTGTAGCACATCGCCGCCGCCTCGTTCTCGTCGAGCTCCGGGTCGCTCCACTCGTCCGGCGACGCCGTCGCGAGCAGCTCCTCGTACGAGTCCTCGACGACGAAGACGTGCTCGATCTTCGTCCGGTCCTTGAAGGAGTCGAGCAGCGGGACGAGGCTCCGGTCGACGATGACGGCGCGGTCGGCGGCGTGGTCGGCGATGTAGGCGAGGTCGTTCGGATGGAGGCGCAGGTTGAGCGTGTGCAGGACGAAGCCGCCGCACGGGATGCCGAAGTAGGCCTCGAGGTGCTGGTGGTGGTTCCAGCAGAGGGTGCCGACGCGGTCGCCGCGCGCGAGCCCGAGCTTCGCGAGCGCGGCCGCGAGCTGCCGCGACCGCCGGGCCGTCTCGCCCCACGTCGTGCGGTGGAAGCTCTTGTCGGGCAGCCGGGTGACGATCTCGTTGTCGCCGTAGTACGTCTCGACGCGCCGCAGGACGTGCGGCAGCGTCAGCTGGAAGTCCATCATCAGGCCGTCCACAGCGTCTCCTCGGGTCGCTTGGGCGCTGATGGTCGCACGGGACCGGGGCACCCGCAAGCGGCACCGCGCGGGGTGCGCCGGCTAGGCCGTCGCGACGGGCGCGCCGATGACGGCGTCCGCCACCTCGGCGCGGAGCTGCGCCGGCCGGCCGCCGAAGCCCTGGAGCCACAGCGCCCGCTTGTAGAAGCGGTGCAAGGGGTGCTCCCAGGTGAAGCCGGTGCCGCCGTGCGCCTGGATCGAGCGCTCGCACGCGGCGACCGCGGCCTCCGTCGCGAACGCCTTGGCCGCCGCCGCAGCCACCGGCGCCTGCTCGTCGCCGACGGCGACGCACCAGGAGGCCCAGTACGCGAGCGAGCGCGCCAGCTCGACGTCGCCGTACGTATTCGCGAGCGCATGCGACACCGCCTGGTAGACGCCGATCGGCTTGCCGAACTGCTCGCGCGTCCGCGCGTGCTCGATCCCGAGGTCGAGCGCCCGCTGCGCGACGCCGACCGCCTCGCACGCCATCGCCGCCCGCGCGCGCGGCTCGTCTGCCGAGCCCGGGAGCGGCGCGCCGTCGCCCCGCTCCAGCCGTCCCAGCGGCCGCGTCGGGTCGACCGACGGCTCCTCCTCGCCGCGCGCCCCGTACGCGGACCCGTCCGCGACGACGCGGTCGACCGAGCCGAGGCTCGGCACGAGCCCGCCGACCTCGGCCGACCAGCGCGCCTCGCCGGAGGCGACCGCCCGGCGCTCGGCGGCGCCGAGCCACGGCAGCGCGAGCCCGATCGTCTCGAGGTAGGGCCCGGGATAGAGCGCGTAGCCGAGCTCCTCGAACAGGATCGCCTCCTCGATGAACCCGAGCCCGGCGCCGCCCTCCTCCTCGGCGACCGAGACGCCGAGCCAGCCGAGCTCCGCCAGCTCGCTCCACGCGTCGTCCTGCGGCCCGTCCCAGTCGCGGTCGAGCGGGAACCGCTCGGCGAGCCAGGCGCGCGCCTGGCGCTTCAGCTCCTGCTGCTCGTCGGTGAAGGAGAAGTCCACGTCTATCGACTCCTGGGAAGGTTCAACACGCGCTCGGCGATGATGTTGCGCAGCACCTCGGAGGTGCCCGCCTCGATCGTGTTGCCGCGGCTGCGCAGCTGCTGGTGGTGCCACCAGCCGTCGTCGAGGATCCCCTCGTCGCCGAGCAGCTCGCGGCCGAGCTTCGTCAGCCGCTGGTTCTGCTCCGACCAGCGCAGCTTCGCGACCGAGCCCTCCGGGCCGGGGATGCCGGTGCGCTCGTACGCCGTCAGCGCGCGGTAGTTCGTGTAGCGCAGCGCCTGGAGGTCGATCCACTCCTGCGCGACGCGGTCGCGGGCCAGCGCGTCCCCGTTCACCCGCTCGCGCGCGACCTCGAGCAGGCGGCCGAGGTGCACCTCGAGCTGCGCGGACAGCGCGAACCCGAGGGTGCCGCGCTCGTGCAGCAGCGTCGTCATCGCCACCTGCCAGCCCTGGCCCTCCTCGCCGAGCAGGTTCTCGGCCGGCACCTCGACGTCGGTGAAGAAGATCTCGTTGAACTCCGACTCGCCGGTGATCTGCCGCAGCGGGCGCACCTCGATGCCCGGCGAGTGCATGTCGACCATCATGTACGTGAGCCCCCGGTAGCGCGGCGCGTCGGGGTCGCTGAGGCCGATGAGGATGCACCAGTCGGCGATGTGCGCGAACGACGACCAGACCTTCTGGCCGTTGAGGACGAAGACGTCGCCGCGCCGCTCCATCCGCGTGCGCACGGCGGCGAGATCGGAGCCCGCCTCCGGCTCGGAGAAGCCCTGGCACCAGATCTCCTCGGCGGAGAGGATCCTCGCGAGGTGCGCCTGCTTCTGCTCCTCGGTGCCGTGCGCCATGATCGTCGGCCCGGCCATCCCGAGCCCGATCACGCCCACGTGCGAGGGCGCCTGCGCGCGCGCCGACTCCTCGAGGAAGATCGCCTGGAAGCTGTACGGCGCGCCGGCGCCGCCGTACTCCTTCGGCCACGTCAGGCCGGCGTAGCCGGCGTCGTAGAGGGCGCGGCTCCACTGGCGGTAGAAGGGGTCGTCGAACCGCTGCGCACCGCCGCGCCAGCCGCGCCGCTCCTCCGGGAGGTTCGCGTCGAGCCAGGCGCGCAGCTCCGAGCGGAAGGCGGCTTCCTCGGGCGTGTCGCGGAGGTCCACGGCTCCGAGCCTACTCCGAGACGAGGCCGCGGTCGAGGGAGGCGACGGACGTGCCGCCGCAGAGCGCGAGCGTCAGGTCGGTCTCGGCGAGCAGCTGCCGGATCACGGCTTCCACACCCGCGGCGCCGCCGACCGCGAGCCCGTACGCGTAGAGGCGGCCGACGAGGACCGCGTCCGCGCCGAGCGCGAGCGCCTTGACGACGTCGGCGCCGCGGCGCACGCCTCCGTCCATCAGCAGCGGGACGCCGGGGCCGACCGCGTCGCGGATCTCGACGAGCGCGTCGAGCGCCGCGACGGCCCCGTCCACCTGGCGGCCGCCGTGGTTCGAGACGACGATCCCGTCCACGCCGTGGGCGAGCGCGAGCTCCGCGTCCTCGGCGGTGACGGCGCCCTTGACGAGGAGCGGCACGGAGACGAGCCCGCGCAACCAGTCGAGGTCGTCCCAGGTCAGGCCGAGGTTCGGGAAGGTCGCGAGCATCGCCGCGGCGGCGGCGAGCGGATCCTCCGCCGGCGGCTTGTCGAGCCTCGCGAGGAAGACCCGGTCGGTGAACCAGTTGGCGCAGCCGTCGCCGCGGAGGAAGGGGAGGTACGCGTTGCGGAGGTCGCGTGGGCGCCAGCCGAGGTTCGGCGTGTCGATCGTGACGACGATCGCCGAGTAGCCGGCGGACTGGGCGCGCGCGACGAAGCTCGCGGCGACCTCGCGGTCGTTGATCCAGTAGAGCTGGAACCAGCGCGGTGCGTCGCCCAACGCCTCCGCGACCTGCTCCAGCGAGGACGACGCGGCGCTCGAGAGGACGAGCGGGACGCCGGTCGCGGCGGCGGCGCGGGCGCCGCCGACGTCGGCCTCGGCATGCGCGATCGAGATCGTCCCGATCGGCGCCAGCAGGAGCGGCGACGCGAAACGGGCGCCGAACAGGTCGACGGAGAGGTCGCGGACGACGTTCCCGGCGAGCATCCGCGGGCGAAGCCGCCGCCGCTCGAACGCCTCGAGGTTCGCGCGCATCGTCGCCTCGCCGCCGGCGCCGCCGGCGATGTAGTCGAACGCGGCGGGGTCGATCTTCGCCTTCGCCGCCGCCTCCCAGTCCTCGGGCGCGACGGGCCACTCGGGCGCGCCGGCGAGGTAGATCGCGTTCTGGACGGAGCTGCCCTCGAAGGCGTTCACCGCGCGGATCATGTCACCGCCGGCCACGTCCCGGTGCCTGGCACCAAGACGTGTCCGCGAGGGATGCGTCCTCGCCCAACTGCAGGCGCTTTGTCTGCGGGACATGTCCCGGTGCCTGGCACCAAGACGTGTCTGCAACGGACACACGGTCGTCGGCACCGCGGCGGCGCGTACGATCCCTCCGTGGACGCCCGCGCGCTCCTGTCGACGCCGCTCGACGAGCTCTGCGCGGAGGCGCGCGCCGTCCGCGACACGGGTGGGCGCCGCCTCGTCACGTACTCGCCGAAGGTCTTCGTCCCGCTGACGAAGCTCTGCCGCGACGTCTGCCACTACTGCACCTTCGCCGCGCCGCCGCGCCGCGGCGAGCGCGCGTACCTCACGATCGACGAGGTGCTGGAGATCGCCCGCGCCGGCGCCGCCGCCGGCTGCCGCGAGGCGCTCTTCACGCTCGGCGACAAGCCGGAGCTGCGCTACCGCGCGGCGCGCGAGGAGCTCGCCGCGCTCGGCTGCGCGACGACGCTCGACTACCTCGCCCGCGCCGCGCGCGCCGTGCTCGAGGATACGGGCCTGCTGCCGCATCTCAACCCCGGCGTGCTCACCCGCGACGACGTCCGCGCGCTGCGCCCGCTCGCCGCCTCGATGGGCGCGATGCTCGAGACGACGTCCGAGCGGCTCTCGCAGCGCGGCGGCCCGCACTTCGGCTCGCCCGACAAGCTCCCGGCGGCGCGGCTCGCGACGCTCGACGCCGCCGGCGCCGAGCGCGTCCCGTTCACGACCGGGATCCTGATCGGGATCGGCGAGACGCGCAAGGAGCGGCTCGACGCCCTCGCCGCGATCGCCGCCGCGCACCGCCGCCACGGCCACGTCCAGGAGGTGATCGTCCAGAACTTCCGCGCAAAGCCGGGAACCCGCATGGAGAACGCGCCGGAGCCGTCCGCCGAGGAGCACCTGTGGACGCTCGCCGCCGCGCGCCTGATCCTCCCGCCGGAGATCCACCTCCAGGCGCCGCCGAACCTCACCGAGGACTTCGCCGTCCTCCTCGACGCCGGCATCGACGACTGGGGCGGCGTCTCGCCGGTGACGATCGACCATGTCAACCCGGAGGCGCCGTGGCCCGCGGTCGAGCGCCTCCGCGAGGCGACCCGCTCGCGCGGCCTCGACCTCGCCGCGCGCCTGCCCGTCTACCCGGAGTGGCTCGACTCGGCGTGGCTCGATCCGGCGATCCTCACGCGCGCGCTCCGCGCCTCCGACGCGCTCGGCCTCGCGCGCGAGGATGCGTGGGCGCCGGGCGAGCCGGTGGACGTGCCGTTCGTGCCGCGCGACGCGCTGCCCGTCGACTCGCGCGACGAGCTCGACGAGGACGCGATCGCCCGCCTGTTCGCGGCGCGCGGCGAGGAGCGGGAGCGCGTCTACGCGGCGGCCGACCGGCTCCGCCGCGAGACGAACGGCGACGAGGTCACCTACGTCGTGACCCGCAACATCCAGTACACGAACGTCTGCTATTTCCGCTGCGGCTTCTGCGCGTTCTCGAAGGGGAAGCTCGCCGCGAATCTCCGCGGTCCCGCGTATCTCGTCCCGCACGAGGAGATCGTCCGCCGCGCCGTCGAGGCGTGGGAGCGCGGCGCCACCGAGGTCTGCCTCCAGGGCGGCATCCATCCGTCGTTCACGGGCGACTACTACGAGTCGGTCGTCCGTGCGATCAAGGACGCGCTGCCGGAGATGCACGTGCACGCGTTCTCGGCGCTCGAGATCTGGCAGGGCGCGGCGACGCTCGGCCTCCCGCTCGACGAATACCTGCTCCGGCTGCGCCACGCCGGCCTCGGCTCGCTCCCGGGCACCGCCGCCGAGGTGCTCGACGACGAGGTCCGGGCGGCCATCTGCCCGGACAAGATCACGACCGCACAGTGGCTCGATGTGCACGCGGCCGCGCATGCGGTCGGCCTCCGCTCGAACAACACGATCATGTTCGGCCACGTCGACGGCCCGCGCGCGTGGGCGCGCCATCTCGTCGCCGTGCGCGGCCAGCAGCGGCGCAGCGGCGGCTTCACCGAGTTCGTGCCGCTCCCGTTCGTCCCGATGGAGGCACCGATCTACCTCCAGGGACGGGCGCGCCGCGGGCCGACGTTCGCCGAGGCGCTGCTCATGCACGCCGTCGGCCGCATCGCGCTGCATCCGTGGATCGACAACGTGCAGGCCTCGTGGGTGAAGCTCGGCCCGCGCGGCGTCGCGGCCGCGCTGCGCGCCGGCGTGAACGATCTCGGCGGGACCCTGATGAATGAGTCGATCTCGCGCTCCGCGGGTTCCGAGCACGGCCAGGAGATGACGCCCGAGCAGATGGAGGGGCTGATCCGCGCGAACGGCCGCGCGCCGCGGCAGCGGACGACCCTCTACGCCGACGCGCCGCCGGAGCGCCGCGCCGCGAGCTTCGGCGCGCCGCCCTGCGTCGAGCCGGTCAACCCGCCGGTCCGCGACGCGGGTCTGAAGGCCCCGCCGCGGCTCGTCCGTCCGGGCTTCGCGGCCGCGGCGCGCGCCCGCTGACCGGGTCAGACCGTCGAGTGACAGGACGCTCGCACAGTCCTCTGCGCTCACGCCGAAATGCTTCAGCCCGCGTTCAGCCGAGGACTGCTGCTATCGCTTGTCGGAGACGCCGCATCTCGTCCTCGTCGACAATCGGCCTGTCCTTGAGGAT
>DATKNT010000174.1:0-16738 GCA_035541175.1 Gaiellaceae bacterium
GCTTGCGGTGCGGCTTCCGAATACACGGCGTCTCGTCCGGCCACGTCCCGGTGCCTGGCACCGGGACGAGACTCGCGGAGCCAGGGGCCCCGCAGGACTAGTCGTCGGCGAACAGCGGACGCAGGATCTCCTCGAACGTCGCCCTGTCGCAGCTCGCGACGACCGCCGGCGTGATCGCCGTCACCGTCGCCGTTCGCGGCACCGGCATCGCCAGCGCCACCTCGCCGAAATAGTCGCCCGGCCGCAGCACGCCCTGGTTGCCGCGGTCGCGCTGGGAGACGGAGAGCATCCCGGCGAAGACGACGTAGAAGCGGTCACCCGGCTCGCCCTCGCGGACGATCGTGGTCCCCGGCGCCACCTCCTCGCGCTCCATCCGCTTCGCGAGCACGGCGAGCGTCTGCCCCGGCAGCCCGGAGAGCAGCTCGATCCGGGCGAGCTCGTGCGAGGTGGCGGACGAGCGCGGCATCGCGGACCTCAACACTAGTCATGGTTGTCCGGCCGGATGCCGATGATCCCCGCGTGAGCGAACGCGGCCTTCACTCCATCGAGGACGACCTCGCCGAGACCTGGCTCGAGGACTGGGCCGGTGCCGGCGTCGCCGAGATCGAGGAGTACCTCGCCAAGCACGCGGCCTTCCTGCGCTTCCTCGAGAGCCGGGAAGCTCCGGCGCAGCAGGCCTGACCCGAGGGGCGGGACAGAGGGACGGCGACGGGCCGTCCCCTGCCGCAGCGTCCTCCCGATCTATTCGCCGAGGCCGAGCGAGCGCTCGAGCATCCCCTTCGGCATGGCGCCGATCGCCGATGCCTTCGGCTGCCCGCCCTCGAAGAGGATCATGTTCGGGATCGACTGGATCCCGTAGCGCATCGCGAGCCCCTGGTTCTCGTCGATGTTGACCTTGACGAGCTTGAGGTTCCGCTCCTCCGCGATCCGCTCGAGCACGGGGGCGACGGCATGGCACGGGCCGCACCACTCCGCCCAGAAGTCGACGAGCACGGGCTCGCCGCTCTCCAGCACCTCGTTCTCGAACGTCGCCTCGGTGACGTCGTTTGCCATTCAGGTTCCTTTCGTGGTCCTACTGGTGTAACGCCGCTCTCTACACTGCTCTTCCCGATGGCCGAGACGATCTTCCAGCCCCTGCCGGACAAACCCGATCATCCCGCGCTCGAGGTGGAGGTGCTCGAGTGGTGGGACGGTCAGGGTACCTTCGAGCGGCTGCGCGAGCGGAACCGCGGCGGGCCGCGCTTCTCCTTCATGGACGGGCCGATTACGGCCAACAACCCCGCGGGCGTCCACCACGGGCACGGCCGGACGCTGAAGGACGTCTTCCAGCGCTACAAGGCGATGCGCGGCTTCGACCAGCGCTACCAGAACGGGTTCGACTCCCAGGGGCTCTGGGTCGAGGTCGAGGTGGAGAAGTCGCTGGGGCTCAAGTCGAAGAAGGACATCGAGGAGTACGGCCTCGCCGAGTTCGCGCGCAAGTGCCGCGAGCGCGTCGCCCACTACAGCCAGGTCATGACCGACCAGTTCCGCCGGCTCGGCCAGTGGATGGACTGGGACAACGACTACTACACGTTCAGCGACACGAACATCGAGTACATCTGGGGCTTCCTCAAGACCGTCCAGGAACGCGGCTGGCTCTACAAGGGGCACCGGTCGACCCAGTGGTGCCCGCGCTGCGGGACGTCGCTCTCCCAGCACGAGCAGGCGGGCGAGGAGAACTACGTCGACATGGAGCACCCTTCGCTCTTCGTGCGGTTCCCGCTCGTCGGTCGCGAGGACGAGTCGGTTGTCGTGTGGACGACGACGCCGTGGACCCTGCCCGCGAACGTCGCCGCCGCCGTGCGGCCGGAGGCGGAGTACGGCCTCACCGCCGACGGGCGCTGGGTAGCGGTCGCGCGCTTCCCGGACGAGACGTTCGTGCGAACCGTGCGCGGTGAGGATCTCGTGGGGCTCGAGTACGACGGACCGTTCGACGCGCTCGAGGCACAGGCCGGCATCACGCACGTCGTCATCCCTTGGGACGAGGTCTCGCTCGACGAGGGGACCGGCATCGTCCACATCGCGCCGGGCGCCGGAGCCGAGGACTTCGAGCTCGCGCGCGTCCACGACCTGCCGGTGCTCGCACCGATCGACGAGGCGGGGCGGATGTTGCCCGAGTACGGAGCGCTCGCCGGGTTCACGACCGACGAGGTGGCGGTGCGCGTGACGGAGGACCTCCACGCACGCGGGCTGCTCGTCGACGAGGCGACGATCGTGCACCGCTATCCGATCTGCTGGCGCTGCAAGACGCCGCTCGTCTTCCGCGTCGTCGACGACTGGTTCATCTCCGCCGACGAGATCCGGCAGCCGATGCTCGACGCGAACGACACGGTCGAGTGGACACCGCCTCAGTACAAGAAGCGGATGGACGACTGGCTCCGCAACATGAGCGACTGGAACATCTCGCGCAAGCGCTACTTCGGCCTACCGCTGCCCTTCTACCCGTGCGAGTGCGGTCGCCTGAACGTCAT
Organism: Gaiellaceae bacterium; assembly: GCA_035541175.1. Lineage (GTDB taxonomy): Bacteria > Actinomycetota > Thermoleophilia > Gaiellales > Gaiellaceae > Palsa-739. The sequence goes on from DATKNT010000174.1 coordinate 2,511, forward strand.
CGGCTCCCGCGCCGAGCTGGAAGCGCGCGCCGTCTCCGGCCTGGAGCAGCTCGAGGAGCTGCACCGTCCCTGGATCGACGCCGTTCGCGTCCGCTGCGAGGAATGCGAGCGCGAGGTCGAGCGCATCCCGGAGGTCGGCGACGCGTGGCTCGACGCCGGCATCGTCCACTTCTCGACGCTCGGGTGGCACAACCCGGAGTGGCGCGTGCACGGCTACGCGACCGGCGCGTCCGCGGGGCTCTCCGGCGCGGACCTGCCCGACCATGGGTACTGGGAGACGTGGTATCCGGCCGACTGGGTCTCGGAGATGCGCGAGCAGATCCGGCTGTGGTTCTACTCGCAGTGCTTCATGGCGGTGACGCTGACCGGGATCTCGCCGTACCGGCAGGTGCTGACGTACGAGAAGGTCTTCGACGAGCGCGGCAGGGCGATGCACAAGTCGACCGGCAACGCGATCGAGCTGGACGAAGCGCTCGAGCGGATGGGAGCCGACGTCATGCGCTGGCTGTACTGCGCGCAGACTCCGAGTGAGCCGTTGAGGTTCGGCTATACGCCCGCGGACGAGGTCAAGCGCCGCCTCCTCACGCTCTGGAACTCCGTCTCGTTCTTCGTCCTCTACGCGAACATCGAGGGGTTCCGGCCGTCGTGGTCGTCGCTCGAGCCGGAAGGCGAGCTGGAGCCGCTCGACCGGTGGCTCGTCGAGCGGACACACGCGTTCGTCGCCGACGCCACGAAGGGATACGAGTCGTGGCTCGCCGTCGACGTGATCCGCGACTTCCAGGCGTACCTCGACGACCTCTCCAACTGGTACATCCGCCGGTCCCGCGCCCGGTTCTGGAAGGGCGACGCGGCGGCGCTGCAGACGCTCTGGTACGCGCTCGTCCAGACGCTGCGGGTGCTCGCGCCGATCCTGCCGTTCCTGACGGAGCACCTCTGGCGGAACCTCGTCGCGGGCGCGTGCCCGGACGCGCCCGAGTCGGTGCACCTCGCGCCGTGGCCGGAGACGGCGGCGGCGGACCGCGCGCTGCTCGACGAGATCGCGGACGTGCGCCGCGTCGTCACGCTCGCGCACCAGGCGCGCGCCACGGCGTCCTTGAAGCTGCGCCAGCCGCTGCCCCGGCTCGTCGTCGAGGGCGCGGGGCGCGCGGCCGGGCATGCGGACGAGATCGCGGACGAGGTGCGCGTGAAGCAGGTGTCGTTCGGCCGCGTCGACGCGGAGCTCCGCGTGAAGCCGAATCTCCCCGTGCTCGGGCCGAAGCTCGGCAAGGAGCTCCGCGCGGTGCAGCAGGCGCTCGCGGCAGGCGAGTTCGAGGAGCTCGACGGCGGCCGGTTCCTCGTCGCCGGGCGCGAGCTCGAGCCGGACGAGGTGATCGTCGAGCGCGGCGGTCGCGACGGCTGGGCGGTGGCGGCGGCGGACGGCGTCACGGTTGCGCTCGACACGGCGCTCGACGAGGCGCTGCTGCTGGAGGGGCGCGTCTACGACCTGATCCACACGGTCAACGCGATGCGCAGGGAGCAGGGCTTCGAGGTGACCGACCGGATCGTGCTGACGGTGCCCGACGAGCTGTCGGAGCTCGTCGCCGCCCACCGCGACTGGATCGAGCGCGAGGTGCTCGCCGTCGAGATCCGCGTCGGCGGCGCCCGGCTGGCGATCGAGAGGGCGCCGGGCTAGCCGGAGCCTACGCGGCCGACCTCGTCGCGCGCCGCAGCTCGACCGGCAGCTTGAAGACGACGTCCTCGAACGTCGACCGGAACTCGCCGACCTCGCACGGCCCGCGGCTCCGGAACCAGTCGCACACGCGCGCGACCAGCCGCTCCGGCGCGGACGCTCCCGAGGTGACGCCGACGGTCTCCACGCCGCCCAGCCACGCCTCGTCGATCTCGGTCTCGTCGTCGACGAGATGCGCCGGCACGCCGGCGGCGCGCGCCACCTCGACGAGCCGGTTCGAGTTGGACGAGTTCGGAGAGCCGATCACGAGCAGCAGGTCGACCTCGTCGAGCAGCTCCTTCACGGCCCACTGCCGGTTGGACGTCGCGTAGCAGATGTCCTCCTTCGCGGGCCCCTCGATTCGCGGGAAGCGCCGCTTGAGCACCGCGACGATCGCACGCGTCTCGTCGACGGAGAGCGTCGTCTGCGTGATGTAGGCGAGCGGCGTCGCGGGGAGCTCGACCGTCTCGGCGTCGGCGACGGACTCGACGAGGACGATCGCCTCGGGCGCCTCGCCCGTCGTCCCCTCGACCTCCTCGTGCCCGCGGTGGCCGATCAGCACGATCGTGTAGCCGCGGCGCGCATACCGCCGTGCCTGCGTGTGCACCTTCGTCACGAGCGGGCAGGTCGCGTCGATCGCCGTCAGCCCGCGCTCGAGCGCCTCGATGCGCACCGACGGCGCGATGCCGTGGGCGGAGAAGACGACGGTCGCGCCCTCGGGAACCTTGTCGATCGCGTCGACGAAGATCGCGCCCTGCTCCTCGAGGTCCCGGACGACATGGGTGTTGTGGACGATCTGCTTGCGCACGTAGACGGGCCGTCCATAGAGGGCGAGCGCCCGCTCGACCGTCTCGACCGCCCGCTCCACACCCGCGCAGTAGCCCCGCGGGGAGGCCAGGAGAACCCGCTTCACCACACCGCGGGCCAGGATAGCCCCGATGCTGTGAGAGTCGCGTTAAGACCGCCGGAATGAGAAAGCCCGCCGCTCAGGGGGGTCGGTGCGGCGGGCTCTCTCCAGTGCTCACCGCGGGGCTCTGAGGCCTACGAAAGCCGCGGTTCGCATCGCCCAGTGCAGGTGAACCTAACGGCCTCGCCGACGGCCGACAATGGGCCGGTCGGCCCATCTTTGCAACCGGGAACCGCTCGTCTCAGCGCGCCGTCTGCGCCAGTGCGATCCCGACGAGGACGACGGCGGCGCCGGCGAGCTGCGCCGCCGAGAGCGACTGCCGCAGCCAGAGCCACGCGACGACGGTCGCAACCACGGGCTCGAGCATGGCGACGACGCCGACCCGCGTCGCGGGCACGTGACGCAGCGCGCCGACGATGAGCACGAACGGCACGATCGCGCCGAGGACGACGACCCAGAGCACGAGCGCCCACACCGGCAGGTGCCACGCGGCGAGCCGGCCCTCGAGCGGCACCGTGCTCCCGACCGTGCCCGCGGGAAAGCTCCACCACGGCTGTACGACCGCCCAGAAGACGGTGGCGAAGAAGAAGCCCCACGCGAGCAGCGAGATCGGATCGCGCTCGGCCACCTCCCGCTCCGCGAGCAGCAGGTACGCGGCGAAGACGACGGCGGCGACGAGCGCGAACACGATCCCGAGTCCGTCGAGCGTGACGCCTCGCCACAGCTGCACCATCAGGGCGAGCCCTGCGAGCGAGAGGGCGAGCGCCGCCCAGATCCGCCGCCGCACCTGCTCGCGCCGTACCCCCACGACCCAGATCGCGACGAGCAGCGGGCCGAGGTACTGGATCAGCAGCGCGATCCCGATCGGCAGCCGGTCGATCGCGAGGAAGTAGAAGAGCTGGACCCACGCGACGCCGACGACGCCGAAGACCGCGAGCCGCCGCCACTCGCCCGGCCGGAGCCGGAGCGACGCCGGCCGCAGCGCGAGCGAGAAGGCCGTCAGCCCGACGAACGCGCCGGCCGAGCGCGCCTCCGTCAGCCGCAGCGCCGACATGCCGGACGACAGCGCGACCTTCGAGACGGCGCCGTTCAGGCCGAACAGCGTCGCCGCCGCGATCACCATCGCGTACCCGAGCGCGGGCCGCCGCGCCGTCTCCGTCGCTGCCACGCTCCGACGCTACCGGTAGCCTCCGCTGGGCGGGACGTAGCTCAGCCTGGTCAGAGCGCCTGCTTTGGGAGCAGGAGGCCGCCGGTCCGAATCCGGCCGTCCCGACTGGGTAGGAGAATCGGCGGGTGACGTTCGGCATCCTCGCGCTCATCGTCTTCGCCGGGCTGGCCGGGCCGCTGCTCGCGCTGGGGCGGCGGCCGCTCGCCCCCGTCGTCGTCGGGGAGATCTTCGCCGGGGTCGTGATCGGCACGAGCGGCTTTCGCTGGCTCGACCCGAGCCAGCCGACGGTGTCGTTCCTCGCGCAGATCGGGTTCGCGATGCTCATGTTCGCGGTCGGGATGAGCGTGCCGGTGCGCGATCCCCGGCTTCTCGCCGGGCTCAGGCGCGGCGGGCTCGCGGCGGCGATCGCGGCGCTGCTGGCGGTGCCGTTCGGCTTCCTCGCGTCGCTCGCGACGGACACTCATCACCCGGCGGTGTACGCGCTCCTGCTGGCGAGCGGCTCCGCGGCGATCCTCCTGCCGGCCCTCGAGGAGCGCGGGCTGATGGAGGACCGGCGGGCGCTGACCGTGATGGCGCAGGTGGCGATCGCGGACGTCGCGGCGATCGTCCTCGTCCCACTCGTGCTCCGGCCGGGTCACGCGTTGCGGGCCGGCCTCGGCGGCATCGGCGTCGCCGCGTGCATCCTCCTCCTCTACGCCGTGGCCCACCTGCTGCTGGCCGGGCGGCCGTGGGTCCGCCGGGTTCGCCGCTGGTCGAAGGAGCGCCACTGGGCACTCGACCTCCGACTGTCCCTCCTCGTCCTCTTCGGCCTCGCCTGGGTGGCGCAGAGCCTCGGGACGAGCGTGCTCATCGCCGGGTTCGGCGTCGGGCTGATGGTGGCGGCGGTCGGCGGGCCGAAGCGGCTCACGCGCCAGGTCGTCGGCGTCGCGCAGGGCTTCATGATCCCGATCTTCTTCGTCGTCCTCGGCGCGAGCCTCGACGTGCGGACGCTCGTGACGCATCCGATCCTGATCGCGCTCGCGGCGCTGCTCGTCGCATGCAACGTCGCGCTGCACGTGCTCGCTGCGTTGCTGACGAGGCAACCGGTCGGTGCCGGTCTCGCCGCGACGGCACAGCTCGGCGTTCCGGCGGCGGTGGTCGCCCTGGGTCTGCACGAGCACGTCCTCACGAGCGGCGTCGCGTCCGCGATCGTCGCCGCGGCGCTCGCGTCGCTGCCGCTGACGGCGGCCGGCGTGACGCTGCTCGGCCGCCGCAGGTCGCCGGCTCAGCCCGCCGCGACCGCCGCGGCGACGTGACGTGCGGCGATGCTCCCCTCGCGGAGCTGGCCGCCGAGGGTGGGGCGGAAGCCGACGAACCAGAGCCCCGGCAGCGCCGGCTCGCCGTCGGTCTTCCGCGGCAGGCCGTGCGGGCCGAGCACGCCGAGGTGCCCGACGAGCCCCTCGAGGCCGGCGCGGAAGCCGGTCGCCGCGATCACCGCGTCCGGCGTGAGCCGCGAGCCGTCGGCGAGCAGCACGTCGGCGCCGTCGAAGCCGTCGACCGCGGCGACGATCTCGACGGCACCGCGCCGGACCGCGGCGACGATGCCGACGTCGAGGATCGGCGTCGTGCCGCTGGCGAGGAACGCCGTCCGCACGCCCTCCTCCGGCCGCGGTAGCCCCTGCGCGGACAGGTCGGGAATCGACAGCTTGCGCTGGGTCCTCGAGATCGGGTCGACCCAGTCCGGAGGCAGGTAGCGGATCGCCATCCCGATCAGCTGCGCCGGGACGCCGGCGGTGGCGCGGCGCACGATCTGCGGCGGCGTCCGCACCGAGAGCCGCGTGCGGGCCGCGCCTCCCTCGGCGACGTCGGTCGCGATCTCCGCTCCGGAGTTCCCCGCGCCGACGACGAGTACGTCGCGTCCGCGGTACGGCGCCGGGTTCCGGTAGTCGACCGAGTGGACGAGCTCGCCCGTGAACCCGTCGCGGCCGGGCCAGTCGGGGATCCGCGGCGCGCCGCTGTAGCCGGTGGCGACGATCACCGTCTCCGCGTGGATCCGCCCGTCCGCGAGGGAGAGCAGCCAGCCGTCGCCGTCGCGGTCGATCCGCTCGACCGTCGCGCCGGTCCGCACTTCGACCCGCTCGGCCCGCGCGTAGTCGGCGAGGTACGCGATCAGGTCGTCTCGCGCGACCCAGCGTCCGTGGCGGCGCGGGATCCGCCGGTTCGGCAGTCCCGACAGCAGCCTCGGCGTGTGCAGGTGCAGCCGGTCGTAGCGCGCCCGCCAGGCGGCGCCCGGCTCGGCACCGGCCTCGAGGACGAGCGACTCCCGACCGGCGCGGCGGAGCAGCGCGGCCGTCGCCAGCCCTGCCGCGCCGGCGCCGACGATGACGAGCTCACGCGACTCCACGGCGGGGTCCTACCAGCTACTGCGCCTCGCGCATCCCCTCGAGCGCGCCGCGCGCCTGCTCGTCCTCGAGGAACCGGAGCAGGAACGCGGTGAAGGCGGCGAAGAAGACGATCGCCTCCTCCGCGGCCATCGTCACGCCCGCGATCTGCTGGTCGGTGAGCGGCCCCGGCCCCCACGTGCGAGGCGCGTGCGCGTAGAACGAGTACACCGGCCGCTGGACGAGCGCGAGCATCAGCCCGAGCGGCGACGCGAGCACGAACGCGGAGAAGAGGTACAGCGCCTTCGCGCCGGCGGAGTAGGCGCCGTGGACGACCGGCCACCACAGGCAGATCCCGGCGAGCAGGTACGTCAGGTGCTCGACGTGGAGCAGCGAGTGGGGGTGGCGGAGAGCGGGATCGTAGATCCACGGCAGGTGCCAGACGAAGTAGGTGACGAGCCAGAGCGGCAGGGCGACGAACGGCCGGAAGAGCGCGAAGCCGGACGCCCGCGACGCGACCGCGGGCGGGACGGCGAGGACGAGCAGCGCCGGCGCCCATTCCGCGAGGACGACGTTCTGGAGCAGGTGCGCCCAGAGGAACGTGTGCACTGCGAGCGGCTGCAGCGGCCCGGCGAACGCGACGAGGATCAGCGCGAGCGCGGCCGCCGCCGCGGCCACGCGCGCCCGCGACGGGCGTGCCGCGCGGGCGACGAGCCCGTAGGCGACCGCGAGGACAGGCACGAGCACGACGGCCTCGGCCGAGAGATGCATGCCGGTACGCTAGCCGCACGCGGGTGTAGCTCAATGGTAGAGCTCCAGCCTTCCAAGCTGGCTACGCGGGTTCGATTCCCGCCACCCGCTTCTTTGCTGCGTCGCCCGCTGCGCGCGAGCCGGGCGCGCTGCGCGCGCGCGGCTTCGCGCTTCGCTTTCCGCTCGCAGGGGTGGGAGAGAGCGAACTCGTGTCGGGCGGCGGTGGGCCGCGCCCGCGCAGGTCGGGCGCGGCGGCGCGGTCGGGGATTCCTGGCCCGCGCAGCCAGGTCCGGGGGTCTGACCCCGGGACGGGTCCGGTCTGGGTGCTGCGTCGCCCGCTGCGCGCTTCGCTTTCCGCTCGCAGGGGTGGGAGAGAGCGAACTCGTGTCGGGCGGCGGTGGGCCGCGCCCGCGCAGGTCGGGCGCGGCGGGGCGGTCGGGGATTCCTGGCCCGCGCAGCCAGGTCCGGGGGTCTGACCCCGGGACGGGGCCGGTCCGGGTGCTGCGTCGCCCGCTGCGCGCGCGCCGGGCACGCTGCGCGGCCGCGGGGCCGGTCAGCGGCTCGGCTCGATTCGGAGCAGCTCGACGAGAGCGAGCATCCCCGCGACGACTCCGACGATCCCGCCGAGCTTCTGCGCCCCGCCGACGCCGAGCGCGCGCAGCGCGCCCCACGCGACGAGGTAGCTCCAGCCGGCGAGCGCGAACCCGAACACGCGGACGTCGCGGCCCGGCCGTTCGCTGAACACGCCGCCGGGGGCGTCGCGGCCGTCGATCGACGGCGCGCCGAGCCGCGCCTCCAGCTCCTTCGCGCGGCGGAGGGCGTAGTCGTAGAGCTGCGTGTTCCGCACCTCGTAGAGCAGGATCCCGAGCGTCGCCGCGAGCCCGAGCAGCCCGACGGCGAGCAGCTCGGCGGCCGAGCGGCCGCGGCCGAGGAACGCGACCGCGGCGCCGGCGATCGTCGGGACGATCGCGAGGAGCTTGAAGCGGACGTCGGTGATCCCGCGCAGCAGGTCCGTCGTCTGCGCGTAGTCCAGGCGGAGCGCGTCGCCGTCCTCGGCTGCCATGGCCCGTGACGGTACTCGCCGGCCCCGTCACGGGCGAGGAAGCGCGCTAGTGGAAGGGCTCGCCGGGGTGGTACCCGGCCACCTGGGCCATCCGGCGGCGGAGGGCGGCGAGGAGCGCGGGATGGAGATGGACTTGGCGCGCGGCGGTCGCGGTCGAGGCGGAGGAAACCGGCGGTGCGGGCCGTTTCGCGACGTCCGGCCCGGAGTGCGGCGTGTCCGGTCGAAGTCTCACGTCTTCCACCTTCCTGGCTGCGGTCCCTCTTTTGTGTACCGGAGGTCGCCGCACCGCGCATCAGTGCATCCACTGAGATGACGGCGTCGGTGCGAGGAGCTGCTAGCCGAGCTCGGCGCGCTCGATCACGACGTCCTCGCGCGGGCGGTCGCGCGCGTCGGTGTCGAGCCCGGAGATCGCGTCGACGACGTCCATCCCGTCGGTGACCCGGCCGAAGACCGTGTGCTTGCCGTCGAGCCACGGGCACGCGTCGGTGGTGACGATGAAGAACTGGCTCCCGTTCGTGTTCGGCCCCGCGTTCGCCATCGCGAGCGCGCCCCGGACGACCTTCCGGTCGTTGAACTCGTCCTCGAAGGTGTAACCCGGGCCGCCGGAGCCGGTGCCGGTCGGGTCGCCGCCCTGGATCATGAAGTCCGGGATCACGCGGTGGAAGACGACGCCGTCGTAGAAGCCGTCGCCGGCGAGCTTCTCGAAGTTCGCGACCGTCTTCGGTGCGTCCTCCGCGAACAGCTCGAGCGTGATCGCGCCGTGGTTCGTGTGCAGCGTGGCGGTGGACACGTCTACCGGAGCCTATCCGCGAGCGGCTCGAGCGCGGCGGCGGTCGGCTTCAGCTCGCCCGACTCGAGGCCGGCGGCGATCTCGGCGAGGAGGTCGCGCGCCTCGCTCACCTGGCTCGCGTCGAGCACCGTGTTGACCACGGCCAGGTGCTCCCCGTTGCCGTACAGCTCGACGTCGACGGTGTCCAGGTCGCGCTTCGCGATGTAGGAGTCGTCCGGGACGCCGATGCGCACCCGGACGACGCGGCCGTCGGGTAGGGTCACGTCCCGCTCGAGCGGCTCGCCGCGGAGGGTCATGGCGCGATCTTCGCAGATTCGTCCTTGCAGGACAGCGCGCGAATGTGCAGGAATCCCCACCGAGATGAACGGGCACGACGGGCACAGCGTCCGCGTCCGCGCGTACGAGCTCTCGCTCGCGCCGGAGGCGGGGACGCCCGAGGAGAACTGGCTCCGGGCCGAGCGCGAGCTCGCGGTCGCGCACGAGTACGACACGATCGACCGGGATCTCGAGCAGCTCGGGATGCGTGTGTCGCGGCTGCCGTCCGAGGCGGGCGTCGTCTGGCGGCTCTCGCTCCCGCGCGGCGAGACGGTGGAGGCGTGGGAGCCGGGCACCGGCGGGCTCGCGCCGCCGGACGAGATCGCCCGGCTGATCGACTCCGCCGCGGGCGGGAAGCCGCTCGTGCCGGCCCCGCCGCTGAGCGACGACCCGGGCGCGCAGCGGCTCCGCGAGATGATCGCGACGCAGCGGCGCGAGCTGCTCGCGCACGACCCCGGCGTCCGCCTCGGCGACGACCCGGAGAACCTCCACGAGCATCGCGTCGCGGCGCGGCGGATCCGCGCCTACCTCCGCGCGTCGCGCCGGTACCTCGACCCGGCCTGGCGCCGCTCGCTCGGCGGGCTGCTCGCCGAGCTCGGCGATGCCACCGGGCCGGTCCGCGACCTCGACGTCCTGCTCGAGCTCCTCCGGGACGAGCTCGCCCGGTTCGACGGCGCCGATCGCGCCGCCGGCGAGCCGCTCCTCGCCTCCGTCGAGGGCCGGCGCGACGCGGCGCGGGAGCGGCTGCTCGAGACGCTTCGCGGCGAGGGGTACCGCGTCGTGCTCGCACGGCTGCGCCTCCCGCCGCGGATGGCCGACGACGCCGGCGCCGTGCCGCTCGAGCGGATCGCCCGGAAGGTGCTCGACGACCTCGTCCGGGCGGTCGACCGGCTCGGCAAGCATCCCGACGAGGAGGAGCTGCACCGGCTCCGGATCGCGCTGAAGCGGACCCGGTACGCCGTCGAGCTCGCCGCGCCCGCGGGCGAGGCAGGCCGCCGGTTCGTCGAGGACGCGAAGGCGTTGCAGGCGCTCCTCGGCGACTACCAGGATGCGGTCGTCGCCGAGCAGCGGCTGCGCGAGCTCGCCCTCGGCGACGCGAGGACGGCCGCGTCGTTCGTGGCGGGCCGCCTCGTCGAGCGCCAGCAGGCGCGCCGCGCGCGGATCGCGAAGCAGCTCCCGGCCGCGTGGAAGCGCCTGCGGAAGAGCGGCACCCGGCTCGGCTAGCGTCCGGCGCCGTGAAGACCGGAATCGGGATCTGGGCGCTCGCGAGCGCCGCCCTCATGGGCGCCGGCGCGCTCGGCCCGTGGGTGACGGCGCTCGGCGTCTCCGCCTCCGGCCTCGGCCGTGCGGGAGGCTGGGCCGTGGTGGGCGCGGCGGTGCTGGGGGCGCTGCTCCTCGTCCTGACCCGGGCCAATCGCGGCGCCGGCCTGTTCCCGCTCGTCGCCGGCCTGGCCGGCACGGCCGTGGCGGTGCACGAGCGCAGCCACCTCACGCTGGCCGTCCACGGCGCGGGCGAGCTCGCGCACTCGGCCGTCCGTATCGGGTGGGGTCTCGACCTCGCCCTCGCCGCGACGATCAGCTTCGCCGTCTCCGGCGCCGTGTGGCTCGTGGCCGTCCCGTCGGAGCAGCGCGCCCGGGAGGATTCGAACCTCCGACCCGCGGATTAGAAGTCCGCCGCTCTGTCCACTGAGCTACGGGCGCGTGGCCGAAGCGTACCGCCGCCCTCGGAGGCGTCCCGCTACGCTGTAGCCCGCGTCGCGGTGGCGGTAGCTCAGTTGGTAGAGCCCCGGGTTGTGGTCCCGGTGGTCGTGGGTTCGAATCCCATCCGCCACCCTCTCTCGATTGTCCGAAGCAGAGCTACGCCTTCGCGGCTTCGGCCTCCTCCGCGGCGACCAGGCCGACGGCGACGAGATCGAGCGGATGGATCCACTCGTCGGCGAGCGGGAACCCGCCGGCCGCGGCGATCTTGTCGCGGAGCGGGATCGCCCAGCGGTGCTCGATCAGCGCGATCGCGGCGGCGGTGTCCGGCGGGATCGCGTCCGCGGCGTACCAGACCTGGCTCTCGTCGAGGACGTGGCCGTCCGCGCCGGCCTCGGCGCCGGCCTCGGCGCCGGCCTCGGCGCCCTCTTCGCCCTCGAGGCCGAGCCCGATCAGCGCGCCGACGGTCGCGCCGAACTCCATCGCCTCGTCCTCGCTCAGGTCGCTCATCTGTACGGACTCGACGTTTCCGTCCGCGTCCTTCCGGACGACGATCGCGTCGATCAGGCGGACGATGTCCTGCTCCTTCAGCCGCCGCAGCTCCGCCATGATCTCGCCGGTGACCTTCGGCTCCTCGAAGCCGAGCATGAGCATCTGTACGGGTCCGATTGCCATCGCGCCCCTCACATCCCCTGCAGGATCTTCTGCTTCTGGACCTCGAACTCCGCGTCCGTCAGGACGCCCTGCTCGTGCAGCTGCGCGAGCTGCTTGAGCTTCTCGATCGAGTCCTCGGACATGCCGCCCGCGGCCGGCGGCGCCTGCTGGTAGGCCTGCTGCTGGTACTGCTGCGCCTGGAGGTCGGCGATCGCGGCGTTCTGGTCGGCCTCGCGCTGCCCGGCCTCGGCGCCCTTCTTGCCCGCGTAGTACGCGGTACCGCCGACGACCGCAGCGCGCATCAGTGGCCTGCGTCTGAACATCTGCTCTCTCCCTTCATGGTGCGGATTCGCATTCGGTACGGAGATCTTGCACCCTCGCAGGCCCCCTTGCGTAGTGCATGCCCGGGGCCGTCGCGGGCGGCCTGCCCCCCATCGAGGGAACTTGCGCACAAACGGCAGCGCTGTCGCTACCCTCTCCCTCCGTGTCCGACGCCCTCGCCCAGCTGAAGTCGCGCGCAGAGCGGATCCAGGGGCTCGGCGCGATCGCGTCGCTGCTCGTCTGGGACCAGCGGACGATCATGCCGCCGGCGGGCGCGATGAGCCGCGGCGGGCACATCGGGCTGCTGCAGCAGCTCGGCCACGAGGAGCTGATCGACCCCGAGGTCGGCCGCCTGCTCGACGAGCTGCGTCCGCTCGAGGAGTCACTCGACCCCGACTCGGACGCCGCCGCGCTGATCCGCGTCCTGCGCCGCGACCACGACAAGGCCGTCCGCGTCCCGCCGGAGCTCGCCGCCGAGATGGCGCGGGCGGCGGCGGAGGCGGCGCCGGTCTGGCTCGAGGCGAAGGCGACGTCGAACTTCGCGCTCTTCCTGCCGGCGCTCGAGCGCGCCGTCGAGCTGCGGCGCCGCTACATCGCGTGCTTCGACCCGACGGACGAGCCGTACGACATCCTCCTCGACGACTTCGAGCCGGAGACGAAGTCGGCCGACGTGACGCGGATCTTCGCGGAGATCAAGGCCGAGCTCGTGCCGCTGATCGCGGAGCTGCGGGACGGCGAGACCGACGATTCGTTCCTGAGCGCGGACTTCCCGATCGGGCCGCAGATCGCGCTCGGACAGGAGGTGGTGGATCTCTTCGGTCACCGTCCCGACACATGGCGGATCGACCCGACCGAGCATCCGTTCGCGTCCGGCACCGGGATCGACGACATCCGGGTCACGACGCACTACTACCCGGACTCGCTCGAGTCGCTCTTCTCGACGATGCACGAGTACGGGCACGGGCTCTACCAGCACCAGGTCCGGCGCGACATCGCGCACCTCCCGATCGGCCAGGCGTCCTCGCTCGGCATCCACGAGTCTCAGAGCCGGCTCTGGGAGAACCTCGTCGGGCGCGGCCTGCCGTTCTGGCGGTACTTCTACCCGCGGCTCCAGGCGCGCTTCCCGGGGCAGCTCGGCGGCGTCGAGCTCGACCGGTTCTACGCGGCGATCAACAAGGTGCAGCCGTCGCTGATCCGGATCCGCGCCGACGAGGTCACGTACGGGCTGCACGTGATCCTCCGCTTCGAGCTCGAGCAGGACATCGTCAACGGCCGCGTCGAGCTGTCCGACCTGCCGCGGATCTGGAACGAGCGGATGGAGGAGTACCTCGGGGTCGAGGTGCCGGACGACGCGCACGGCGTCCTCCAGGACGTCCACTGGTCGGCCGGGCTGATCGGCTACTTCTCGACGTACCTGCTCGGCACGGTCATGTCCGTCCAGCTCTGGGAGAAGATGGCCGAGGAGGTGCCCGAGCTCGACGAGCGGGTCGAGCGCGGCGAGTTCGGCGCGATCCGCGAGTGGCTCGGCGAGCGCGTGCACGCGAACGGACGCAAGTACCCGCCGCAGGAGACACTGCGACGAGCCGTCGGCACGACGATCGACGCGAAGCCGTATCTCGCGTACCTGAGGCGGAAGTACGGCGCGCCCGTCGCCGCGTAGCCGTCGGGCTACTCTCTGGCCACCGGCCCCGTAGCTCAGCGGATAGAGCGGCAGACTTCGAATCTGCGTGCGGAGGTTCGACTCCTCCCGGGGCCATGTTCGATCTGCATCGCCCGCTTCGCGCGGGCCGGGCGCGCTTCGCTTTCCGCTCGCAGGTCTTGGCGAGAGCGAACTCGTGCCGAATCTGGGCGGGCCGCGCCCGCCATGTCGGGCGCGGCAGCGGATTCGGAGCCCGGACGCGACAAACCGGACAGGTCCCGGGGTCTGACCCCGGGACGCACCGGACGCGGCCGCAGCCGCACCCGGGGCCGCAGGGCGAGGAGTACGAGGCGCTGAAGATGGCGCGCCGGCACGCCGGGGAGCGCGACGCCTTCGCGGAGAACCTGCTCGAGAAGGTCGGTCACAAGAACCTCCCGTTCCTCGACGACCCGTTCCGCTGACTCCTGCAGCCACGTCCCGGGGTCTGACCCCGGGACGTGGCGCTCCGGCATCGGGCAGGCGGGTCACTCGTCCGAGGGAATCTGCCGGTTCCCTCGTTCGAGGGCTGGTGAAAGGTCGCGACACGATCCACAAGGTGAGGTACCCGAGAGAGGAGCGTGTGAGATGCGTCGGTATCGCCCCTGGATCTATCGCGTTGCCATCATCGCGGCCTTCATCGTCGCCGCGGGAGCGCCCGGTAAGTGGCGCTGGTAGCACGCGCACTGCTCATCGGCACGATCGTGGCCGGTGCGACGGCGGTCACGGTCGCGGCCGTGAAATGCGTGGACGGGCCGACGACGACGCTCGCGCTCCTGGCGGCGGGCGTCGTCGCGGCCGAGGTCTTCCAGGTCCCCG